>NZ_JAENSV010000011.1:0-157546 GCF_016613265.1 Pseudomonas sp. MF6751
CGGTGTGCAACATCCCTCAAACCCGCGCTACCGGAACAATAGTCCTGCACGGCTGCGAGTTTTGCTTGCTCTGTGTACTTACCCATGACACCCCCAAGGTTGTGTCCAACCTTTGGGGGTCAGTTCACTCTGCGTGGGAACAATCCACCCGACTCAGTTCTTGTAGTCGGTATCGGTACGCTCAAGCTGGCGCATCAGCGCATTCCAATGCCGCGCCACGCCCGGGCCTTCGCCATTGCTGAACACCTTGGCCTGCTGCTCGACCTTGGCCACCACCTCAGCCGGTGGGAAGATCAACTCGGCATTCCCCGCTGCCTGTGCCGCAATCTGGATGTTGCAGGCCCGCTCCAGGCATTGTAGTTGCTGGAAGGCATGCTCGACGCTGACGCCGCCCGTCAACAAGCCGTGGTTACGCAGGATCATCACACTCTTGTCGCCCAAATCCGCCACCAGCCGTTCACGCTCGTCCAGGTCCAGCGCCACGCCTTCGTAACCGTGGTAAGCCACACGCCCCGAGAATGCGATAGCGTGCTGGGAGATCGGCAACAACCCCTGCTTCTGCGCCGACACCGCAATACCGTCGCGGGTGTGGGTGTGCAGCACCGCTTGCAAATCATGGCGTGCGCCGTGGATGGCGCTGTGGATCACATAGCCGGCGTAGTTGATCCCCAGGCCCGTAGGGTCATCGACGAGGGTGCCGTCCAGATCGACCTTGACCAGGTTGGAGGCGCTGATTTCGTCGAACAACAGCCCGAAAGCATTGATCAGGAAATGCGCCTCGGGCCCTGGCACCCGCGCGGAGAAATGCGTGTAGATATGATCGGTCCACTTGTACAACGCCGCCAGTCGGTAGGCCGCGGCCAACTTGACCCGCACCTCCCACTCTTGCGGTGTGACCCGCTGGCGCACATTGCTCAAGACACTGGAAATCGGCGTGACGCTACTCATGGCAAATCTTCCTGGATGACCTAAGGGACTTCCAGGCAAGACTAGGGGATGGTCATAAATAATAAAAAGCACATTTTAATCTAAGATAATTATTATATTTTTTTATAAAAAGTAGCAGTGGCAGCTTTCAGGCCGCCACAGGATCTCGCTCCGTCTCCACCGATCAACTCAGCAGGTTCAACGCCCGTTGTTGAGTTTCTCGTTGATTGCATCCGTTTGCCGTTCAATGTCCTTGATCGAGGTCGGCGTCACGACTTTGTCGATGGTTTCAGTCTTGGGGTTCGCAGGTTCAAGCGTCTGCCCTTTTGTGGTCTCGGCATTACCTTTTTGCGCGTCTTCAGAGCTGACGGGGTCGGGGGTTTTATCGGCGGTTTTACGATCAGTCACAGTGCAATCCTCCTGGCAGTGGCAGGCCCCTGAGATGGCGGCCCTATGTAGCAGAACCCTGCGAATCCGGATTGGTTCAAGTCAATTGCCTCGCCTCACCACTGGGCAAAAAAGCGCAAAAAAATTTAAACCTTTTACCCGCCTCTCGATTCAACAGTCAGGTAACGGCATCCCGCCATTTCCAAGGAGAGACACCATGAAAACTCGACTGATGAAACCGATGGGCCTTACCTTCATGCTGATTGCAGGCTCGATTTCCACCGCGATGGCGGCGACCTCCAACGACTTTGTCGACAACGCCGCCGAGGGCGGTATCACCGAGGTGGAAGCGGGCAAGCTGGCCCTGGAAAAAAGCAGCTCGGCGGACGTAAAGACCTTCGCCCAGCATATGGTCACAGACCATACCAAGGCCAATCAGGAACTGATGGCCCTGGCGAAAAAACTCGATATCGAAGTACCCGATGACGCTGCGCTCACCGACAAGGCGAAGAAAGCCATCCTGGAAATGCGCGATGAATCCTTCGACAAGGCCTATGCCAACAACCAGGTAGCGGCCCATGAAAAAACCGTCGAGCTGTTCAAGAAAGAAGCGGCCTCCTCGGACAATCCCGAGCTGAAAGCCTTCGCCACCAAGACCCTGCCCACCCTTGAAGCCCACCTGAAAATGGCCAAGGAACTGCAAACCAAATACGCCCATTAATCCATCCATGACCCAAGGAGACACTCGACCATGAGCTCGCAACTCAACGGCAAGCACATCCTCGTCATCACCTCCAACACCGGCATCGAGCGCGACGAGTTGCTCAAGCCTCTGGAGACGCTGCGTGGCTACGGCGCGACCGTAACGCACGCCTCCAGCAAAGGCGGCACTACCCAGACATTTGTCGGCGACACGGAAAAAGACCAGACCGTGGAATCCGACGTGCAACTGTCGGATGTTGTCAGCGCCGACTTCGATGCGCTGGTCATCCCGGGCGGCACAGTGAATGCCGATACACTGCGCCAGGATGCCGCCGCGCTGCGCTTGATCAATGAGTTCGTGCAGGCCGGCAAGACCATCGCGGCGATCTGCCACGGGCCATGGACCCTGATCGACGCTGGCGTGGTCAAGGGCAAAACCCTGACCGCCTATAAGAGCGTGCGCATCGACCTTGAAAACGCCGGCGCTGCCGGCGTGGTGGATGCCGAGGTTAAAGAGTGCCAGGCCAATGGCTGGACCTTGATCACCTCGCGTACGCCGGACGATCTACCGGCGTTCAATGAGGCGATTGCCAAGGCCGTCGGCGGCTGATCGGTTGACCGCAATGAAAACAGGCGCCCCATGGGCGCCTGTTTTTTATCACTCACCGCTTCAGCTTTTACGCTGCTGCGCCATTTCACGCTTGGGTCCGAACATCGCCCACGCAATCAACCCCAGCAGCGGCACGAACACCAGCACCACGACCCACAACCCCTTGGTCTCCCATCCGCCAGTGCTGCGCAAAACGATATTGATCGCCCAGAGTTCCAAGAGCAGCAGAACCACCGCCAATACGATCCAGATATACTCAATTTGCATGATTCACCTCCTGAAGTCTAAGCGTTAGGTCAAGCAGATGCCCCAAGGGTTCCATTAGAATTTTCCAGGCCACACTTTATGGCCGCCCCTTGCGCTGGAGCGTCAGCAACCGGTTGTGCGTTGTGCAACCTCAACGCGGCCCGACCATGCAAGCTGCACGACCTCCAAGCACACCGAAAAACACAACCAACTGATTTATAAGATAATTTTTAACAATAAAAGTTGGTACACCTGATGCAACCTTCCTCACCACGAGGCGTGCACTTCGACACGCCCGCATACCCCCCGTGAGGTTACCTATGAATGCCATCGACCTGCTCAAAGCCGACCATGAACGCGTCAAGACCCTGCTGACGCAGTTGAGCGAATCCACTGAACGCGGGGTAAAAAAGCGTACCGAGTTGTTGGCCAAACTCGAAATGGAGATCACCCTGCATACCCAACTCGAAGAAGAGATCCTCTACCCCGCGTTCAGAAAAGCCGGGGGCAAGGAACAGGACATCATGTACCACGAAGCCAAGGAAGAGCACCGCACCGTCGACTCGCTGGTACTGCCGGACTTGAAGAAAACCGACCCATCGTCCACCGAGTTTTCCGGTCGCGTCAAAGTGGTCAAGGAGTTGCTTGAGCACCATATCGAAGAAGAAGAAACCGAGATGTTCCCTCAGGCCAAGAAACTGCTGGGTAAAGCGCTGCTCGAAGAGCTGGGAGCCGAGATGGAAGCGATGAAGACCGCGCACAAAAAAGCCATGGCGAAAAAACCGCTGGCGGCGTAACGGCTACCTCCTCGCAGCAAGGTTCGCGCGCGCGCGACAGTGACCCACAGGCCCTGTCGCGCTATCGATTTGCACCGATGATTTCTCCTCGCTCACTCAGCGATCCGGCCGACCGAGCCGGCCTGGCGCCCCATGCTAGCGTGCCATTGCCCTTGGCAGTGGCCGGGGGCTTTCAGGAGATTCATCACAATGGACACCCATTCCCCCACCTATACCCACCTGTTCAAAGAGGACTGGCACCTGCTGTGTTCGGCCTCTTCCATGGCGGCAATCGACTCCCCGATCGCCTACCTGAAGGCGTTATACCTGTTTGCCCAAGCGCTGGAAAAAAGCGGTAAAGGCAAACAGCCCAAGATCACCCTCGACCGGCGACGCCCCGAACTCAAGACACTGCCCCTGGACGAACGCAGCCTCAGCGCTGTGATTCCTCAAATATCGATGATCAACGAAACCCTGTCCCGCCAGATCGACGCTCATCTCAAACAAACCCGCCGTGAATACCGCGGCCGCTCCCTTGATGAGGTGCTCGGCAGGCAACGCTTCCCCTTCGTGCTGCCGTTCGAACGCGCGCATCGCCAGTGCTGGCTCGGTTTGTCCGGCGGCAAGCCACAATTGGGCGAACTCAGTTACCGCATCAGCCTCAAGCTGCCCACCAGCCAGCGCGCGCAAAACACTTACGGCGTGGTCCGGCACGAGGCCTATGAAGCGCAACGTTTGCTGTCCGGGCTGAGCCCTGCCCAGCAGGTGTTATTGACCGAGCCTTTGTTAATAAGAACGGGAGACGTACAGGCAGAAGATTTTTTTACCCAGCACTATGGTACCCAGGAGCAGCCCCTTGAGGAGTTGTCCCACTGGTTGCAGAAAACCGGACTCACCGCCGATCAGACCGAAGCGCTACTGGCCTGCGGCAAGTATGTGCCGGTGCTGTCGAGCAATGTTCTGGCAAGCGCCCTGCCAACGCCGCCGGCCAAGCTGCGCCTGCACGACGGTGCCGCGTACGTGAACGGGCCGATCACCGAGGCTGGCGCGACCCAGTCGCCCCTGTCGATCACTACACAGGACAAGGGTGCTGCGCGCCTGCTCAATACCTCATGGGAACGGTACCAGCGCCTGCACCGAATGATCCGCCTGCAACGCTGGACGCAATTGCCCTTCGACGCACTCGACGCCCTGTCAACGAGCGTCGTGCGGCGTGAACACGAGGGCGACCCGGCGCGGCCCGCCAACGACAATACCCTGCGCGCACTGGGCGTCTATCGCTATCTGGAGCGCCGCTACAGCCTGTCATTGCAAGCCTTTGCCGCCGTGCTGGATGAGATACCGGTGTGGGCACCCGGCACTCGTCTGTCGCTGTACGACCAGCTGTTCAATCCCGCCCCGTTGCCAGGCCAGGCATTGACGCTGGACAGGCCGACACTGGCCCTGAGGGAGGAAATCCCGACAACCCTACGCCACCAGCTCTGCGCCGGCCTGCACCTGAGCGACACCCCGGCCTCGTTGCACTGGCTGATCAAGCAGGCCCGCCTGCATCTACCCGCTGCTTGCCCGACGCTTACGTTTTATAGCGCGCTGTATCGCCAAACCCGGATCGCGCGGTTGTTCGGGCTGTCAGTGCTCGACAGCTACCATGTGGCAGCGCTGCTGGGCGGTAAGGATTACACCGCCCAACTGGTCAACCCGAGCCTGCGTCGCTCCGGCGTCAATGCCCCTGCCGACCTGCTCGATGTGCTGATGCAAATGGACTGGCTGGTCCGCTGGCTCAACGACACGGGTCAAACGGTTGATCAGCTTCGCCGCCAATTGCTATTGGATGCCCAATCTCCACCGCCCCACGTGCAGACGCACATCACCCAACTCGATGAGGTGGTCGAATTGACCCGCCATGGCCTGTTGGCGCAAGAAGACCTCGCTGACCTGTCATTGCCCCAGCCCGAGCCTGACACCAAAGCGGCGCCCATTGCCTGGCATGCCCTCATCGTACAAGGGCTGCTGCACAGCCAACCGCTGCTCAAGCCCGCGCCGCCCAAAGAACTGCCCAATGCGCTGGTGCAGCTTATCGAAGCCCAGACCCTGAGCCTCGACCCAAAAGGCAACACGGCTCTGCACAGCGATGCCAAACAGGCAGTGACCAAGAAGCTGGGCGCGTTCTACCAACAAATGCAGCCGCTGAAAGCAAAAATCGACACGCTGCTCAACGCTCCCTCACACCTTGCCGGTGACCCCGCCGCGTACCTGCAATGGCGCAAACTCGTGGTTCGACAAATTGCCCGAACCGCCACTGCCGAGTCCACCACGGAGCTGCACAAAAATGTACTGCTGAGCCTGCCGGATGCCGAAGTGTCCTTGGGGCTGGCAGTGAGCCGTGAGGCCTTGCAGGCCTTCGTGCTCCATCCGCACTGGCTGAGCCCGGACCACACCGCGGCCTCGCTGCTCAAGCTGACGCTGAGCACGCTGTACCTGCTGCAACGCTTTGCCCATTGCCTGAGCACCTACGGGCTGGCCCAGGACAGCGTGCTCGCCTATTTGCAGTGTGCCAATTCATCCTCCGTCGAAGGCTCCGCCATAACTGACAATGAGGCTTGCACTTCGCAACTGGCCGCATTGCTCAAGTGGGATGTCGATGAAATCAACCTGCTCGTTGAATCCCTGCCTGCCAAACAGGTGAAGACCCTGGCCGACCTGGACTGGCTCCTGCGTTGCCATGAAGCCGTCAGGCTCACCGGCCTCTCCGCCAGCGCCTTGCTCAAGGCTGCCGACCTGCATGCCACCTTGATGAATGAAGACTGGCAACACGTTGGCTCGGCATTGATCGCCACAGCCCCCTAACCCCGTTGTATTTCGCCTGGTTCAAGGAATGACCATGTCTGACACCCTCACCCAACACCTCAACGAACACCTGCGCGACGCGATGCTGGGGTTCTACCTCAACAGCGTGCTGCCTGAAGACACGGCAGTGGCCGATACCGTCAAGACCGTCGACGATGTCTATACCTATTGGCTGCTCGACCCCCAGGTCAGCCATACGGTGCCCACCACCCGTGTCGCCAGCGCCATTGCCAGCCTGCAGCAGTACATCACAGGCATTTACCTGGGCCTGGAGCCCGGCTACGACGAACAGGGCATGAGCGCTGACGAGCAGACCGAGTGGCGAGACCAGTTGCTGTCCTATTCACTGTGGCGTGCCCACCAGCAACTTCAGCACTACCCGGCCACCTACCTGAGCCCTGCATTGCGCCATGACAAAAGCGACAACTTCAGGCAACTGGAGAACCAGCTCAACCAATTTCGCATCGAGCCTGCGCCGCTGCAGACAGCCGTCCACAGTTACCTCAGCCGCTTCGAAGCACTTGCCAATATCAAGACCCTCAATGGTTATATCGACGGTGATAAAGACAGCTTTGCCAGCAGCACTTATTACTTCACCGGCAAGTCCAGTCCGGAAAACACCTATTACTGGCGCACGCTGAAAATGGCCTCGGGCGACGCGGCCACTCCGCCAGCCTGGTCCTCCTGGCAAAAGATCCCGCTGTCGATTGACGATAACGTCCCCGAACAGACGATTCGCCCGGTGGTGTTCAACGGGCGCCTCTTCGTGGTGTGGGCCCAATGCATCAACCCGACGTCGTCGTCGAGGGACATCACCCCGATTGGACGAGGTGATGTCGAATCGGAGAAGGAATACCAACAACGGTTGGAAACCCGGATAAAGACCACCTATCTACAGTTGCGCTTGTACTTTTCCTATAAAAAACTGGATGACAGTTGGAGCGTGCCGCAGGCCTGCATTCAGGAATACAGCCTGGCACAGGGCCTTGACGAATTGAGTTCGGAAGACCTGATGAGTGCCACTGCGTCCATCGCCGTACTCGATTCACAAAGCCAACCACCGTCCCTGTTCCTGGGCCTGAGCGCACAGCCGAACCATCAAACAGCTTCCTCGCACAACGGCGTGCATCGGCATTTCTTTCAAGCGGTACGGCTGGATCAACACTTCAACGTCCATTGGCTGGAAACCCTGGGCAGCACTCGGCGGATGTTCTCCTGGCATAAAGAGTCTGAACTGGCCGGGCGGTACCAGGCCCTGTTCGGGCACCACAACAGGTCAAGATTTCAATTCAGGGCGCCCGAAACGGTCCAGGTCAAAGTTCACTCCCTGACCAACAATGCGCCCCATGGCACCACCCATGGCTGGAATTACGAAGACAATCAACAGCATATCCGCAGTCTTTCGGCTGAGAGCGATATCCGGTTCAACCGAACGACGTCAGTACTGGAGGTCACCACCCGCCTGGCGAAACGCTTCGAACCGCACCGCACTGTCAGGTTCAGCAAGGCAGACGCACTGGTCAATTTGACCATGACCCTCAGCAGCAGCGGTCCTGCCCAGAACGAGACGCTGGCGTTAGGCCCCACCGCCGAGATTTTTCTGGAGAGCGTCAAGCTGGCAACCTTCTCCAACGTGCGCATCGACTTCACCCTCAAGTGCAACGAGACCGGCGTCAGCTATGCCCAATTCATAAAAAATGCAGCGAATCAGCCGACGACCTTTACCCTGCCGCAGATTGAAAAAGATCAAGAAAACCCGACAAGCACGACATTCAATCTGCGCGACCAACGCATTAGCCAAGAAGCCTTCGATTATTTCTTCAATACGCCGGACGCCACCTATACCGTCATTCTCTAGTTCTACAAAAATCAAGCGGAGTCCAGCAGCCATGCCTACGACTTAGTACTGGACAAGGTCCAGGTCCAGCAGAAACAACGCCTGTACAAACCCGTGTTGATGTATCCCAGACAGGGAGACAGCGCTTTACCGGAAAGCCCTCACCGCAATAACACGGTACTCGTCGGCCTGGCAGACGCCTCTCGGCGCACCCTGCGCGACACGTTCACTGAACTCTCCGAAACGCACACGCTTGAGGCGCAGATCGAACTCTCCCCCTCGACCTTGCACCCCTACGACGAGGACTCCACTGACACGACGGCTTCCACATTGACGCTGATTCACGGCGTGTTGCTGCTGGAAAGCGATGTGCATTACCCCGACCCCATCATCCTGGGCTACGCGCTGAAAACCGCGACTTTCACCCTGCCGCCCGATAACAGCACCCCCATCATTCCACTGGCTCCGTTTATCCGGCGACTCGCTACCCCGCCCTATGGCACGGCAGAGTTCATCGACTTCAACGGGTCCACTATCGAGTCTCTCGATAAGCCTGAAAACAAACGGGCGCCCATACGCACCAACACCTGCGTGGCCGGGCTGCTGGCAAAAACCGCGGGCGCAGGTTTGCATGAGCTGTTTGCCTTGGCGCCGGATGCCTGGCGCGAGCCGCCATTGCCAGGCGAGAACAAGCCCAGTCCACTGGACTTCCACGGCCCCCATGGCACCTACTACTGGGAGTTGTTTCTTTACCTGCCCTGGCTGTTGGCACAACGCCTCAACCAGGAGCAGCAATACGCCGAGGCCGAAACGTGGATACGCTACGTGTTCGATCCCGTACACCCATCCGGGTTCTGGCGCCTGCCTGCGCTGCTTACCAGTGCGCCACAACACCACGACGTCTCGTCCGTGTCCCACCCATTGGCGACAAGCAGCGCGGTACATTTTCGTCAGGCGCTGTACCTGTTGTACGTCGACATCCTGCTCAATCGCGGGGATGCGGCCTACCGGCAAATGACCCGTGACGGCCTGGCCGACGCCAAGTTGTGGTACATCCGCGCCAAGGGCTTGCTCGGGCCAAGGCCGCCGCTCAACCCGGTCGATCCCTGGGCAGCCACGACCCTGGACAAACTGCAAAACCCTTCCACGCTCGACAGCACGACAGTACCTGCGGGCACCTCGCGGCTGTGTCGGTCCCTGAGCCCTGATTTGCTGCTGCGCTGGGACAAGATCGAATCTCGCCTGCACAACCTGCGCCATCACCTGGATCTGACCGGCAAGCCCTTGAGCCTGCCGCTGTACGCCGCCACGCTGTCGCCACAAACGCTGCTCGCCGCGTATCAGCAAGGTGCCGTCGGCACCAGCCTGCGCCCGTCGCTGCGCACCGCCCAGGCCGCGCACTATCGCTTCCAGGTGCTGCTGGGACACGCCTTGCAAGCGGTCGACAACCTGATCCAGTTGGGGACGACCTTACTGTCGTTGTTCGAACGCAAAGAGCAGGCCCAGTACCTGGAAACCCAGCAGCAGCAAGCCTGGGACTTGGCGAGGCTGGCCGTCGAGCAACAGGCCCAGGCCGTACAGTTCGATGCGAGGAACCAGGAGGCGCTGTTGGCAGGACGCCGCATGGTCGAAGCGCGGGTGGCGTTCTTCGAACAGCAGCTCAAGCGAGGCATCAGCCCGGCCGAGGCCCAGGCCACCCAGGAGTACCAGGACAGTGCGCGCTGGGACACCGCTGCCGCCGTGGCACAAGCCGGCGCGGGGCTGGCGATGCTGATACCGAATATTTTTGGCACCTCCAACGGCGGCGTGCGCTACGAGGGCGCTTTTCACGCCCTGCACGCGGCGTCCCAAGGCATTGCCAATGAAAAGCGCGCCAACGCTGCCCACCTGGACCGCACCGACCTGTTTGCCAGACGCGCCGCCGAGTGGGCCCATTCGCTGGAACAGGCACGCCTTGAGCTGGCCCAGGTCGACGCCCAACTGCAGGCTTACACCGAACAGCAAGCCCATACCCGCTTGCAACTGGGCCTGGCCCAGACCAGCCTGACCCAGGCACGAAGCCTGTACGACCAGCTCGGCAAACGCTTTACCAACGCCCAACTGTATCAATGGCTCAATGGCCAACTTTCCACTTTCTACTACCAAGCCTATGACTCGACCCTGTCGCTGTGCCTGGCGGCCGAGGCCTGCTGGCAGGAAGAACGGGCTCAGTGGGACAAGCACTTCATTCAAACCCAGCATTGGGCTCATCAATATCGCGGCTTCAGCGCCGGCGAAGCGCTCAAGCAAAATCTACTGAGCATGAGTAACGCCTACGTCACCCACAACGAACGTTTGCTGGAGATCACTAAAACCGTGTCGCTGCGCCATCTGCACAGCCAAGACCCGATGGCCACGCGCGACATGCCCTGGGCCGCGCTTAAAGCCGACCTGGTAAAAACCGGCACCTTGACCTTTGAACTGACCCTCAAGCTGTTTGACGACGACTACCCAGGCCACTACCTGCGGCGTATCAAGCACGTCAGTGTGTCCCTGCCCGCCACGCTGGGCCCCTATGAAGACATCAAGGCCATCCTGACCCAAACCGCCAATACCACGCACGTCACCCCCGCGACCAGACACACCGAAGCCGCGGTAAAAAAAGACCTGCGCGCCAAACAGCAAATCGCCCTGTCCAGCGGGCTCAACGACAGCGGATTATTCACCTTGAACTTCGACAGCGACGAGCGTTACCTGCCGTTCGAATACACAGGAGCGATCTCCACCTGGCAACTGACCTTTCCCAACCATGCCCGGCAAAACGCTCTGCTCGAATCCCTCACCGATATCATCGTGCACCTGCGCTACACCGCTAAAAACACCGGAGGTCAACGATGAGCGTGCAGCCGCCCGAACTCTTGGAACCGAAGATTCCGGCGCTGCCCAAGGGCGGTGGCGCCATCCAGGGCCCCGGCGCGCAATGGGGCGCCGTGGGCACACGGGGTGAGGCGTGCCTAGAGGTGCCCTTGCCGATTTCGCCAGGCCGTGGCTTCACGCCGGCCCTGAGCCTGGGTTATCGCAGCGCCCTAGGCAACGGGCCCTTCGGCCTCGGCTGGGCGATGTCGGCAAGCGCCATCAGTCGTGATACCCGCAAAGGCGTACCGGCCTACGGTGATGACGACCGTTTCATCAGCCCCCAAGGCATCGACATGATCCCTGAGCGTGATGCCGAAGGCGAAATTCAGGCCACGACCTGGGACCACTATAACGGCCTGACCCTGGGTGAATCCCACCGAGTGGTGCGCTATTTTCCGGTGATAGAAGCGCGCTTCGACCGTATCGAGCATTGGTCTTGCGACAGCGACAAGGCCGGGTTCTGGCTGGTTCAGGGGGCTGACGGTTGCGTGCACCTGTTCGGCAAGACCCTGATCGCGCGCTGTGCAGACCCGAACGACGACCTACGTGTTGCCCAATGGCTGTTGCAGGAAAGCCTCAACCCGCTGGGTGAACAGATCTATTACCACTACAAACACGACGACCAGCCGCCAAGCGCCGCCAGGGACTATCGCGCCCAGCGTTATCTGGCGCGGGTGTGCTACGGCAACCTCAAGCCCCTTGAGCATCTGGCGCTGTGGCGCGCGGACGCCCTTGCTGACAAGCAATGGCACTTCGAACTGCTGCTGGATTATGGTGAACGCCACACCGGCCTGAGCCAAGTGCCGACCTATGCCGAACAACACGCTTGGCCGGTCCGCAACGACCCGATCAGCAGTTATGCCTATGGCTTTGAACTCGGCACCCTGCGGCGGTGCCAGCAAGTGCTGATGTTTCATTACTTCCCCGACGAGCCGAGCCTGGGCGCCGAGCCGGTGCTGACGCGGCGTCTGTTGCTGGAGTACACCCATCGTCACGCCATCGGCAGTTGCCTGAACGCCGTGCACAACCAGGCCTTTGACGCCCAGGGGAACGCCAGTGCCTGGCCGCCCCTGGAACTGGCCTACAGCGCCTTCGTGCCGACGCTGGACGCCGCGCGCTACCAAGCGTTCGACGCCATGGCGGGCATCAACGACGGGCAGCATTATCAACTGGTCGACCTGTACCGCGACGGTTTGCCGGGCATCCTGCACCGCACCGATAAAAGCTGGTACTACCGCGAGCCGCTCAGGGCCCCCAGCCCAGCCAGCAGCAATGCGCTGATCTATGGTCCATGGCAGGCCCTGCCACGCATCCCCCTCGCCGATACCGCCCAAGCCACGCGCCAGGCACTGGCGGATCTTGACGGCGATGGGCATCTGGAATGGGTGGTGGCGCAACCGGGGCTGAGTGGTTTTTTCAGCCTCGACTCGCAGCGGCAATGGTCGGGTTTCGTGCCTTTTGCGGCGATGCCCCAGGAGTTTTTCCATCCCCACGGGCAACTGGCCGACCTGATGGGCAGCGGGAGGCTGGACCTAGCCTTGATCGGCAGCGGTAGCGTGCGCCTGTATGCTCAGCGCCAGGACGGCGGGTTTGATCCTGGCCAGGAGGTGCGCCATGCGCCCGACGATGAGGGGCTACCCACCCTCAGCCATTCGCCGGCCGAATTGATCGCCTTTTGCGACCCCCTGGGCAGCGGCCAACAACACCTGGTGCGTATCCGCCATAACGAAATCAAATGCTGGCCCAACCTCGGCCGTGGACGCTTCGGCAAAGGGTTTGTCTTCGCCACACTGGCGTTCGACCACGCCAGCTTCGATGCCGCCCATATTCGCCTCGCAGACCTGGATGGTTCAGGCGCGGTGGACCTGATTTACCTGGCGCCTGAACACGTACAGATCTATATGAACCGCGCCGGCAGCGGGCTGGCATCGGAGCCACTGACATTGCGTTGGCCCGAGGGCGTACGCCATGACGCGACGTGCCAGGTCAGCTTTGCCGACCTTCAAGGCCTGGGCTGTTCCAGCCTGATCCTGAGCGTGCCGCACATGACCCCCCAGCACTGGCGGTATGACTTCGTCAGTCTCAAACCGTATTTGTTAACCGCCACGCTCAACAACCGGGGGGCCACCACCCAGCTGAGCTACCGCAGCAGCGCCCAGGAATGGCTCGACGAAAAACAGCACTGGCAAACCCTGGGAGTGCCCCAAGGCAGTAGCCTTGCGTTCCCAGTGCAGGTGGTCAAGCGGCAACAGCAAAAGGACCTGGTCAGCGGCAACCGCTCCACCCAGTATTTTCGTTACCGGCAAGCCTGCTATGACCGTGAGGAGCGCCAGTTCCTCGGCTTTGGCCTGGTGTTGCACACCGAGCAGCCCCCTACGGCCGATGCGCAGCCTGGGGTGTTGACCAAACGCTGGTTCCACACCTTTGAGCCCTCGCAGGAGGCTTTTTACCCGGGCGACCCACAGGCGCCCGCGCTGGGGCCAACCTTGCTGGGCCAGTTGGAGGCCGGGCGCACAGGAGACACGCTGATCGCCACGCCCGTCGCAACCACCCGCCGCGCGATGCAGCGTGCATTGGCGGGGAGCCTGCTGCGTGAAGAGGTGTATGCCGCCGCCGATGCGCCACCACAGGCAGTGCCCTATTCGGTGCAGCAACAGCGCTATCTCATACGGCAATTAAGCCCGTCGGCCAAGGCCGGCGAACCGGCGGTGCTGCTGCCACTGTTGCTGGAGTCGCTGACCTGTCGCTACGAGCGCCAACCGGACGACCCGTGCTGTCGGCACATACTCAATCTGCGCTGGGACCGCTACGCCGGCAATCTGCACAGCGTGGTGGTCGACTATGCCCGTCGCAAGACAGCCAGCGACTCCCCACCGCCCGGGCCAGCCCACCAGCAGCAGTGGTGGCGTGACGCACACGACTCAGCGCAGCAGACGTATTACCTCAACGAAACCCGCGCCCGCTTCATTCACCTGGACGCCGCGCAGCGCTGGCGCTTGCACTTGCCCTACCAGCAACGAAGCAACGTACTGGTACTGAGCAAAGAGGCGTTAGCGATTGAAAAAATAAGCTATGAACACTTCATTGCGCAGGGCCCGTCCGATCCACTGGGAACATCTGCCGAACGCAGGCTGGGCGGCCTGTCGGTGCAGCACTACTGCGTGGCGGAGCACACCGAACCCTTGCCGGCCGGCACCGCGAGTTTTCAGGCGCTGCCTGCCTATATCGAGACAGCCGAACTCGATCAGCAAGCGCTGGAGGTGTATGAGGGCCGCACTGTCACTGCTACGCTGAGTGCGCAGCACTATCGGAGCATGGCCGCGTTCCTGTCACCGGACCCCGGGCAGGACGAGGCTATCACCCTGTGGTCCCTCGGCCAGGGTTACACCCGTTACGGCCAGGCCGAAATGTTCTATCGGCCTCGTCGGCATCAGGCGAGCCTGAGCCATGGATTCACACAGTCCGAGTACGACGGCTATGGGCTGCACATCATCAAAGTGCAATTGGCGGACGGCTGCACGACCCAGGCGCAGTACGACTACCGCCTTGGCCTGCCGGTGACGGTGACTGACGCACAGCGTACACAACGCTACGCGCACTACGACGCCCACGGGCAGTTGCTGGCGACCGGCCTCAAGGGTGAGGAGCAAGGAAAGCCCGTGGGCCATGACGCCCCAACGCCCTTCATCCGCACGCCCGATACGGGCCCGGCGCAGGCCCTGGCTGATCCGAAGGCGGCGTTGCTCAACGCTCACAGCGCGTGCTTCTACGACGTGTTCAGTTGGATGGGGCGCATTCCACCCGCCAGCATCCAGGCGCAATGGGTAAGCAGCGGCTACCTGCTGCCCAGCGGGCATATTCGTGCCTCGGCGCTGGCACGCCTGAACAGCCTGAGCGCTGCGCTCCCCCATCATCAAACCCTCAAGCGCCTGATTCAGGCGGCCAGGCAAGTGCCGGTGCACGTCGTGGTACTGCACGCCGACCGTTGGCAAGGCACGTCGCAAACGGCGCAGATCCAGGTAGCCCTCGCCTTCAGCGACGGCTTTGGCCGCGTGCGACAAACCCAGGAAAAGGCGCAACCGGGCCCGGCCTTTGCAGTCGATGAGGCCGGTGTGTTGAGCGCGAGTGCCGAGCCAATCGACGCCACTCGCCGTTGGCGGATCAGCGGTCGTGTGGAGTATGAAAATCAGGGTTGCCTGGCGCGCACCTGGCGACCTTACTTTGCCGACCGTGCCGGCTATATCGACGATGCGGCCTTCAACACCTTGCGCCCCAGCGAGCAGCACTTTCATGACGCGTTGGGACGCCCGGTACGCGTGCTCAATGCCAATGGCGACACGCGGCGCCAGACCTACCATGCCTGGTACAGCATCGCTGAAGACGAAAACGACACGCACGTGCCGGCCTGATAACAGAGCCGGGCCGTTACACGGCCCGCGCTCCTTGGCCTGACGTTGCGCGTATTAACGGCGGTGAGGGTCCATCACCCTGACCGCCCGATAGTTAAGCCCACTGATGTGCTGGATCATCACCCGATAGGCGCCACGACCGCGCTGCCCGCGATAACGCGGCAAGTCAAAACTGCGGACATTCTGCCCACCCGCCATGGCATGGCCGGTATGGAAATCCAGTGTGCGGTCTTCCAGCCGATCGATCACCCTTCTGAGAATTTCACCTCCCGGGCCATGTAATTCATTCTGAATAGGTGTGACGTCAATCTCGAGGGGCTCAGGCTCCAGCCCGGAGGAAGGTCCCGGGCTTACCGGCTGCGCGGCGGGCACCTCAGATGCGGAGCCTCTGCGGCCCACGCTCGTGACCCTGGTTTGCGGTTGTACTTCGGTGTGGGTCAGCCCAGCCGCTGGCAGCGGGCTGGCGCCCACTTTGCGTGCCGGGGCGCGCAGTTCTATGCCTACAAACCCCAACCTGGCAAGCGTAAAGCTAGGGTTACGCTCCGTTCGTGAGGCTGTTTCAGCCCGGTCCCGATGCTCGGTGGGCCCAACGTACCCATAGAGACCGCCCCGCGCTGCCGGGGTCAGCCCGTAGGACAGTTTTTTAGTGTCGGCGGTAGCCAGACGGTGTTCCAGGAAAAAGTCCGCCAACTCGTTGACTTCATGTTCCGTAGCGCCCTGTCGGCGGCCCAGCTCTTGCGCGCCGGCCATTGCGGACTGCTCATAGAACGCTCTTCGCTGAACGTCAGTGGTGCTTAATCGCTGATGCGCGTAAAGCGCCACGCCCACCACACCTGAAATCAGCCCGAAATAAGCCAGTTCAATCCTATAGCCCATCTCTACCCCTACTCCGTGCCCGATCAACAACACCAGGAGCAGAACCGTCACCACCTCCAGCATCGAACGGCGCTGCAAACCGTCTTCGTCTACATAACCCATGGGGTTGTTCCCCACCATCGCATACAGGTTCAACCCATCCACATCCCCCGCCGGGTCAGCGCTGATCCACCGCAACAACCACGGCGCGTAGTACCTGAAGCCGTAGTAATACAGCCCGCTGGCGTCGCGCTCCTTGCCCGAATAACGTCGGGTTTTATAGTTCGCCTCCAAGGCACTTTTTGCCGCCCACCAGGCAGTTGCGCCGAAGGGGTAATAACTTTCCTGGCTCAACAGGCCGGCTGCCTCGTCCAGCTCCAGAGTGCCGCTGCCCAAATGATCGTCGAGGCTGAATCGCAGTTGCTCGTCCTGCATCTCCTCGGGGCACTGCTGCTCCCACTGCAGCCCTCTGACCGAATGGCGCCCGCCCGGAGCAAGCACCACGTTCAACCACTCGCCATCCGGCCCGTGGCGATGCAGCTCCAGCCCTGGCAGATAAAGCACTTCATGGGTGTGAGTCTGCGTCTTGCCATGTGCCACGCGACGCTTGATGACTCGCTGGCCGGCGCCGTCGTACAGATACACCTCATCGTCATGTTCGCCATTGTCACGCAGCACCTGCGCGACGCGAACCAACTGGCTGCGCCCGTTCCAGGTCAACGCCTGCCCAGGCGCCAGAGCCTGGAGATTGCCACTTTGGTCGAAGCCGTTGCCCAGGCCCGGCGCCTTTGCGCCCTCGCGGGCAATCACGCTGTGATTGCTGTGTTCGCCCACCTGCATCCGTTGGGTATAACCGCTGCCGGTGCTGGGCACATGGCGCATCTGCGTCAGGTTACTGGCCGAGTCGTAGGCATAGTGGCGGGTGTAGTTGCCCCAGAGGTTGTCGTCTGTGGCGCCGAACGTGATTCGCCCCGGCAGTGCGGATGCGCCAGTATTGCGCGCGTTTTCACGGCCAGTGGCCTTGATCAATCGCGACAGGCTGTCGTATTCGAATGTGCTTACTGCCTCCACCTGCACGTTGCTGGCCCAGCGGGTCGGCTGCGCCGCATCGCGGATGCGCAACACATTGCCGACCCGGTCGTAGCTGTAGAAGAGGTCTTGCAGTCGCTTGCCTGCCGAATCCTTGTGGTGGGCGCTCAAGCGTGTCAAACGTCCATCAGTGTCCGAATACTCGGCAACGCTGAGCACGCCATTACCCAAGCGTTCGCTCAACACCTGGCCCGAGGCGTTGACGCTGCGTTGATCCACCAGGGTCTTGCGCGCTCCGCTTTTGAACAGGATCTCGCTTTTCGTCAATTGGCCGTCGACACCGTATTGAGATTGCTGGCGATTGCCGCGCGCGTCGACCTGCTCCAGGCGTTGCCCCAGCGCATCGTGCTGCCAGGTGGTGGTGAAGGTCTGGGCTTGCAACTGTGCATCCCGCTCACTCACGGGCAGCGGCCAGTCGGGCGCGGTGTGCGACGTGCACAGACGCCGGGTTTGCTCGGTGATGTTACCTTGCACGTCGTAGCGCTCAACGAGCAACGTGCCTGCCGGGTCATCGTGACGAATCATGCGGCCACAGCGATTGCGCGCCGCCTCCGTAGACGTCATGCCCGCGTAGGTCATGCGCTCGACACAGCGTTCAACCGCCGCCTCCTCCGCGCGCTCGAATACCGCGACGGGGCGCAGCAACGGGTCGTATTCGAACCGCTGGCGCGTGCCTCGACTGTCCCACTGTTGCACGACCTGGCCGCCACTGCCGAGCAGGCGCGTCTGACGGCCCGCATCCACGCTGTCGGTGCTCAGCACTTGCCCGCCCAAGCTATAACGATGAGACAGATTGGGCTGCACGTCGGGATCGGCAGCGTGCAACTCAAACAACCTGGGGTCCCACTGTTGCTGCAAAAGACCGCGAGCGTCGAACACCTGCCGCGTGACCTGCGCGCTGGGTGATTGCTGCGCGGTATTGCGGTGGTACGCCACGCTGCGCACGGTCAACCCTCGCGGGTCGACCACCGTCAGCGTGGGCGTGTTGTGATGCAAAGAAGACATAACCTGATGACCTGGAAACCAAAGAAGCCTAGAGCCTAGTCATCAAGTCGGTGCCAGCCTGCGGGCTCCGCCCGCTGCGCAGTGTGCGGCGCTTCCGAGGGTGTCGTGAGGCTTACCGGGCGCGGCGCCTCAGGGCACCGGCAGCCAACCGCTGAAAGCGCCTTGGGCACCCAACGGGCACCAGGCAAAATCCCAGGCGGGCGGCGGCAATGCCGGTCGCGGCGCGGCTATCGAAGGGTGGCCCTTCCAGTCGAACAGGGTGCAATCGCGCCAGCTCAAGACAATGCCTGCCGCCGGGCTGTCGTCCGTGAGCACCCAGCGCGCAGCAGCGGCGGCCATGAAGGCCTCGATCGGTTCCTCATCGATCTGTGTGCGGTACGCCGAACTCAGCAACCAGCGGCATACGTTCAGATGGTAGGTCCAGTCCAGCGGCGGCTGGTTGCGATAGGCCCAGGTCATGAAGGCGCGAAACAGGTTCAAGCCCTCCGGTGGGTCGAGCTTGAGCAGCGCCGGGCAGATGTCGAACAAGGTATGCCAGTGAGGCAGCAGGCGTGCATCCAGGTGCACGAAGCAGCGCGAATTACTCGGGTAATCAGGCAGCGCCGGTTGCGCACGCAGGCGCCGCGACGCCTTGCTGACCAGACGGCTGGCACCGGCAGGCAATTGAGGGTTCATAGAGCGTTCTCACAATCGTGACGAGAGAATGCCTCCTGGTGACAGGAAGCCCAAGGCACACGTCAGGATGCGGGAGAAGCGCGGGGGTTGGCCGAGGGCCAGGAATAGCGCGGAGGCGCCTTGTTGCGCCGCTCATGGGCGACACGCGGGGCTTGGGTGAGGCCGAGCAACCAGGCCAGGCCGATCAGAAACACCAGGGCAACGGTAACCGCGTTGCACACCGGGCAGGCAAAGTAGTTCGAGATGTTGCTGGAGGACGGGTTCGCCAACCCTTTGTCGGAAATTGGCGACTGCCCGCCGTCCACCGAACAGAACAGCCCGCCGATGCCGTTGAGCTGCTGCCCCATCATCTGGCCATGCCCCAAACCGCAGGCGAACAGGTTCATCAGCACGCAGAAGTACAGGGCCCAGGCGATCAGTGAGCGGTCAGAGTGGCGCAATTTCATGGCGGCGACTCTACCACCGAAGCCATAAAAGGACGAAATGCGACGCGCCCCTGTGGCAGAACGTCGCAGATTACGCGCGCCGGCCAGGGTTGCTAGACTCTGCACCCTTCTCGTTACTCCTTTTCAAAGCCTGGCGGAGCAGCTCCACGGCCCTACAGGCGTTTCACAGGATGCACAGTTGATGAGTACGTTATTCACCCGCCGCAAAGTGCTGACCGGCATGGGCCTGTTGGGCCTGGGCAGCCTGCTGGGCGGCTGTGACTACAGCCCCAAGCTGAACTTCAAGTACGGCAAGGACCTCAGTGACAAGATCATGGGCCGCACCTTCAAGCTCAAGAACACCGACGGCGAAACCGTCACCCTGAGCTCGTACCGCGGCCTGATGCCGGTGGTGTTCTTCGGCTTCACCCAGTGCCCGGCCGTCTGCCCGACAGCCCTGGCCCGCGCCGCCCAGGCCAAGAAGCTGATGGGCCGCGATGGCAAGATCATGCAGGTGGTGTTCATCACCCTGGACCCCGAGCGCGACACCCCCGAAATTCTCGACAACTACGTCAAGGCCTTCGACCCAAGCTTCGAAGCGCTCTACGGTACCCCGGAAGAAATCGCCGTGGCCGCCAAGGAGTTCGGGATCTTTTATGAAAAGATCCCCGCCGGCGACACCTATACCCTCTCCCACACCGCCACCAGTTTCGTGTTCGACACCCGTGGCAACCTGCGCCTTGGCTTGCAGGCATCCCTTACCGCTCAAGAGTGCGCAGAAGACCTGCTCACCGTCATGGAGGTCTGCTAATGACTGCCGTTCAACACCTCAAGCGTCTCACCCTCGGTCTAACCCTGCTGGGCCTCGCTGCCCACGCCAGTGCCCAGGTACAAGTCACTGACGCCTGGGTACGCGCCTCCGTAGTGGGCCAACCGTCCAGTGGCGCCTTCATGACCCTCACCGCCGACAGCGACAGCAAACTGTTGAGCGTGGCATCGCCAGTGGCCAAGGACGTGCAGATTCATGAGATGAGCATGAAGGACGACGTCATGCGCATGGGCCCGGTGGACTCGGTGGCCTTGCCTGCCGGCAAAGCCGTCAAGCTCGACCCCAACGGCTACCACGTCATGTTGATGGGCCTGACCGGCCAGATCAAGGAAGGCGACCAGGTACCACTGACCCTTACGGTAGAAGATGCCAAGGGTGAAAAGCAGGCCGTCGAAGTGAAGGCAACGGCGCGTGGGCTGGATGGCATGGACCACAGCAAGATGGACCATAGCAAGATGCATTGATTGCGCAAACAAGCCTGCAGCTCTTGCTCTGCTCCCCAGTACGTTGGTTGAGGGTTGCCCCTCAACCATAGAATCTCCCACAGTTTGATTGCCGGGAGTGATCAGATAGGCTGTCAGGCCGCCCTCCCCAGGAATCATCGGTAATGCTGTTTGTCGTCATGCTCGGGGGCAAGCACCCGCGGGCCAGGATCGAAGTACACGATGTGGTGTTCGCCGTGGCGGACACCCTGCAAGCCACCTACCCGCAATTACGCGACGCCTGGTTCGGCAGCCCCAAAGGCGTACACATCGACTCATGGATGGCCGTCGATGGCGTCGACGGCTGGAAGGTTGAACTGAGCCACCTGGCGCCCCACGGCGATGCACACCGCCTGTACTTCATCAACCTGGGCGGTTACGAAGCCAATAGCTTTGGCGAGGCCCATCACTACTTGCTGGTGGTCGCCCGCAACAAACAGGAGGCCATGGGCAAAGGCAAGCAGCAGATGCTCAGCCACTGGTCCCAGGCCCACACCGACGCGGTGCTGGATATCGACGACTGCCTGCCCATCGACCTGGTGGACGGCCGCTATATCCACCTGGTGCAAGCGGCGCACCGACCGATCGTGCAGCGCAACGACTACCTTGTGCTGCCTTGAACCCTCACGGCCAAAACAGTGCCAGCTGAAACCCAGTGGAACTTTGCCGAGAAATAACCGCCTGAATCCGGTACGCTCACCGTTTTTTACTCTAGGAGTTACTCACCATGGCCAAAGCCACCGCCCGTCACATCCTCGTTGCCTCTGAAGACAAGTGCAACGAACTCAAGGCCCAAATCGAAGGCGGCGCTGATTTCGCAGAAGTCGCTAAAGCCAACTCCAGCTGCCCATCCAGCCGCCAGGGCGGTGACCTCGGTTCGTTCGGCCCAGGCCAGATGGTCAAGGAATTCGACACCGTGGTCTTCAGTGCCCCGGTCAACACCGTGCAAGGCCCGGTGAAGACTCAGTTCGGCTACCACCTGCTGGAAGTCACCAGCCGCCAGGATTGATTCAATCCGCGCTGATGCTATAAACAACGGCCCGCCCTTTGGTGGGCCGTTGTGCATCTGATGACTGGCGATGCCCAGGCCGTTAGCGTACAAATCCTTATGACTCTTACCCGGCGCTCAAGGCTGATAATGCGATTGGCTTTTTCATCTCTACTCTGTTCCACCCTGGCCTTGCTAATGGCCAGCACTGCGGTGATCGCAGCCCCGCAAACCTACCTGACGGTGTACGGCGAGCCCGCCAAATACGCCGAAGGTTTCAGCCATTTCGACTATGCCAACCCCAACGCTCCCAAGGGCGGCAGCCTGCGGCGTTCCGCGCTGGAGGTGGGGCGGTTTGACCATGTGCTGCCGTATATCGACAAAGGCATCGGCGTTTCCCAGGTCGACGGCTGGGTGTATGCGCCCTTGGCGTTGCGCTCGCTGGATGAGCCTTACACCGTCTACGGCCTGGTGGCGCAAAAGATGGAGCGCGCCGACGATGGCCTGTCACTGCGCTTCTACCTGAACCCCAAGGCGCGCTTTGCCGATGGCAAGCCCATCACCGCGCAAGACGTGCGCTACAGCTTTGACGTGCTGATGACCCAAGGCAGCCTGCGCTTTCGCACGCTATTTGCCGACGTGAAGCACGTCGAGGTCGAAGGTGAGCGCCAGGTGCGCTTTGACTTTTCCAGCAACGAAAACCGTACCCTGCCCCTGGATATCGCCACCTTGCCGGTGTTCCCCGAGCACTGGTGGAAGACCCGCGACTTTGCCAACGGCGGCGGCTACGAAGCGCCACTGGGCAGCGGCCCCTACAAGGTCAGCAAGATCGACTCCGGCAGCACCATCACCTTCACCCGTGACCCCGACTGGTGGGGCAAGGACTTGCCGGTCAGCCGCGGCCTGTACAACTTCGATCACCTGAGCCTGGAGTACTTCGGCGACACCGAAGTAGCACGCCAAGTGCTACGCGGCGGCGCCTATGATTTCAACCGTGAATTCTCCGCCACCGGTTACTCCATCGGCTACAACGGCCCGGCCCTGGACGATGGCCGCCTGCAGCGCGCGCACCTGGCCAAGGAGATGCCGCAGCCGGCCCAGGGCTATGTGTTCAACGTGCAAAAACCGATATTCAAGGATCGCCGCGTGCGCCAGGCCCTGGCGATGCTGTGGGATTTTGAATGGGCCAACCGGCAGATGATGCGCAACCTGTACATCCGCCAGCAGAGCTATTTCTCCAATAGCCCGCTGGCCGCCAGCCAGTTGCCCACCCCGGAAGAACTGGCGATCCTCGAGCCCCTGCGCGGGCAGGTTCCCGACGAGGTGTTTACCCAGGTGTTCAAGGCCCCGGTCACCGATGGCAGTGGCATGATCCGCGACAAACAGCTGCAAGCCTTGGCCCTGCTGGAAGACGCCGGCTGGAAACCTGTGGGCGACAAACTCGTCAATGCCCAGGGCGAGCCACTGGCATTCACCTTCCTCAACGTCCAGAACGGCCTCGAACGCCTGTTGCTGCCCTACAAACGCAACCTGGCGCAGATCGGCATCACCCTGAATATCCGCCGCATCGACTCCTCGCAATACGTCAACCGACTGATGGCCCGCGACTACGACATGATCGTCACAGGTTTCCCGGTCACCACCTCGCCCGGCATGGAGCTGTACAACTATTTCGGCTCCGCCGCCGCGTTCGATTCGGGCGCCAACAACTACATCGTGCTCAAGGACCCGGCCGTCGATACGCTGATCCATGGCCTGGTCAAGGCTGACACCCAGGCGAAGATGCTCACCTATGCCCACGCCCTGGACCGCGTACTGCAATGGAATTACCTGTGGATCCCCAACTATTACCCACCGGGCACCTCCGCCGCATGGTGGAACCGTTTCGGGCGCCCGGCCATCGAGGCGAAGAACGACGAAGCCCTGGAAACCTGGTGGGAAGTCAGCCCCACCCCGCTGACGAACGAACAAATGCAGGCTGAATTGAAAAAACGCGGAGAGGCCCACTGATGTTTGCCTATATCGTACGGCGCCTGCTGCTGATCATCCCGACGCTGGTGATCATCCTGCTGGTGAACTTCGTGATCGTGCAGGCCGCGCCCGGCGGGCCGGTGGAACAAGCCATCGCTCACCTGCAAGGCATTGGCGGCGGTGGTGTAACCGGCGCATCCGGCGAAGGCATCAGCGGCTCGCGAGCCAGCCGCGGCCTGGACCCGAAGCTGATCAAGGACATCGAGAAACAATACGGCTTCGACAAATCCGCGCCGGAACGCCTGTGGTTGATGCTCAAGAACTATGCCCAGTTGGACTTCGGCAACAGTTTCTTCAGAGGCGCGACGGTGACTGACCTGATCCTGGAAAAGCTGCCCGTCACGATTTCCCTCGGCCTGTGGGCCACGTTGATTACCTACCTGGTGTCGATCCCGCTGGGCATACGCAAGGCCGTGCGCCATGGCAGCAGCTTTGATATGTGGAGCAGCACGGCCATCGTCATCGGTTACGCGATGCCGGCGTTCCTGTTCGCGATGTTCCTGATCGTGGTGTTCGCTGGCGGTACCTCGCTGAACTGGTTCCCGGTACGCGGGCTGGTCTCGGAAAACTTCGCCGAACTGAGCACCGTGGGCAAAATCGCCGACTACTTCTGGCACTTGGTACTGCCGGTAACGGCGCTGGTGATCGGCGGCTTTGCCACCTTGACCATCCTGACCAAGAACTCGTTCCTCAATGAAATTACCCGCCAATACGTGGTCACCGCCCGCGCCAAGGGTTTGAGCGAACGCCGAGTGCTGTACGGTCACGTGTTCCGCAATGCGATGTTGCTGGTGATCTCGGGGATTCCCCAGGCGTTTATAAGTGTGTTTTTTGCCGGCTCGCTGCTGATCGAGGTGATCTTCTCCCTCGATGGCCTGGGCCGCATGAGCTACGAGGCGGCCGTGTCCCGCGACTACCCGGTGGTGTTCGGCTCGCTGTTTATCTTCACCCTGTTCGGTCTCTTGATAAAACTCATCGGTGACCTCTGCTACACCCTGGTGGACCCGCGTATCGACTTCGCCGCGAGGAACGCCTGATGTTCAACCTGTCTCCCGTAGCGCGTCGGCGTTTCGAACGTTTCAAGAAAAACCGCCGTGGCTGGTGGTCGCTGTGGCTGTTTATCGGCCTGTTCATCCTGACCTTGGGCGGCGAGTTGATCGCCAATGACAAGCCCTTGGTGCTCAGTTTCAAGAACGAGCTGTATTTTCCGGTGTTCAAGCGCTACACCGAGCAGCAGTTCGGTGGGCAGTTGCCGTTCCAGGCGGACTACCGCAGTGACTACGTGCAAAAGCTCATCAAGCAGGATGGCGGCTGGATGCTGTTCCCGCCGATTCCGTTCAGCGATGACACCCCCAACTACGAACTTACCCGCCCGGCCCCGAGCCCGCCGTCGGCGGTGAACTGGCTGGGCACCGATGACCAGTCCCGCGATGTGTTGGCCCGAGTGATCTTTGGTGCACGGGTGTCGATCCTGTTTGCCCTGGCCCTGACCGCCATCAGCGCGGTCATTGGCATTGCCGCCGGGGCGTTGCAGGGGTACTACGGTGGCTGGGTGGACTTGCTCGGCCAGCGCATCCTCGAGGTGTGGTCTGGCCTGCCGGTGCTGTACCTGCTGATTATCCTGTCGGGGTTTGTGGAGCCGAACTTCTGGTGGTTGCTGGGGATCATGGCGCTGTTTTCCTGGTTGGCCCTGGTGGACGTGGTGCGCGCCGAGTTCCTGCGCGGGCGCAACCTGGAATACGTCAAGGCCGCACGCGCCCTGGGTCTGGGCGACGGCAAGATCATTCGTCGGCATATCCTGCCCAACGCCATGACCGCGACCCTGAGCTATTTGCCGTTCATTTTGACCGGGGCGATATCCACCTTGAGCGCCCTGGATTTCCTTGGCTTCGGCATGCCCGCCGGCAGCGCCTCCCTGGGCGAACTGATCGGCCAGGGCAAGCAGAACTTGCAAGCACCGTGGCTGGGCTTGACGGCGTTTTTCACCCTGGCGCTGATTCTGTCGTTGCTGGTGTTTATCGGCGAGGCACTGCGTGATGCCTTCGACCCCCGCTCATGAGTGACTGCGTATGAACCTGATCGAAATCCGCGACCTGTGCGTCGCCTTCAACGGCCAGACCGTCGTGCGCAACCTGAGCCTGGACGTGCGCCCTGGCGAGTGCCTGGCGCTGGTGGGCGAGTCGGGCTCGGGCAAGTCGGTGACGGCCCACTCTATCCTGCAACTGCTGCCGCAAGCCGGCACCGAAACACTGGGCTCCATCAAGTATCGCGGCCAGGAACTGATCGGCGCCTCACCGAGTACCTTGCAAAAATTGCGCGGCAACCGCATTGCCATGATCTTCCAGGAGCCGATGACCTCCCTGAACCCGCTGCACAGCATCGAAAAGCAGATCGGCGAAACCCTGCTGCTGCACAAGGGCCTGGGCGGCAAGGCGGCGCAGGCGCGCATCCTCGAACTGCTGGAACTGGTGGGCATCCAGAAACCCCAGGAGCGGCTCAAGGCCTACCCTCATCAATTGTCCGGCGGCCAGCGCCAGCGGGTGATGATCGCCATGGCCCTGGCCTGCGAGCCCGAACTGCTGATTGCCGACGAGCCCACCACGGCGCTGGACGTGACGGTGCAGCGCAAGATCCTGCTGCTGCTCAAATCTTTGCAGCAACGTTTGGGCATGTCGCTGCTGCTGATCAGCCATGACCTCAACCTGGTGCGCAGTATCGCCCAGCGGGTCTGCGTGATGCGTGCCGGGGAAATCGTCGAGCAAGCCGACTGCCAGGCCCTGTTCACCGCACCGCAGCATCCCTACAGTCGCCTGCTGCTGGACGCCGAGCCCTCGGGCGATGTGCTGTGCAGCGAGCCCCGTGAGACGGTACTGGAAGTGGATGACCTGAGCGTGCAGTTTCCCCTGGGAGGTGGGCTGTTCCGGGCCAAAACCTACCTGCGCGCGGTAGACGGCATCAGCCTCAGCGTACAGCGCGGCAAAACCCTGGGGATTGTCGGCGAGTCCGGTTCCGGCAAGTCGACCCTGGGCCAGGCGATCCTGCGCTTGCTCGACTCCAGCGGCAGCATTCGCTTTCAGGGGGAGGCCCTCGACCCGCTCAACCATCAGCAGATGCGCCCATGGCGCAAGCAGATGCAGGTGGTGTTCCAAGACCCCTATGGCAGCCTCAGCCCGCGCATGTCGGTGCAGCAGATCATCAGCGAGGGCCTGGAAGTGCACGCGCCGTGCAGCCTGGCCGAGCGTGACGCGCAAGTCATCCAGGTACTCAAGGACGTGGGCCTGGACCCCGCCAGCCGGCATCGCTACCCCCATGAGTTTTCCGGTGGCCAGCGCCAACGCATCGCCATTGCCCGCGCCCTGGTACTCAAGCCAGCGCTGATGTTGCTCGACGAACCCACCTCGGCCCTCGACCGTACAGTGCAGAAACAAGTGGTGGCGCTGCTGCGCGAACTGCAGGACAAATACGGCCTGACCTACCTGTTTATCAGCCATGACCTGGCGGTGGTGCGCGCCATGGCCCATGACATGATCGTGGTCAAGGATGGCAAGGTGGTGGAGCGTGGCGCGAGCCATGATGTGTTCGAATCGCCCCAACACCCGTACACCAAAGAACTGCTGGCAGCAGCGCACATCCCCTTGTGATGATTAACAGGATTTTGCCTCCATGAGCACTAGCCTCAAGGACTACCAACAGGTTCGCGGCCTGGCCATCCAGTCGCTGTTCGAGATCATCGAGCAGTCCAGCGAGGGCACGGTCATCGTCGACCGCGATGCAAATATCGTGTGGATGAACGAGCGTTACGCCAAGCGTTTTGGCCTCAAGAGCGCCGACCAAGCCATCGGCCAGCCTTGCGAGCAGGTAATTTCCAACAGCCTGCTGCGCCAGGTGGTGCGCAACGACCGGCCGATCCTGCTGGATATCCAGGACACTCCCAAAGGCCCGCTGGTGGTGATGCGCCTGCCGATCCACGACGAGGCCGGGGCGGTGATCGGCGCGATTGGCTTTGCGCTGTTCGATGAACTGCGCAACCTGTCGCCGTTGATCGAGCGCTACCTGAGCATGCAGCAGGAGCTGGCCTCCACGCGCTCGCTGCTGCGTTCGCGGCAAAGCAAATACAACTTCGCGCACTTTATCGGCACCAGCGCCGCCAGCCTTGAGGTCAAGCGCCGGGCACGGCGCAGTGCGAGTGCCGATTCGCCGGTATTGCTGCTCGGGGAAACCGGCACCGGCAAGGAGCTGCTGGCCCAGGCCATTCACGGCGCATCGCCCCGGGCGCACAAAGCCTTTGTGAGCATCAACAGCGCGGCGATCCCCCATGATCTGCTTGAAGCCGAATTCTTCGGCACCGCACCCGGCGCCTTTACCGGTGCCGACCGCAAGGGTCGCCCCGGCAAGTTCCAGATCGCCCAGGGCGGCACGTTGTTTCTCGATGAAATCGGCGACATGCCGCTGCCACTGCAAAGCAAATTGCTGCGGGTGTTGCAGGAAAAGGAATTCGAACCGGTGGGCTCCAACGAGATGCTGCACAGCGATGTGCGGGTGATTGCCGCGACGTCCACGGACTTGGAAGCGGCGATCAAGCGTGGCGAGTTTCGCGCCGATCTGTATTACCGCCTCAACGTGCTGCCGATCCAGGTGCCGCCGCTGCGTGAACGGCTGGAGGATATTCCGGCGCTGAGCGAGGCGATCCTTGAGGAGTTGCGCAGCCAGCACGAACTGGACCGCGATGCCCAGGCGCTGTTGGCCCAACATGCCTGGCCGGGCAATATCCGCGAGCTGCGCAATGTGCTGGAGCGGGCGGCGTTGCTGAGTGATGACCTGATGCTCAATGCCAGCGACCTTCGCGCAGCGATTGGCACGTTCAGCCCAGTAAAGCGAGGCGCGGTGGCGGCGGTCGAGGGTGAAACCTTTGCGGCGGCGCGGGAGCGGTTTGATCGGCAGGTGATTGCGGGCGCGCTCAAGGCCAGTGACGGAAATGTTGTAGAGGCGGCCAAGCGGTTGGGGCTTGGGCGGTCGACGCTGTATAAAAAAATGCTGGCGCTTGGACTAACTTAGTCTCAAACAAGAGACTAAATTCCCAATATCAAGACTTTCTTATGTGGGAGCTGGCTTGCCTGCGATAGCGGTCTAACAGTGCCCTACAAGCCAGCTGAACCACCGCTATCGCAGGCAAGCCAGCTCCCACAAGGATCTCCACTAGTCTCCAGATTGAGACTGCCGTCTCGAAAATCACTTTAAATCCACAATAAGTCGATACATATCAACAAGTTATAAATCTGGCACACATCTCGCTATAGCTCCCTCCCAAAGCCTCACCCACAACAATAACAATCCGATGGAGACACACCATGAGTGTGATCATTGCCCTGGCCGCGCTCGCGCTGCTGATGCTGGCCGCCTACCGTGGCTATAGCGTTATCCTGTTCGCCCCCATCGCCGCCCTTGGCGCGGTGCTGCTCACCGACCCTTCCGCCGTCGCACCCGCCTTTACCGGGGTGTTCATGGAAAAAATGGTCGGTTTTATCAAGCTGTATTTCCCGGTATTCCTGCTCGGTGCGGTGTTCGGCAAGCTCATTGAGCTGTCGGGGTTTTCGCGCTCGATCGTGGCCGCTGCGATCCGCTTGCTCGGCACGCGCCAGGCGATGCTGGTGGTTGTGCTGGTCTGCGCCCTGCTCACCTACGGTGGCGTGTCGCTGTTCGTGGTGGTGTTTGCGGTGTACCCGTTTGCCGCCGAGATGTTCCGCCAGAGCAATATACCCAAGCGCCTGATCCCGGCGACCATCGCCCTCGGCGCCTTCTCGTTCACCATGGACGCCCTGCCCGGTACGCCGCAGATCCAGAACATCATCCCCAGCACCTTCTTCAACACCACCGCCTGGGCAGCGCCGTGGCTGGGGCTGATCGGCACGATCTTCGTGTTTTGCGCCGGCATGCTCTACCTCGCACGCCAGCGCAACAAGGCACAGCGCGCGGGTGAAGGTTATGGCACCGAGTTGCGCAATGAGCCCGAAACCGCCGACAACCTGAGCTTGCCCAACCCGTGGCTCGCGTTGTCGCCGCTGATCCTGGTGGGGGTGATGAACCTGTTGTTCACCCACTGGATCCCGCAGTGGTATGGCAAGACACACAGCCTCAGCCTGCCGGGCATGAGCGCGCCGGTGACCACCGAAATCGCCAAGCTCACCGCGATCTGGGCGGTGCAGGCGGCGTTGCTGGTGGGGATTATCGTGGTGCTGGTGTTCGGCTTCTCGGCGATCAAGAGCAAGCTGGCCGAAGGCAGTAAAAGCGCGGTAAGCGGTGCATTGCTTGCGGCGATGAACACCGCGTCGGAATATGGATTTGGCGCCGTGATCGCCTCGCTGCCAGGCTTTCTGGTACTGGCGGACTGGCTAAAGGGCATCCCCAACCCGCTGGTCAACGAAGCGATCACCGTGACCTTGCTGGCCGGTATCACCGGCTCCGCTTCGGGCGGCATGAGCATCGCCCTCGCCGCGATGTCCGAGAGCTTTATTGCAGCCGCCCACGCGGCCAATATCCCCCTTGAGGTGCTGCACCGAGTCGCGGCCATGGCCAGCGGTGGCATGGACACCCTGCCCCACAACGGCGCGGTGATCACCCTGCTGGCGGTCACCGGGTTGACCCACCGCGAAGCCTACAAGGACATTTTTGGCATCACGATCATCAAGACCCTTGCGGTGTTCGTGGTGATCGGCACTTTCTACGCCACCGGCATTGTGTGAGGTTTTCATGACAACTTTGAATGGCAAGACCGCCCTGGTCACCGGCTCCACCAGCGGCATCGGCTTAGGGATTGCCCTGAGCCTGGCCAAGGCCGGCGCCAACCTGATTCTCAACGGCTTTGGCGACGCCAGCGCGGTGATCGCCCAGGTGCAGGCGTTTGGCGGCAAGGTCGGGCATCACCCGGCTGACGTCAGCGACCCCGCGCAAATCGCCGACATGCTCGCCTACGCCGAGCGCGAGTTCGGTGGCGTGGATATCCTGGTCAACAATGCCGGTATCCAGCATGTGGCAGCGGTAGAAGACTTCCCTGTGGAGCGCTGGGATTCGATCATCGCCATCAACCTGTCCTCGGTGTTCCACAGCACACGCCTGAGCTTGCCGGGCATGAAGGCCAAGGGCTGGGGGCGCATCGTCAATATCGCCTCGGTGCATGGGCAAGTCGGCTCAGTGGGCAAGGCGGCGTATGTGGCGGCCAAACATGGGGTGATCGGCCTCACCAAGGTGGTGGGCCTGGAAACCGCCACCAGCAATGTCACCTGCAACGCCATCTGCCCGGGCTGGGTGCTGACGCCGCTGGTGCAGAAGCAGATTGATGATCGCGTGGCCACTGGGGTAGACCCCCAGCAGGCGCAGCAGGATCTGCTGGCAGAGAAACAGCCGTCGCTGGAGTTTGTGACGCCGTCACAGCTCGGGGAGCTGGTGCTGTTCTTGTGCAGTGAAGCCGGTGCCCAGGTGCGCGGCGCGGCCTGGAACATCGATGGTGGCTGGCTGGCCCAGTAACTCAAACGCAGCCTATCTAATGTGGGAGCTGGCTTGCCTGCGATAGCATTGGGTCAGTTACCCGATCTATCACTGATACACCGCTATCGCAGGCAAGCCAGCTCCCACAATTTTAACAAGAGGCAGCTTATGTCCGACATCCTCTGGCAACCCTCCCCGGAACGCATCGCCAACACGCGCATGGATCAGTTCCGCCGCTTCATCAACCAGCGCCACGGCGTGCAGCTCCACGACTACCCTGCCCTGCACCAATGGAGCATCGACCAGCGCCCGGACTTCTGGCAGGCGATTGTCGCGTTCTTCGACGTGCAGTTTCGCAGCCCGCCCAGCGTCACGCTGATCGAAGACATCGAGATGCCCAGCGCCCAATGGTTTCCCGGCGCCACCCTGAACTTCGCCGAACACCTGTTGCGCCGCCGTGACGATCATCCTGCGGTGGTGGCTGTCAGCGAAGACGGCCAACGTGAACAATTGAGCTATGCGCAACTGGCGGAACAGGTTGCCGGCCTGCAAAAAAGCCTGCGGGCGGCCGGGGTCGGCATAGGTGACCGAGTGGCCGCGTGTATGCCCAACACCTGGCAAACCCTGGTCGGCATGCTCGCCACCACCAGCCTCGGTGCGATCTGGTCGTGCTCCTCGCCAGATTTCGGCACCCAGGGCGTCATCGACCGCTTCGGCCAGATCGCGCCCAAGGTGCTAATCACTTGCGCGGGCTACCGCTATGCCGGCAAGCGCATCGACCAGAGCGCCAAGCTCAATGAGATCCTCGAACGCCTGCCCTCCCTGCAACAGCTGATCATCGTGCCTTACGCCAAGCCCGAAGCGCAGGCTGGGGACTACACCACCCACGCCCACGTCGCGCTGTGGGACGACTTCTACCAAGCCGGCGGCGAACCCGAATTTGTCGCGGTGCCGTTCGATCACCCGCTGTATATCCTTTATTCAAGCGGCACCACCGGCATCCCCAAGTGCATCATCCACGGCACTGGCGGCGTATTGCTGACGCACTTCAAGGAACACGGCCTGCATGCCGACCTGAACCGCGAGGACTGCCTGTTCTACTACACCACCTGCGGCTGGATGATGTGGAACTGGCTGGTGTCGGTGCTGGCGATCGGCGCCACCGCGGTGCTATACGACGGCTCACCGTTCCACCCCGGCCCCGAACGCTTGATCGACCTGATCGATGCGGAAAAAATCAGCGTGTTCGGCACCAGCCCCAAATTCCTCGCCACCCTGGAAAAGTCCGGGTTGCAGCCGCGCCTGAGCCACGATCTGGGCAGCCTCAAGGGCTTGATTTCGACCGGCTCGCCGCTGTCGCCCCAGAGTTACGACTATGTGTACCGCGAGATCAAGGCTGAGCTGTGCCTGTCGTCGATGTCTGGTGGCACCGACATTGTCTCCTGCTTTGTGATCGGCAACCCGGTCCTGCCGGTGCGGCGCGGTGAGATGCAATGCAAGAGCCTGGCCATGGCCATCGAAGTGTGGGACGACCAGGGCCGGCCCCTGATCGGAGAGAAAGGCGAACTGGTGTGCACCCGGCATTTCCCTGCCATGCCCATCGGGTTGTGGAACGACCCGCAGCAGCAGAAACTGCGCGCTTCGTATTTCAGTCAGTTCCCCGGCGTATGGGCCCAGGGCGACTATGCCGAGCAACGCGCCAACGGCAGCCTGTTGATCCACGGGCGTTCCGATGCGGTGCTCAACCCCGGCGGCGTGCGCATTGGCACCGCCGAGATTTATCGCCAAGTGGAAAAGGTCCCGCAGGTGCTGGAAAGCCTCGCCATCGGTCAGCGTTGGCAGGACGACGTGCGCGTGGTGCTGTTTGTGCGCCTGGATGATGGAATTGAACTGGACGAAGCGCTGCAACAGCAGATCCGCCAGGTGATTCGAGCCAACACCACACCGCGCCATGTGCCGACCAAGATCCTCGCTGTCACGGATATCCCCCGCACCATCAGCGGCAAAATCGTCGAATTGGCGGTGCGCAACGTGGTGCATGGTGATCCGGTGAAAAACACAGATGCCCTGGCCAACCCCCAGGCACTGGAGCAATTTCGCGACAGAGCTGAGCTGGCTTATTAGATGAAAGGTTTCAGCGCTGATGCAGCGTTTTGAAGAAAAACCCTCAAGGCATGCTATTTTTCCGGGGTAGTCACCCGTTGTCTTTCCTTGGGACAATGGGTGTTGTCATTTTTCAAAGCGTCATGCTCAGGGCTTTTTATGAATGGAACATCCACCGGTAGCGAAGCCGCTGCGTTGATCAAGCGGCTGGACTGGGCGCAAAGCCCCCTCGGTGAGGCCAGTGAGTGGCCGCAAAGCCTGCGCACTGCCGTCGATATTGTCGTGCATTCACCCATGCCGATGGTGCTGCTGTGGGGCCCGCAGCTCACGCAACTCTATAACGATGGTTTTGCACACCTGATTGGTAGCAAGCACCCCGGCGCCTTGGGCCAGCCGGCGCACCACACCTGGCCAGAGCTTGAAAGCTTCGCCGCGCCGGTCTACGACGCCGTGCTCGGCGGCCAGGTGCGTACCTTCAGCGAGCAACGCTTTGTGCTGCACCGCCAGGGCTGCGATACCGAAATCTGGCTGGATCTGACCTACAGCCCGGTGCGCGATGAAAGCTGCCGGGTAGCCGGCATCCTGGTCACGGCCATTGAAACCAATGAGCGACGCAGCAAAACCCTCGAACTGCAACAGCGTTCCGAAGCAAGCCTCAAGGCCCAGCACAACACCGAGCAACGCCTGCAACTCGCGTTGGCGGCCACCGACGCGGTGGGTACCTGGGACTGGGATATCGGTGAAGACCGTTTCATCGCCGACGCCCATTTCGCCTACCTGCATGGCGTCGACCCCAACGATTCAAGCCTGCTGCCCATCAGTGCCTACCTGCACGGCGTGCATCCCGAAGACCGGGGCACGGTGACGCGCAGCATCAAGCATTGCATCACCCATGGCACCGAGTACGCCGAGGAATACCGCCTGCAACAGGCCGATGGCCAGGTGCGCTGGGTGTTCGCCCGTGGCCGCTGCTATAAGGATCAACAGGGCCGGCCGGCGCGGTTCCTCGGCGCCGCGCTGGACCTCACCGAGCGCAAAAACACCGAGCAGGCCTTGCGCCAGAGCCAGACCGAGCTGCAACTGATCATCAACGCCATGCCGGTGTTGATCGGCTACGTTGACCACGAACAGCGCTTTCGCCTCAACAACAGCGCTTACCTCGAGTGGTATGGCAAGACGCCCCAGGAGCTGTACGGCAAGACCATCCGCGAAGTGCTCGGCGACGAGGTGTATGCCGGGCGCGCAGACAAGATCGCCGCCGCGCTCAAAGGCAAGGCGTGCAGCTTCATGACGGTGACGCCTCATCGCGATGGCCGCCCCCGCCATGCGCTGATGAAGTACCTGCCGCGCTTTAGCGGTGACGGCTCGGTGAATGGTTTCTACATCTTTGTGATCGACGAGACCGAACGCAAGCTCACCGAAGAAGCCCTGCGCCACCTCAACGAGAACCTTGAAGAACGCGTGGCCCAGCGCACCCAGGCGCTGGCCGAGGCCAACCAGCGCCTGCAGAACGAGATGTTCGAGCGCGAACGTGCAGAAGATGCCCTGCGCCATGCGCAGAAGATGGAAGCGGTCGGCCAGCTCACCGGCGGTATCGCCCATGACTTCAACAATATGCTCACCGGCATCATCGGCAGCCTGGACCTGATGCAGCGCTATATTGCCGACGGGCGCAGCGACGATATCGGCCGTTTTGCCGATGCTGCCGTGTCCTCCGCCCACCGTGCCGCCGCCCTCACCCACCGGCTGCTGGCGTTCTCGCGGCGCCAGTCACTGGACCGTCGCCCCACCGACCCCAACCAACTGGTGGCGTCCCTGGAAGACCTGTTCCGGCGCACCAAGGGCGCGCATATCGAACTCAAGGTACAACTGGGCAAGGACATCTGGCCGGTGAACACCGACGCCAGCCAATTGGAAAACGCCCTGCTCAACCTGGTGATCAACGCCCGCGACGCCATGCCCGACGGCGGCGAGCTGCTGATCGAAACCGCCAACAGTTACCTGGACGGCACCGACATCACCACCCTGGAACCGGTCAAGGCCGGCGACTATGTGATGCTTGGCGTGAGCGACAACGGCAGCGGCATGGCGCCGAAAATCCTCGCCAAGGCGTTCGACCCGTTCTTTACCACCAAGCCCATCGGCCAAGGCACTGGCCTTGGGTTGTCGATGATCTACGGCTTTGCCCAGCAATCCGGCGGCCATGTGACCATCCAGAGCGAACCGGGCCAGGGCACCTGCGTGCGCCTGTACCTGCCGCGTTTGTATGGCACGGCGCTGGAAAGCAGCCTGCCCGCCAGCCTGACCGAAGCGCCCGTGGCCCTGGCCGGTGAAGCGGTGGTGGTGGTCGAGGACGACCCGGCGGTGCGCATGTTGGTGGTCAATGTGCTCGATGAACTGGGCTACACCGCGCACCAGGCGGCGGATGCCCGTGCGGCGCTGCCGCTGCTGGAGTCGGATTTGCGTGTGGACTTGCTGGTGACCGACGTTGGCCTGCCCGGCATGAACGGCCGGCAACTGGCGGAAATCGCCCGCCAGCATCGCCCAGGCCTGCGCGTGCTGTTCATGACCGGTTATGCCGAGAAAGCCGCCGAGCGCCAGGGGTTCCTGGAGGACGGTATGGACATGGTCGCCAAGCCATTTTCCATTGACCTGTTGGCCAACAAAATCCGAAGCATGATCGGTGTCGAGGCCTGAGTTCAGGCATAATCGCGCGCCGTCGCACAGCTGGTAGAGCCCCATGAAAGCCCAAGCCCGTCATATCCTGGTGAAAACCAGCGAAGAAGCCGAACAACTCAAGCAGCGCATTGCCAAGGGCGAAGCCTTTGATGTGCTGGCCAAGAAGTACTCCACCTGCCCGTCGGGCAAACGCGGTGGTGACCTGGGCGAAGTGCGGCCCGGACAGATGGTGGGGGCGATTGATGCGGTGATCTTCAAGAAACCGGTGAAGGTGGTGCACGGGCCGATCAAGAGCAAGTTTGGGTATCACCTGGTGCAGGTGTTTTACCGGGATTGAGTGGATGGCTTCAGTCCGCTATCGCAGGCAAGCCAGCCTCCCACATTTAGCAGTGCACACCCACTCAAATGTGGGAGCCGGGCTTGCCCGCGATCCGCCGCAGGCGGCCATTCATCTCGGTATTAAAGCCCCCGGCACCTGAATCACCCGGCTCGCCAGCCGATGCCCCGCCAAGGCAGCTTCTTGCGGCGAGCCACCGTTGAGCCGACTGGCCAGATACGCCGCACTGAACGAATCCCCCGCCGCCGTGGTGTCCACTACCTTCTCCACTTTCAACGCCGGCACCGCAAAACGCTCGCCCACGCAACGAATCAAGCACGCATCCGCTCCCCGTTTGAGCACCACTTCTGCAATCGACGGGTACGCCGCAAACACCTGCTCGCTATCCTCATAGCCAAACAACGCGCGCTCGTCATCCTCGGTGAGCAAGGCAATGTCCACTTCGGCCAACACCCTGCGATACGCCTCACGAGCCGTTTGCACATCAGCCCACAGCCGGGGCCTGTAGTTGTTATCGAACACCACCCTGGCGCCGCGCCGGCGGGCTTCGATCAGCGCCTGCAGTAAGCGCTCACGCCCAATGTTCCCCAGCACCGCCAGGGTAATGCCGCTGAAATACACCACGTCATAGCCCGGCAAGGCCGCCAGGACCGGCTCGGCGGCGGGCGTGGTGAAGCAGTCGCGCACGGCCGCTTCATTGCGCCAGTAGAGGAATTTACGTTCGCCCTGGGCGTCAGTCTGGATGCAATACAAGCCCGGCAGGCGCCCAGGCAGACGCTGGACCCTTTCCAGGCCAAGGCCTTCGGCGCGCCAATGCGCGCACATGGCATCGCTGAAGCTGTCATCGCCCAGGGCGGTGACGTAGTCAACGCTGCCGGCATCGCCCAGCTCGCGGCGCAGGTACACCGCGGTGTTCAGGGTGTCGCCGCCGAAGCTCTGGTGCAGGCTGCCGTCGGCGCGGTGTTGCAGTTCGATCATGCATTCGCCGATGAGGGCGATGCGGGGGTGGGTGTTCATGGCAAAGTTCTCAGGTGTGCTGGAGGGCCCCATCGCGGGCAAGCCCGACTCCCACATTCGACTGCATTCCTTCAGTTAAAACGCGGTCACTGTGGGAGCTGGCTTGTCGGGTCGCCGCATCGCTGCGATAGCCGCGACTCGGTCTAGAAGCAGGTACGCAGAGACTCGACCACCTGCAACTGCTCATCCACCAGGCACCCCACCTGCCATTTATCAAAGGTCAGGCAAGGATGGGACGTACCAAAGGAAATGATGTCGCCAATACGCAATTCAACCTCCGGCGCCACGGTCATGAACGCATGCTGGTCCATTACCGCCGTGACCTTGCACCCGCTCACATCATCACCTTGCGCCGGCACGATCCCGGCCCTGTAGCGCTTGAGCGGCACTGGCAAACCGGCGTCGTAGGCCACGTCGCGCTTGCCCAGGGCAACCACCGCAAAACCAGGCTCCGGCAGCGACTGCACATGCGCCCAGACTTCCATTGCCGGGCGCAGGCCCTCGTTGAGGTCGCTGCGGCGTTCGAGTACGCAGCACTGCGCCTCTTTATAGATGCCATGGTCGTGGGCCACGTAACTGCCAGGGCGCAACACGCTGAGGAAACGGCCGGCGGCGTTTTGCGTTTCGAACGACTCGGCGATCAGGTCGTACCAGGCCGAGCCCGATGCGGTGATGATCGGCTTGGGCAGGTCGAACAGGCCGCTGTCTTGCAGCTCCACCGCCAGGCTCACCAGGCTGGCGGCGAAGGCGCGGATACCGCTGATGGCGTGCTCGCCGTGGATCACGCCTTCGTAACCCTCGATACCGGTGAGGGCCAATGCCGGCTGGGCCTGGATCGCCTTGGCCAGGTCGCGCACTTGCTGCTCGCTGCGGCAGCCGCACCGGCCACCGACCACGCCGTACTCGATCATCACGTTGAGGCGCTGGCCACGGGCGGCGAAGAACAGGCCCAGGTCGGCGACGTTATCCGGGTGATCGACCATGCAATGGAAGTCAAAATCCTTGTCGGCCAGCAGGTCCGCGATCAAGGCCATGTTCGCCGCGCCCACCAGTTGGTTGGCCATCAGCACGCGACGCACGCCGCTGGCGTAGGCGGCGCGGGTCTGCACAGCGGTAGCCAGGGTGATGCCCCAGGCACCGGCGGCGATCTGGCGCTGGAACAGTGCGGGCATCATGCTGGTCTTGCCGTGGGGCGCCAGCTCGGCGCCGCTGCTGCGGACAAAGTCCTGCATCCAGCGGATGTTATGTTCCAGGGCGTCACGGTGCAGCACCAGGGCCGGCAGGCTAACATCGCGAACCAAATGGGCACCGATGGCGGCGGCACCTTTTTCAACGGCATTGAGGGCAGACATGGAAAACTCCTATTCGTTGATGCGCCGGGCCAGGCTGTTGGCACTGTCGATCAGTACCCGGCGATAGTCATGGTAGTTTTTGCTCGCATCAGCCCGGGGGGCGACGATGCACAGGGTCGCGATGCTGATGCCCTGGGCATCGCGCACCGGGGCGGCAAAGCAGTGGGTGAAGGTGTCGGCCACACTGTCGAAGGAGAAGAACCCATCCAGGCTGGCCTGGCGGATCTGCGCCAGGAAAGTGTCCAGCGGCAGGCGCAGGCCATCCGGCAGGATGAAATCGTCGGGATCGATCAGGTCGACGATCTGCTGATCGCTCAAATGCCCCAGCAACAAGCGTCCCGAGGCAGTCCACGGAATGGGCGCGTTTTCACCGATGTCCGAAGAAATACGGAAATGCCGCTGGCCCTCGCGCATCAGCGCCACCGTGTATTTGCGCCCGTTGAGCAGGCACATCTGCGCGGTTTCGTGGGTCTGGCTGACGATCTCCTGCAAGGCGTGGTCGGCCTCGCGGGTCAGGTCGAAGTGACGCAAGTGTGCCTGGCCGAGGAAATACAGCTGACGCCCCAGATACACGTGCCCGTCCTTGCCCACGGTCTCCAGGATGCGCCGCTCCAGCAACGACGCCACCAGTTCGTAGACCGTGGATTTGGGGCTGCCAATGCCGCTGGCAATATCATTCGGGCGCAGGGGTTGGCCGATTTCCTTGAGAAAATCGAGGATATCGAACGCACGGTCCAGGCCTTTGGCGCGGCGTTTGATGGTGTCTTCGGTCATGGTGGACTCGGTCCCCAGTGGTATGAATTCTTCTGTAGGAGCGAGCTTGCTCGCGAAAAACTCCAGGGCAACGCGTTCATAAACAATACCCGCGTTATCGTTGACGATCTTCGCGAGCAAGCTCGCTCCTACAGGGTTTGAATATTCAGTTTTTTTTCTTGTAGGCCACGCAATCGATCTCGACCTTGCAATCGACCATCATATTGGCCTGCACGCAGGCGCGCGCCGGGGCGTGTTCCGGGGTGAAGTATTCGCCGAATACCTTGTTGAAACTCCAGAAGTCCCGTGGGTCTTCCAACCATACGCCCACCCGCACCACATCCTTGAGTTCGTAGCCGGCTTCTTCGAGGATCGTCACCACGTTGCGCATCGTCTGGCGGGTTTGCTCGATGATGCCGCCACTGATGATTTCACCGTCCACCGCAGGCACCTGGCCCGACACGTACAGCCAGCCATCGGCCTCCACAGCGCGGGCGAACGGACGTGGCTGGCCGCCACCTGCGGTGCTGCCGGTGCCGTAACGAGTAATGCTCATAAAGTTGCTCCTTGTTAAAAACGAATGTTCTTAAGAAATTCTGCCAGGCGCGGCGACTGCGGCCGTTCGAAGATGTCCTTCGCACTGCCCTGCTCTTCAATGCGGCCCTGGTTCATGAAGACGATCTGGTCCGATACCTCGTAGGCAAAGCGCATCTCGTGGGTGACCAACAACATGGTCATGCCCTCCTCCGCCAACCCCTTGATCACGCTGAGCACTTCGCCCACCAACTCCGGGTCGAGGGCCGAGGTGACTTCGTCGAACAGCATCAGGCTGGGGTTCATGGCAATGGCCCGGGCAATGGCCACGCGTTGTTGCTGGCCACCGGACAATTGGCCGGGAAAGTGGTTGCGGCGCTCCAGCAGGCCGACGCGGTCCAGCCATTTTTCGGCCAGCGCCACCGCTTCATCCTTGCCCATTTTCTTGACCTTGAGCAAGCCGAGGGTGACGTTCTGCAGCGCGGTCAGGTGCGGGAACAGGTTGAATTGCTGGAACGCCATGCCGGTCATTGCGCGGTGCTGGGCGATCACCCGCTCCGGGTGGCGTACACGCTTGCCGCCGACATCGCTGTAGCCGATGGACTCGCCATCCAGGGTGATCTGCCCGCCCTGAAACTCTTCCAGCAGGTTCACGCAGCGCAGCAAGGTGGTCTTGCCCGAGCCGCTGGAGCCGATCAACGTCACCACATTGCCGCGCTGCATGGACAGGTCGACGCCCTTGAGCACTTCCACCTGGCCGTATTGTTTACGCAGGCCACGAATGTCCAGCAGCGCTGGGTTGGTTTGAGCTTGGTTCATGGCAAGGCCACCCGCTTTTCAATGTAGCGCCCGAATAATTCGATGGCGTAGTTGATGACAAAGAACAGAAAACCGGCGAACAGGTAGAACTCCAGGGTCATGAAGGTGCGCGCGATCACCTGCTGGGTACTGAGCAGCAATTCGGCCACACCGATCACCGACAGCAAGGTGGAAGCCTTGACGATTTCCGTAGAGGAGTTCACCCAGGTCGGCAAGATCTGCCGCAGCGCCTGGGGCAACAGCACGTAGCCCAGGGACTGATAGAACGTCAGGCCAATCGCCTTGCCCGCTTCCAATTGCCCACGGGGAATGGCCTGCAGCGCGCCGCGCACGATTTCCGATACATGGGAGCCACAGAACAAGGTGAGCCCGACAGCACCGGCCTGGAACGCACTGATTTGCCAGCCAAGGGCCGGCAGCATGTAGAAACATGCCAACACCAGCACAAACACCGGCGTGCCACGGATCAAATCGACATACAGACGGAACGGCGCACGCATCCAGAACTTGCCGTAGGTCAGGATCAACCCGGCAACGATGCCGATCAGGGTGCCAAAGACAATCGCCAGCGCCGAGACCGCCACGCTGGCCTGGAAGCCGGCCCAGAGGGTCTCGCGGGCGATCCACAATTCATGCAGCCAACTGGGGGATTCGTACATGGGACCCTTCCTTAACGACGGATAGCCAAACGCTGTTCCAGGTAACGGAGCAGCATGGCAATCAGGTAACAGGCAGCCACGTAGAGCGCGGTCGTGACCAGCCAGGTTTCAATCACCCGGTAGCTTTCGACGTTGATCTTGCGGGCGTAATAGGTCAGCTCCGGCACCGCAATCGCGGCGGCCAGGGAGGTGTCCTTGAACAGCGAGATGAAGTTGTTCGAGAGTGCCGGCAACACGTTGCGCAGCATCACCGGCACGGTGATGTAAGCGCGGATCCGCCACTCGCCCAGGCCGATGGCCAGGCCGGCTTCACGCAAGCCCTTGGGAATATTCACCAGGCCTGCGCGGAACACCTCGGTGAGATAGGCACCGGCATACAGCGACAAGGTGATGATGAACGAGGGGATCTTATCCAGCCGAATGCCCAGGGAGGGCAAGGCGAAGTAGATCAACAGGATCAACACCAGGATCGGGGTGTTGCGCACCACGGTGACATACACCGAGGCAATAATACGCAACGCGCGGTGCCTGGAAAGCATGGCAAACGCCATCAACAGGCCGATCACGCAGCCGATGGCGATCGACAGCAATGCCAACTGCAACCCCAGGCCGAGCCCCGCCAGCAAGGTGTCGAAATCACGCCAGACGGCGGCAAAGTTCAACTGATAGTTCATGGTCAGCAGCACCTGAAGGGGGCGTGCTCAGGCGCGCCCCTGTTGTTGCGGGTCACTTGAATTCCACAGGAAAACCAATCGCCGGTTCTGGCAGGTCCACGCCGAACCACTGCTTGAACGAGGCTTTGTAGGTGGGGAATTCCACACCGGTCATGGCTTCGTGCAGCGCGGTGTTGACGAAATTCAGCCAGTCCTGGTCGCCGCGCTTGACCGCGCAGGCATAGGTTTGCGGGCTCCAGGCGTAGGTGGGGCTGCGGTAGCGGCCAGGGTTCTGCACCATCAGGTATTTGACCGAGGACTGGTCGGTGGCAGCAGCATCGGCGCGGCCTGAGTTCACGGCCTGGTACATCAGGTCAACGCTGTCGTACTGATCGACCTTGGCCTTGGGCAGTGCCTGGTGCACCAACTCTTCGGCATACACGTTCTGCAGCACAGCCACGGTGACGTCGTCGCCCGCCGCCTGCAGGTCTTCGATTTCCTTGTATTTGCTGTTATTGGGCAACAGCAGGCCGACGCCTTCCCGGTAGTACGGCAGGGTAAAGGCCACCTGCTGCGCACGGCTGGCGGTAACGGTGATGAACTGGCAGCTCATGTCGACCTTGTCGGTGAGCAGGTTGGGAATACGTGAGTCAGACGACTGCACCACAAACTCCACCTTGCTCGGGTCATTGAACAACCCTTTGGCCACGATGCGGCCGATGTCGATATCAAACCCCTGCAACTCGCCATCCGCTCCCTGGAAGTGCCACGGCGCATTGGTACTGCCTGTACCTACGATCAAGTGCCCACGCTTGAGCACATCATCGAGCTTGCTGTCCGCCGCCTGCACCACGCTGGCGAGGGAAGCCGATGCAGCGACGAGAAAAACACACGCTTTGAATACGGAAGGTCGGTGATGCATGACAAGCACTCCAGGGATTGTGTATTCCGCTATACCGGAACTTGGTATGTAACAACGGAATAGACAGCAGAAAGTGTGCCACAGGTACTGGAGGAAAAATATGTCGAGGTAAAAGTCTTTAGAGATCAGCGAGATAAAGATCGGATAGGCCCACGGGATTGCACCGACCTCGCAATCGGCTTGCTACTCAAAGCCACACACCGCTGTTACTGCGCACCCTTTTAGATCATTTGGGGCAGCAAGGTACACCTGTGAAGGTTGACAGTAGACGGTAGTCATCCACCGGCTTAGCGTTGGTAAAAACGACTGCGGCTTGAAGGGAGATCACCATGGGCGTTGCAACGAGCAGTATTTCCAGTGCCAAGGCGTTCGAACGGTTACTAAACACACCACGCCCGGTATTCATTCTGTTCGTTTCAGAACACTGCCCCGCCTGCGCGCAGGCAGGCCCCTTATTCGAACTGCACGCCTGGAGGCATCCCAGAATCGTGAGCCTGGTAGTCGATTGCGCGCACACGCCGAGGCACCCTGAAGTAACAGGCACCCCGACGCTGCTGATCTACCTGAATGGCGCCCTGGTAGAAAAATTCAAAGGCTTCGGCCCCCTGGAAGAGCAGGCGCCGTTTGTGCAGGACATCTTCAGCCGTTATGACCTGAGCAAGGGCGCAAGTGCACTTGCGTCACTCGACGCTCCTCCACTTCAGCCACAGTCAAACGCCAGCCTTCATGCTCCAGGCTATCGCCCACCACCGGCAAGCGGTCAAGCAGGCTCATCACCAAACCTGCCAGGGTTTGATAATCCTCGGTCGTCACCGCCTTGAAGCCCGTGCGTTGACGCACCAGGTTGAGGTTCAAGGCACCATTGGCACGGAAGCCATCGCCTTGCTCGACAATATCGGGCCCTTCGATTTCGCTGGCATCGGGCAATTCACCGGCGATGGATTCCAGAATATCCGTCATGCTCAATACGCCCATGAAGTCGCCGAATTCGTTGATCACGAACGCGATGTGAGTGGACTCCTGGCGCATCTGCTCCAGGGCATTGAGGATCGAAAAGCTCTCCAGCAGGTTGATCGCCCGACGCGCCAGGTGTTCCAGGTTCGGCTCGTTGCCGGCCAGGTACTCCTTGAGCAACTCCTTCTTGTGCACAAAACCCAGGGGCTCATCCACCGCACCGTTACGGATCAACGGCAGACGCGAGTAAGACGAGTGCATCAGTTTCAGACGGATCGTCTCGGGGTCGTCCGCCAGGTCGATGCAATCAACCTTGGCCCTTGGCGTCATCAGGGTGCGAATCGGCCGCTCGGCCAGTTGCAGCACGCCGCTGATCATCACCCGTTCACGTCGGTCAAACAGCGGACCCTGCGCAGCATCCGGCTCGCCCAGCAGGTCAGCCACGTCTTCACCCACCTCTTCCACCGCCAGGCTGCGGCCGCCCAACAAGCGCATCACCGCATGGGCGGTACGCTCACGCACCGGCAACACGCCCTGCGCCGACTTCTTGCGACGGGCTCGGGCGATCTGGTTGAACACCTCGATCAGAATCGAGAAGCCAATGGCCGCGTACAAGTAGCCCTTGGGAATATGGAAGCCCAGGCCTTCGGCGGTCAGGGCGAAACCGATCATCATCAGGAAGCCCAGGCACAGCATGATCACGGTCGGGTGCGCATTGACGAAACGGGTCAGCGGCTTGCTCGCCACGATCATCAGGCCGATGGACACGATCACGGCGATCATCATCACCGCCAGCTCGTCGACCATGCCCACGGCGGTAATCACCGCGTCGAGGGAGAACACCGCATCCAGCACCACGATCTGCGCGACGATCGGCCAGAACATGGCGTAAGCCACACTGCCCTTGTGCTGCGCCACATGGCCTTCAAGGCGCTCATGCAATTCCATGGTGGCCTTGAACAGCAGGAATATACCGCCGAACAGCATGATCAGGTCACGGCCGGAGAAGCTCTTGTCGAACACCTCAAACAGCGGCTGCGTCAGGGTGACCAACCAGGAAATACTCGCCAACAGGCCCAGGCGCATCAACAGCGCCAGGGATAAACCGATCAAACGTGCACGGTCACGCTGCTCCGGCGGCAACTTGTCCGCCAGGATCGCGATAAACACCAGGTTGTCGATACCCAGTACCAGTTCCAGCACAATCAAAGTAGCAAGGCCGAGCCAGGCCGTAGGATCCGCTAACCATTCCATTTATAAATTCTCTGTCTTTAAAGTGTTCAGAACGCCGGGCACGGCAAAGTGCGGTCGTACGACCGGGACAAGGTTAGTTGACGGAATACGGGGTGCTTCAGCGGGAACAGCGATAGCGGTTGTCTTGGGGAAAGACGACTGGGAGGCTCCGAGAGGGTGTTCATGCAAGTCCTGAAATGACAAAAGGACTTGAATCCTACATTCGAAATACAAATTTCCCACAACGCAAAACTATTACAAAACCTGTAAACCCCCATCAAAAGCACAGCAACTCTTGTGGGAGCTGGCTTGCCTGCGATGCAGGCACCTCGGTGCATCAGGTAGACCGGGTCGATGCAATCGCAGGCAAGCCAGCTCCCACAGAAAGCCTGCCCGCCTGCCAGATAGACGACTCATCAGGTTTTACGAGTGGCATCGTCCAGCGCCAGGATGGTGTGGGCATTGGTGACGGTGGTCGCCAGCGTATTGATCACCCCCGAACGCAACGCCCCCAAGGTCGCCGCCGCCTTGGTGTTCTCGCTGGCAATCGCCACCACATCCGGGATGCGAAACAGCTCCTGCACCGTCAACCCGATCACGCGCCCCTGGATGGCGTTGACCGCCGGCTGGCCGTGAATGTCGATAAAGTCATAACCCATCATGTCGCCCACAGTGCCAGACAACCGCGCCTGGGCGATTTCCTGGGGCGAGAACCAGCCCATGCGCACCATGTTGCTGTTCTCGCTCATGTCGCCGATGCCGATCAAGGCAATATCGGCACGCCGGGCGCGGTCAAGGGTCGAACGCACCGTGTCGTTGTTGATCAGCACCCCGCGCAGTTCCGGGTTGGCCACCAGCGCCGGGGCGTACAGGCTTTCACTTTCGCCACCAAAGCGCAGGGCCAGGCGTCGGCAGATGTGGTCAGGGTTCATGTATTCGCCGGCCTTGAGCGAACCGCCGATGGCACACACGAAAGTGCAGTTGCGGGTCACCGGCAGAAACACGTTATCGGCCACCGCGCCGACGTTACGCCCCATGCCCACGGCAACGATCATCCCATCACTCAGGGTCTTGTTGAGGTAGTTGGCGACCAGGCTGGCGACCGCCGAGCGCTGGGTGTCGGGGTCGCTGTGGTCGACCGCGATCAAGGCGCGGTCGAGCTTGAAGCGCTCCACCAGCGCCCGCTCCAGCTCGTTGTTCATCGCCGGGTGCTGCAACACGCGCACCTCGACGATCCCTTCATCCCGAGCACGCTTGAGCAGGCGGCTGACTTTGGCCCGCGACAGGTCAAAGCGCTTGGCAATGGCCTCCTGAGTGACGTTCTCAAGGTAATAGAGCATCGCCACTTCGGTCATCTGATCGATATCACTGGCCATGCGCTGGGTACTGTCACTCATGGGGACGGGCTTCCGTTTCGGCGTCAAAGGCGCATTCTCCCGACTCTTGCCCCGCGCCGTCCACTACTGATGCCCATCGCGCTCGATCGCATTGATGCGTTCGACCTTGGCCCCGGACCGCGCCGCTTCGAACTCCGAGGCCAAAAACGCACTGACGATGCTTTTGGCCAACTCCGCACCGATGACCCGCGCACCGATGGAGAGGATTTGCGCATCGTTGCTCTTGCGCGCCCGCTCCGCCGAGTAGGTGTCATGGGCCTGAGCCGCACGGATACCCAGCACCTTGTTGGCCGAGATGGCCATGCCTATGCCGGTGCCGCATACCAGCACGCCGAGGCGCTGTTGCCCGGCATTGATGGCGGTGGCCACGGCGAGGGCGATGTCTGGGTACAGCACCGGCGCCGTTGAATGCGTACCGAAGTCGGTCACCGGGTATCCCAACGCCTCGATATGGCGCCTCAACAACTCTTTGAGCTCAAAACCCGCTTCATCACATCCGATAGCCACCGGGAAAGGTGTGTTCATGGCGCCAAACTCCACTGATCAAATGATCACTTAGTGAAATATCTCTCACGCATTTCGCAAGCATTCACCCCTTGCTGTCAAGCGAGATTTAACTGACCTGCCAGTCAAAGCCCTATACCAAGGCAATAACCGCGTCAAAGATGAGAATCGCACCTTTTAAGTGAAAGAGATTGACTGATCAGAATTTCATTTGATACACATATGATCACAGCGAAACATGACTGTGCGACCTAATAAGAATTCACAGCACGAGGACACGCCGATGGCCACGCCATTACTGCTCCAGGCTGAACACGTCGCCAAGGCTTACGCCGGGGTGCCAGCCCTGCGCGACGGGCGCCTTTCTCTGCGCGCCGGCAGCGTCCACGCCCTGTGCGGCGGCAACGGTGCCGGCAAGTCAACCTTCCTGAGCATCCTGATGGGCATCACCCAACGTGACGCCGGCAGCATTCTGCTCAACGGCGCACCGGTGCAGTTCAATCGCCCGAGTGAAGCCTTGGCCGCGGGGATCGCGATGATCACCCAGGAGCTGGAACCCATCCCCTACATGACCGTCGCCGAAAACATCTGGCTGGGCCGCGAACCGCGCCGCGCCGGTTGCATCGTCGACAGCAAGGCCCTCAACCGCCGCACCCGCGAACTGCTCGAAAGCCTGGAGTTCGACGTCGACGCCACCAGCCCCATGCACCGCTTGAGCGTGGCACAGATGCAATTGGTGGAAATCGCCAAGGCGTTCAGCCATGACTGCCAGGTGATGATCATGGACGAGCCCACCTCGGCCATCGGCGAGCGCGAGGCCGAAACCCTGTTCAAGGCGATTCGCCGCCTTACCGCACGCGGTGCCGGCATCGTGTACGTGTCCCATCGACTGAGCGAACTGGCGCAGATCGCCGATGACTACAGCATCTTCCGTGATGGCGCCTTTGTCGAAAGCGGGCGCATGGCCGATATCGACCGCGACCATCTGGTGCGCGGTATTGTCGGCCAGGAACTGACGCGCATCGACCACAAGGCGGGCCGCGAATGTGCGGCCAGCACCTGCCTGCAAGTCGACAACCTGAGCCGCAACGGTGAGTTCCACAACATCAGCCTGCAGCTGCGCCGTGGCGAGATTCTCGGCATTTATGGGTTGATGGGCTCCGGGCGCAGTGAATTCCTCAATTGCATCTACGGCCTGACCGTGGCGGATTCCGGCAGCGTTACCTTGCAAGGCAAGCCCATGCCTATCGGGCAGCCCAAGGCGACCATCGACGCCGGCATGTCGCTGGTTACCGAAGACCGCAAGGACAGCGGCCTGGTGCTGACCGGCAGCATCCTGTCGAACATTGCACTGTCGGCCTATAAGCGCTTGTCGAGTTGGTCGCTGATCAACGCACGTAAAGAAGCGCTACTGGCCGAGGAGATGGTCAAGCGCCTGCAGATCAAGACCAGTTCCCTGGAGCTGCCGGTGGCATCAATGAGCGGCGGCAACCAGCAAAAGGTGGTGCTCGCCAAATGCCTGTCCACCGAGCCGGTATGCCTGCTCTGCGATGAACCCACCCGCGGCATCGACGAAGGCGCCAAACAGGAGATCTACCACCTGCTCGACCAGTTCGTGCGCGCCGGTGGCGCAGCCATTGTGGTGTCGTCGGAAGCACCGGAACTGCTGCACTTGAGCGACCGCATCGCCGTCTTCAAAGGTGGCCGGCTGGTCACTATCAGCACCGACACCGCCCTTTCCCAGGAAGCCTTGTTGAGTCTTGCCTCATGAATGCCAAAACCATCGTTGCTCCCGTTACTGCCCCGTCGCGCAACCGCCTGCGCCTGTCCCTCGACCGCTTTGGCCTGCCGCTGGTGTTTATCCTGCTGTGCGTGGTAATGGCATTTTCCAGTGAATACTTCATGACCTGGCGCAACTGGATGGACATCCTGCGCCAGACCTCCATCAACGGCATTCTCGCCGTGGGCATGACCTATGTGATCCTGACCAAGGGCATCGACCTGTCGGTGGGGTCGATCCTGGCGTTCGCCGGGTTGTGCAGCGCCATGGTCGCCACCCAGGGTTATGGCCTGATGGCGGCGGTCAGCGCGGGGATGTTTGCCGGTGCGATGCTCGGGGTGGTCAACGGTTTCATGATCGCCAACCTGTCGATCCCGCCGTTCGTGGCCACCCTCGGCATGCTCAGCATCGCCCGGGGCATGACCTTTATTCTCAACGACGGCAGCCCGATCACCGACCTGCCCGACGCCTACCTGGCCTTGGGCATCGGCAAGGTCGGCCCGGTGGGCGTGCCGATCATCATCTTCGCCGTGGTCGCGCTTATTTTCTGGATGGTGCTGCGCTACACCACCTACGGCCGCTATGTGTATGCAGTGGGCGGCAACGAAAAAAGCGCGCGCACCTCCGGCATTGGCGTGCGCAAGGTGATGTTCTCGGTGTACGTGGTCTCGGGCCTGCTCGCCGGGTTGGCCGGCGTGGTGCTGTCGGCACGCACCACCTCTGCCCTGCCCCAGGCCGGGGTTTCCTATGAGTTGGACGCGATTGCCGCGGTGGTGATCGGTGGTACCAGCCTGTCGGGCGGTACCGGCAGCATTGTCGGCACCTTGTTCGGGGCACTGTTGATCGGCGTGATCAATAACGGCCTGAACCTGCTCGGCGTGTCCTCCTATTACCAGCAGGTCGCCAAGGGCCTGATCATCGTGTTTGCAGTACTGATCGACGTGTGGCGCAAGAAGAAACGCTGAAGAACGACCCATAACAATAACTGGAGTTCTACTTATGAAACTGGGTACCACCCTGGCCGCTGCGGCGGCCCTCTCCCTGCTCGCCAGCAGTATCGCCCTGGCCGCCGACGGCAAGACCTACAAGATCGGCGCAGCCGTCTATGGCCTCAAGGGTCAGTTCATGCAGAACTGGGTCCGCGAGCTCAAGGAACATCCGGCCGTCAAGGATGGCACCGTGCAGTTGACCGTGTTCGACGGCAACTACGACGCCCTGACCCAGAACAACCAGATCGAAAACATGGTGACCCAACGCTACGACGCGATTCTGTTCGTACCGATTGATACCAAGGCCGGCGTCGGTACCGTCAAGGCCGCCATGAGCAACGACGTGGTGGTCATCGCCTCCAATACGAAAGTAGCCGATGCCAGCGTGCCGTATGTGGGCAACGACGACGTGGAAGGCGGCCGCCTGCAGGCCCAGGCCATGGTCGACAAGCTCAATGGCAAGGGCAACGTGGTGATCATCCAGGGCCCGATTGGCCAGTCGGCGCAGATCGACCGGGAAAAAGGCGAGCTGGAAGTGCTGGGCAAACACCCTGACATCAAGATCATCGAAAAGAAAACCGCCAACTGGGACCGCGCCCAGGCCATGACGCTCACCGAAGACTGGCTCAACGCCCACCCCAAGGGGATCAATGGCGTGATCGCCCAGAATGACGACATGGCCCTGGGCGCCGTGCAGGCGCTGAAGTCCCATGGCCTCACCTCCAAGGATGTGCCCGTGACCTCTATCGACGGCATGCCGGATGCGATCCAGGCGGCGAAAAAGGACGAAGTCACCACCTTCCTCCAGGATGCCCAGGCCCAGTCCCAAGGCGCGCTGGACGTAGCGTTGCGTGCCCTGGCCGGCGACGACTACAAGCCACAATCGGTGATTTGGGAGCGCTATGCCAAGGACCTGAAATGGGCCGACGGCACGGCCAAGAACTACATCCTGCCGTGGGTGCCGGTGACCAATGCCAATGCGGACGCGCTGTACAAGCAAGTCAGCGGCGGTAAGTAGTCAGTGGCTTGAAACACAGTCAACTGTGGGCGCTGGCTTGCCTGCGATGCAGGCACCTCGGTGCATCAGGTAGACCGGGTTGATGCAATCGCAGGCAAGCCAGCTCCCACATTGGACCGAGTTCTACCTTTTGATCTGTAACGGGAGTTACTCATGTCTGGTTTCTGGAACCAAGCCTTCGACCTCAGCGGCCGTTGCGCGGTGATCACCGGTGGCGCCGCCGGCATCGGCCTGGCCTGCGCCACTTTGCTGGCGGAACGCGGCGCAAGGGTGGCGCTGCTGGACCGCGATCCGGCCGTGGTCGAGGTGGCCGCCAGCCTGGGTGCCGGGCACCTGGGCATTGCCGTCGACCTCGGGAGGATCGACCAGATACAACCGACCGTCGACAAGGTGTTCGCGCACTTCCAACGCCTGGATTATCTGATCAACAGCGCAGGCGTGGTGCTGCTGGACAAGGCCATCGAGGTCAGCGAAAGCGCCTGGGACACCACACTGGACATCAACCTCAAGGCCAGCTTTTTCATGGCCCAGGCCTGTGCCAGACATATGCTTGCCCAAGGCAGCGGGCGCATCGTCAACCTGGCGTCCCAGGCCGCCGTGATTGGCCTGGACCGTCACGTCGCCTACTGCGCCAGCAAAGCCGCCATCGTCGGCATGACCAAGGTATTGGCCATGGAGTGGGCGCCGCAGATCAACGTCAACGCCATCTCCCCGACCATCGTCGAAACCGCCCTGGGCAAAAAAGCCTGGGCCGGCGAGGTGGGTGAGCGGGCCAAATTGCAGATTCCGGCAGGTCGCTTTGCCCAGCCGGAAGAAATCGCCGGGCTGGCGCTGTACCTGCTCAGCGACGCCGCACAGATGATCACCGGTGCCAACATGGTGATCGACGGCGGCTACAGCATTCAGTAATTCATCGCTATGTCGTGAGGTTTTGTCATGTCCACCGTCACCGAACGCACACCTGAACAACTCGCCCCGAGCATCCCGAAAACCATGCAGGCCGTGGTCTGCCACGGCCCGGAAGATTACCGCCTGGAAACCGTCGACGTGCCCACGCCCGGCCCCGACGAGATCCTGACCAAAGTCGAGCTGTGCGGCATTTGCATGGGCGATATCAAGACCTATCGCGGCGCGCCCTCGTTTTGGGGCGATGCCGAGCAACCGCGCTACGTGAAGCCGCCGATGATCCCCGGGCATGAGTTCGTGTGCCGCGTAGTCGCGCTTGGCCCAGGCGCCGAGAAACGCGGCGTGGCCGTGGGCGACCGGGTGATCTCCGAGCAGATCGTGCCATGCTGGGGCTGCCGCTTCTGCAACCACGGCCAGTACTGGATGTGCCAGAAGCACGACCTGTATGGCTTCCAGAACAATGTGCAGGGCGCCATGGCGCAATACATGATCTTCACCAAGGAAGGCATCATCCACAAAGTGCCGGAATCCATCGCCCCCGACGAAGCGATCCTGATCGAACCCTTGGCCTGCTCGCTGCACGCGGCGGAACGCGCCAACGTCGACCATGACGATATCGTGGTGGTCGCCGGCGCCGGCACCCTGGGCCTGGGCATCATCGGCGCGGTGCGGTTGCGCAACCCGAAAAAGCTCATTGTGCTGGACATGAAACCCGAACGCGCCGCCCTCGCCCTGCGCCTGGGCGCCGATGAAGTGTGGAACCCGGCCGAGGTGGATGTGTTGGCGAAGATCCGCGAAATCACCGATGGCTACGGCTGCGACATTTATATCGAGGCGACCGGGCATCACAAGGCGGTGAACCAGGGCCTGGCGATGCTGCGCAAGCTGGGACGCTTTGTCGAATTCAGCGTGTTCAATGACGAGGCCACGGTGGATTGGTCGATCATCGGTGACCGCAAGGAGCTGGATATCCTCGGCTCGCACCTCGGGCCGTATATGTACCCAAGGGCCATCGACTTTATCGGCAACCGCAAGATCGATATGCGCGATGTGGTGACCCACAAGTTTGCGCTGGCGGATTTCAAGGATGCGTTTGCAGTGATGGAGCGCGGCGATAAATCGCTCAAGGTGGTGCTCGAACCCTGATCTCAGTAACAACACAAAACCCTGTGAGAGCTGGCTTGCCTGCTCCCACAATGGAAGGGTGTCGCCCCTTAGAACAAGAACACAGGAACCCGCGTTATGAATCGAGTCATCAACGATCCCGACCAAGTGGTCGAAGACATGCTGCGCGGCATCCTGGTCGCGCACCCCGAACTGCGCCAGTACGAAAGCAACCCAAGGGTCATCGTCAAGGCCAGACCGTCCGCCCAGGGCCGCGTCGGCATTGTCACCGGCGGCGGCTCCGGGCATGAGCCGGCGTTCCTCGGCTATGTTGGCCCGGGCCTGGTGGATGCGGTGGCCGTCGGCGAGATTTTTTCCTCGCCCACCGCCAAAAGCTTTTTCGATGCCTTCCGCGCCGCCGACCATGGCGCAGGTGTTGCCTGCCTGTATGGCAATTACGCCGGCGACAATATGAACGTGAAGCTGGCGATGAAAATGGCCGCCAGCAAAGACATGCGCATCCGCACCGTGGTCGCCAACGACGACGTGGCCTCCGCGCCCAAGGCCGATATTGCCAAGCGTCGCGGCGTGGCCGGGGAGATCTTAATGTGGAAGATCGGCGGTGCCGCCGCTGCCCAGCATTACGACCTGGACGGCGTGATTCGGGTGGCGCAGAAAACCGTCGACCACTGCCGCTCGATTGGTATCGGCCTTACGCCCTGCACGATCGCCGCGGTGGGCAAGCCGAACTTCCAGATTCCCGACGGCCAGATGGAGCTGGGTATCGGCCATCATGGCGAACCGGGCATCGAAGTCATCCCGATTGAACCGGCCGCCGCCATGGCCGAGCGCATGCTGGCGCCGATCCTCGCCGACCGCGATTTCAGCCAGGACGACAGCGTGGTGGTGCTGGTCTCAGGCCTGGGCGCCACCCCGGTGATGGAGCTGTATATTTTCTACGCCGAGGTCGAAAAACAGCTCAAGGCCAAAGGTTTGAAGATTCACCGTTGCTACGTGGGCAACTACTTCACGTCCCTGGAGATGATGGGCGTGACCTTGACCCTGCTCGGCCTCGACGCCGAGCTGAAAACCCTGATCGACCAACCCTGCCGCTCCATCGGCATGACCCAGGCGGAGTGAATCATGAGCCAGCATTTTTCCACCCATGACGGTAGCGCCATTGTCGCCGACCTGGTCAGCGTGATCGTGGCCAACCGGGAGTACCTCAGCGAAGTCGACGGCGCTATAGGCGATGGCGACCATGGCATCAACATGGCCAAGGGCTTTGCCCATTGCGGCCGCACGATCGAAGGCCGCCAACTGACCCTGGCCGAAGCCCTGGATGAACTGACCCTGAGCCTGATGGAAGGCATCGGCGGCTCCATGGGGCCCTTGTATGGCAGCCTGTTTATCGGCATGGCCGACGAAGTGCGCGGCAGTGAAGACATCGACGCCGTCACCTTCGCCCACCTGCTGCGCGGCGGCTTGACCTCGTTGCAGGACATCACCGAAGCGGGCGTGGGCGACAAGTGCTTGATGGACACGTTGATCCCGGCGGTGGAAGCCTTTGAACGGGCGCATGCAGCGGCGCGTTCTTTCAGCGATGCACTCGATGCGATGAAAAGCGCTGCTTCTCAAGGGCGGGATTCGACCAAGGACCTGGTGGCCAAGATTGGCCGAGCCAGTCGTTTGGGTGAGCGTTCCCTCGGCGTTCTGGATGCCGGGGCCGTGTCGTGCTGCCTGATCCTTACGCAGTTGGCGGACTCGATTAAACCCCGTTTGACCTGACATGGTCGAAAAACCAATGTGGGAGCGGGCTTGCTCGCGAATGCGGAGTGTCAGCCAGCAAATCTATTGACTGATATACCGCATTCGCGAGCAAGCCCGCTCCCACAAGGGATTACCTGGTTTTCAGTACTGGGTTACCAGAACCGCTGCTGGGTCAAGCGGCTCCACCAGGTCAACAGCACCCGGTCCACCGAACCGCTGGCCGCCAGGCCCACGCGCTCTTGCAGGCTCTTACGCTCGGCATAGTGCAGGTGGAACACTTCGGCGGTCTTGGCCTTGGTGGCCAGGTATTCATCGCTGGTTTGCAGCTCATCGACCAGTTGTTTGTCGAGGGCGGCAACCCCCAACCACACTTCGCCAGTGGCCACCTCGTCAATCGCCAACTGCGGGCGGTAACGCGAGACGAAGTTCTTGAACAACTGGTGGGTGATGTCCAGGTCTTCCTGGAACTTCTCCCGGCCCTTCTCGGTGTTTTCGCCGAACACTGTGAGCGTGCGCTTGTATTCACCGGCGGTCAGCACTTCAAAGTCGATGTCGTGCTTTTTAAGCAGGCGATTGACGTTGGGCAACTGCGCCACCACGCCAATGGAACCGAGAATGGCGAAGGGAGCGCTGATGATCTTCTCGCCGATGCACGCCATCATGTAGCCACCGCTGGCCGCGACTTTGTCGATGCACACGGTCAACGGCACGCCGGCCTGGCGGATACGCGCCAGTTGCGAGGAGGCCAGGCCATAGCTGTGCACCATGCCGCCGCCGCTTTCCAGGCGTAACACCACTTCATCCTTGGGCGTGGCCAGGCTCAGCAGTGCGGTGATTTCATGGCGCAGGCTTTCGGTGGCCGAGGCCTTGATGTCACCGTCGAAATCCAGCACGAATACCCGTGGCTTGAGCTCGGGCTTCTTCTTGTCTTTCTTCTTTTCAGCCTTGCTTTCGGACTTGCGCAGGGCCTTGAGCTGGTCCTTGTCGAGCAGGCTGGACTCCAGGCGCTCACGCAAGCCCTTGTAGAAATCATTCAGCTTGCTGACCTGCAATTGGCCGGCGGATTTACGACGACCTTTGCTGCGCAGTGCTGCAAAGCTGATCAGTACCACCAGAATAGCGACCACCAGGGTGACGGTCTTCGCCAGAAAGCTCGCGTATTCGGCCAAAAAATCCATATGTCTCCTTAAAAAATGCACTGCGCCAGGCGCGGATGGCCCCAGCATACCGACGCCACTGCGAAGGAGCCAGTGATCAAACCGCCAGCAGGCGGGCTCCAACGCGCTTTTAAAACAAGCGTATGTTTTTTCATTGACAGCTCGCAGGCATCCTCATAACCTCGCCAGACTTTCAACGTACCGGGAAAACGGACGTGGGCAGCATTTATCTGATTCGACATGGCCAGGCTTCCTTCGGTGCAGACGACTATGACGTCCTCTCGCCCATTGGCGTGGAACAAGCGCAAGTGCTCGGTCGCCACCTGGCAGACCTGGGCATTGCGTTTGACCGCTGCATCGCCGGCGACCTGCGTCGCCAGCAGCACACTGCCAGCGCCACGTTCGACCAGTACAGCGCCCTGGGCTTGCCGGTTCCGGCATTGGAAACAGACAGCGCGTTCAACGAGTTCGACGGCGAGGCGATCATTCGCGGCCTGTTACCCGACCTGCTCAGCAGTGAGCCGGATGCCGTGCACATCCTGCGCAATGGCCCGCAGAACCGCAGCGAGTTCCAACGCATTTTCGCCCTGATCATCGAACGCTGGCTGGCCGGCACCTATGATCCGCCCGGGCTGGAAAGCTGGCTGGGGTTTGTCGAGCGGGTCCAGGGTGGTTTGCAGCGGATCCTTGAAGCCGCGAACCACACCGACAAAATCGCCGTATTCACCTCCGGCGGCACCATCACCGCCCTGCTCCACCTGATTACCCGAATGCCTGCCGCCCAGGCCTTCGAAATGAACTGGCAAATTGTTAACACCTCGCTCAACCAACTGAAGTTCCGTGGTCGCGAGGTGGCACTGGCTTCCTTCAACAGTCACGCCCACTTGCAACTGTTGAAGGCGCCGCAGCTCATCACTTTCCGATGAACTGCGGCCAACCGTGACCCCAAGGTCACTGGACTCTACCCTTAAGGATCGAAACCATGACTGACGTAGCTAAAGCAGTAGAAGCAATGAAAGCCAAATTCAACCCAAGCGCTGCCGAAGGCTTGGACCTGGTGTTCGGTTTCCGTATCGACGACAGCAAGAATTTCTCGTTGGTGGTCAAGGACAAGACCTGCGAACTCAAAGAAGGCGAAAACCCTGACGCTCAGGTCACCCTGGTGATGGACAGCGAGACCCTGGAAGGCATCGTCGACGGCTCCACCGACGGCATGCAAGCGTTCATGGGCGGCAAGCTGCGCACCGAAGGCGACATGATGCTGGCGATGAAGCTGAGCGAGCTGTTCCCTTCCTGATTCACGGGTAACCCTGAATCCCTTGTGGGAGCGGCCTTGCTCGCGAATGCGGTATATCAGTCAATAGATTTGCTGGCTGACACTCCGCATTCGCGAGCAAGCCCGCTCCCACATTTGGTTTGCGGATTGCTTAAGGTTTTGGTTGCAACAGTAACGCCACCAACGCGCTCCACCCGGTCTGGTGTGAAGCCCCCAGCCCTCGCCCTGTCTCACCATGAAAATACTCATGGAACAACACCAGGTCACGACTGGCCGGGGCTTCCTGCAACTGCGCATACCCCGCCATCGACGGCCGCACACCGTTTTCATCTTTAAGAAACAGCCGCGTCAGCCGCTCGCTGAGGCTGTCAGCCACTTCCTCGAGAGACGCCAGATACCCACTGCCCGTCGGGTACTCCACGGAAAAATGCTCTGCGTAATAGCGATGAAATTCGCGCAACGATTCAATCAGCATGTAATTGACCGGCATCCACAGCGGCCCGCGCCAATTGGAGTTGCCACCGTACAAGCGTGAGTCGGACTCACCGGGCTGGTAACTGGCACACAAGGTGTCGCCATTCATCTTCAACGCCAGGGGCTGCTCGGCGAACGCCTTGGACAGGGCGCGCACGCCAAAGGCCGACAAGAACTCCTGGTCATCCAGCATGCGTCGCAGCAAATCCTTGGTGCGTTCACCGCGCAGCAGCGCCAGCAACAGGCGGTTGCCCTGCCCCGGTTCGGTCCAGCGCGAAACCAACCTGGCCAGGTCCGGCCGATGATGCATAAAGCCCAGCAGGCGCTCGCGCAAGCCTTCCAGGCCCTCGTGCTCGCGCTGCTCCAGCACCAGCACCGCGAACAGCGGCATTAACCCGACGATGGAGCGCAGGCGCACCGGTTCGCTCTGGCCATCAGGACGGTGCAGTACGTCGTAGAAAAACTGGTCCTGCTCATCCCACAAGCCTTCGGCGCTGTCATCGACGTGGTTGATAGCGCCGGCGATGTAGAGGAAATGCTCGAAAAACTTCACCGCAATGTCCACGTACACCACATTGCGCTTGGCCAACTCCAGGCCGATGCGCATCAGGTCCAGGGCATAGGCCGCCACCCAGGCGGTACCATCGGCCTGGTCCAACTGGTAACCCGGCGGCAACGTGGCCGAGCGGTCGAACAAGGCGATATTGTCCAGGCCCAGAAAACCGCCCTGGAACAGGTTGCGGCCCTCGGCGTCCTTGCGGTTGACCCACCAGGAGAAATTCAACAGCAGCTTGTGAAAGATGCGCTCCAGGAAATCCATGTCGCCCACGCCGGTCAACGCCTTGTCCTGCTGATATACGCGCCAGCTGGCCCAGGCATGCACGGGCGGGTTGGCGTCGTCAAAGCGCCATTCGTAGGCCGGCAATTGGCCGTTGGGGTGCATGAAGCGGTCCTTTACCAGCAGCAACAGCTGTTGCTTGGCGTAACCGGGGTCGATCAGCGCGATGGCCACCGCCTGGAAGCCTTGATCCCAGGAGGCATACCAGGGGTATTCCCAGGTGTCGGGCATGGACAAGATGTCGAAGTTGCTCAGGTGCCGCCAATGAGTATTGCGGATAAACAGACGCTCGGGCGGTGGCGCGGGCTGAGCCGGGTCGCCGTCAAGCCACTGGTTCACGTCGAAATAGTACAGCTGCTTGGACCACAGCAGGCCGGCCAGGGCCTGGCGTTGCACATTGCGCGCATCGTCATCGGCAAGGCCCTGTTGCAAGACCGCGTAGAAGTCATCGGCTTCCTGGCGGCGCTGTTCGAATAGCTTGCGCGCATTGACATCGGGCGCGTCCAAAGGCGCAAAACGCAGGTAAAGGGTTTTGCTTTCCTGGCCCGCCAGTTCAAGGGTGAAATGCGCGGCCACCTTGGTGCCGGCGTCCCGGCGAACGGCCGACCCAACCCCGCCCACCACGTAATCATTAACGCCATCCTTGAATGGCCCCGGCGCCGGTTGCCCGTCCAGTTTGGGCCGATTGGTTTGGTTTTCGCAGAACAGCCACTGCAACCCGTCCTGGCCCCAGGCGCTGAGGTGCCGATCATCGAGCTCATGATGGCGCGCCAGAACCCGCTCGCCGTCCAACCTCAAGCTGGGCTTGGGTGCATCGAAGGTCCAGCTCCAGTCATTGCGCGCCCAGAGCTGGGGCAGCACCTGCAGGCGCGTGGGTTGGTCCGAACGGTTATTCACCGTGACGCGCATGAAAATATCGTCGGGCTGATGCTTGGCGTATTCGACACTGACGTCGCAGTAGTGGTTGTCTGCAAACACACCGGTATCAAGGATTTCATACTCGGCATCCGCCAACCCACGACGGGCGTTTTCGGCGATCAGGTCAGCGTAGGGAAAGGCCGCATGGGGATATTTGTAGAGCATGCGCATGTAGGCATGGCTCGGCACGCCATCGACGAAAAAGTACAGTTCCTTGACGTCTTCACCGTGGTTGCCTTCGGCATTGTTAAGGCCGAACAGACGCTCCTTGAGGATTGCATCACGCTCGTTCCACAGCGCCAGGCCCAGGCACCAGCGTTGGGCCTTGTCACTGAAACCGGCCAATCCGTCCTCGCCCCATCGATAGGCGCGGCTGCGGGCGTGCTCATGGGGGAAGTAGGCCCAGGCATCGCCGTCGGCGCTGTAGTCTTCGCGCACCGTGCCCCATTGGCGCTCACTCAAGTACGGGCCCCACTCGCGCCACTGCCCGGCGTCTGGGGTTGCCAGGCGCTGGCCTTCGAGGGTGTCCAGCAGGTTGGTTGCGGGTTTGGCCGTCATTGGGTCCTCCTTCACCTACACAGTGGAGCGCAGTGTAGAGCCCAATGACGCCTGCTTGCACATGAAGACTTGGACGCAGGGTCAACTCATTCATTTGCAGAATGAAGTCCAGAGGAATCTTCGTTTGCAAGGCGGCCGGCGGCTCAACAAAATCAGACAAAGGCCACTTTCATCGCTCCAGTCATCAGGAATTTTTCTATGCACGCCACTGCACATGTCAGCCCTGACGAGATCCGCAAGGGCTTTTCCAAGGCCATGTCCGACATGTATCGAGATGAAGTTCCGTTATACGGCGCGTTGCTGGAGTTGGTGGCCGAGACCAATGCACATGTGCTCGACAGCGAACCGGGCCTGACGCACCAGCTGCAGCGTACCGGCGAAATCCAGCGCCTGGGCATGGAGCGCCACGGCGCCATCCGCTTGGGTACCGCTGCGGAACTGGCGACTATCAGCCGTTTGTTCGCGGTGATGGGCATGCAACCGGTGGGGTACTACGACCTCACCCCCGCTGGCGTGCCTGTTCACTCCACCGCCTTTCGCGCCGTGCATGAACACGCGCTGCAAACCAGCCCGTTTCGCGTGTTCACTTCATTGCTGCGCCTGGAGCTGATCGAAAACCCCGACCTGCGCGCCTTCGCCGAAAGCGCCCTGGCCAAGCGCTCGATCTTTACCGCCGAGGCCTTGGCATTGATCGACCAGGCAGAGACCCAAGGCGGCTTGAATGCCAGCGATGCCGAGGCCTTTATCCGCCAGGCCCTGGAGACGTTCCGCTGGCACCACACTGCTACGGTCACCGGCGCCCAATATCAGCAACTGAGCGACCAGCACCGCCTGATCGCCGACGTCGTCGCGTTCAAAGGCCCGCACATCAACCACCTGACGCCACGCACCCTGGACATCGACCAGGTGCAGGCGGCGATGCCCGGTAAAGGCATCACCCCCAAAGCCGTGATCGAAGGCCCACCCCGGCGCCAGTGCCCGATCCTGCTGCGCCAGACCAGCTTCAAGGCCCTGGACGAACCCATCGCCTTCACCGATGCCCACGGCAGCCACAGCGCGCGCTTCGGCGAAATCGAACAACGCGGCGTCGCACTTACCCCTAAAGGACGCGCCCTGTACGACCAACTGCTGAACGCCGCCCGCGACGAACTCGGCGCGTTACCTAACGAGGCCAATGCCGAACGCTATGTGCAATTGATGGAACAGCACTTCCACGCCTTCCCCGATAACTACCCACAAATGCGCGAGCAGGGCTTGGCGTATTTTCGCTACTTCGTCACCGACAAGGGCTTGGCGGCACGCGGCCAGGCCGATCAGCCGCGCACATTGGAGGCGCTGGTCGGTGCCGGTCATGTGGCGGTGGAGCCGTTGGTGTATGAGGACTTTTTGCCGGTCAGTGCGGCGGGGATCTTCCAGTCAAACCTGGGGGATGGGGCGCAGAGTCACTACGCGGGCAACTCCAACCGAGATGCCTTCGAACAGGCGCTGGGGCGCAGGACGATTGATGAGTTGCAGTTGTATGAGCAGACGCAGCAGCGCTCAATGGATATATGCGTTGAAACGCTGTTGAAATGACTGGATGCAAGACCGAACGCCAAGCGTCACGGCGTTGATGGTAACCACGATGCGAAGCGAGCCGCTTTTGATCTTGATCTGCTTTTGATCTTAGGCGCCCCGTTAAACCACGCTGGCCGGAATTCGACAGGGATTTGGGGGGTAAACCGGCAGGGATGCCGGTTTAGCCGCCCCGCGCCATGGATGGCGCGTGGCGGCGGCCCCCCAAATCACTGGCGGATTACGGGCACACCGAGCCTAAGCGAGGTGCCGAGTGGTGGGGCAAGAGCGCTTTGCTTACTTTCGCGCTTTTCGAAAGTGAGCCGCCGTCGGGGCGGAACCCTAAGTGGCCGTTACCGCAGGAATGGATATGTACACGGTCCAACTGTGTTGACTGTCAGGCCGCCTTCGCGAGCAAGCCCGCTCCCACAGTTGGATCGCGGGGTGTCAGGTAGATAGGCGTCGACTGGCAGGCCGCCATCGCAGGCAAGCCAGCTCCCACATTTGGACTGCGGGGGTGTCAGGTAGGTAGGCGTCGGCTGGCAGGCCGCCATCGCAGGCAAGCCAGCTCCCACATTTTGGATTGTGGGGTGTCAGGTGGGTAGGCGTCGGGTGGGAGGCAGTCATCGCAGGCAAGCCAGCCACAGACAGCATTTGCAGCCGACCGATTCGGCCCGGTGTTGCATGAATTCTGAGGATGCCCACCCGGCTCAAACAACGCAATCCTTGCGCCGCAACAAGCCCCAGAGCCGAGTGGACGGGGCGCATCATAAGGAGAGAAGCGGCACTTGTCCTCCAGACAATTCTGAACAAATGTGCACATTCCGTGTGTGTGGCGAGGGAGCTTGCTCCCGCTCGGCTGCGCAGCCGCCGCCAATGGGGGCGCTTCGCACCCCAGCGGGAGCAAGCTCCCTCGCCACGGGTTGCGGGTTTGCTTAAGCCAGCCGCTGCGCGATTTCGTCTTTGATCGACAGCCGCTTCTTCTTCAGGTTCTCCACCTCTTCATCGCTGGCACTGGCTTTTTCCGCTTTTAGCACCTTGGCGTCGGCGTCGTCGTATTGAGTGAGCAGTGAGTCCAACCGGTTGTCTTGCGCCTTGCGCTTGTGAACGTCTTCCTTGCTCAATCCCAAGTCCTGATACAGGTCGTGTTTCACTGGCATGGCGTACCTCCACAGATTGATCGATGGTCTACGCCCTTGAAGCTAGCCCATTCCAACAAGCCTTGTCATGTTTGAAGTCAAGAACGACCCGTTCGTCGCGGCGCACGCGATGGGATCAAACCTTTGCCCCGCCCTGCCCTCCACTGTAGATCGCCACCCCAGGGAGAACGGTTTTATGAATCACGTTGCCACTGCTGCCGACACCCAATGCATCAATACCCTACGCACCCTGGCCATGGATGCCGTGCAGAAGGCCAATTCGGGTCACCCTGGCACGCCCATGGGCCTGGCGCCGGTGGGGTACACACTGTGGAGTCGCTTCCTGCGTTATCACCCCGAACACCCCGACTGGCCCAACCGTGACCGTTTTGTGTTGTCGGTGGGGCATGCCTCGATGTTGCTGTATTCGCTATTGCATCTGGCCGGCGTGGTAGAGATCGACGCCCACGGCAAGCGTTCCGGCCAACCGGCCGTCAGCCTCGAGGATATCAAGCAGTTCCGGCAGATGGGCTCCAGGACCCCTGGCCACCCCGAGTACCGCATGACCACAGGCGTAGAAACCACCACCGGCCCGTTGGGCCAGGGCTGCGCCAACAGCGTGGGCATGGCCATGGCCGAGCGTTGGCTGGCTCAGCGCTTCAACCGCGACGGCCAGGTGCTGTTTGACTACGACGTCTACACCCTGTGCGGTGATGGCGACATGATGGAAGGCATCAGCAGCGAAGCCGCGTCCCTGGCCGGGCACTTGAAGCTCGATAACCTGTGCTGGGTCTACGACAACAACACCATCAGCATCGAGGGCCACACTGAGCTGGCGTTCAGTGAAGACGTGATCCAACGCTTCCAGGCGTATGGCTGGCACACCGTGCATGTCACCGACGCCAATGACTTGCAGGCCTTGAGCGTGGCGCTGGAAACCTTCAAGGCCAACACCGGCGCGCCCACCTTGATCGTGGTGGACAGCGTGATCGGCTACGGCTCACCGCACAAGCACAATACCGCTGCTGCCCATGGCGAGCCGTTGGGGGACGATGAAATTCGCCTGACCAAGGCCGCCTATGGCTGGCCGCAGGATTCGCGCTTCCTGGTGCCGCAAGAGGCTCGCACAGTGTTGCGCGATGCCCTTTACGAACGTGCCGAGCCGTTGTACGCCGAATGGAACCAGACCCTGGCCTCCCTCGAGCCGCAACGGGCCGATGAACTGCAACGCATGCGCGCCGGGGAAATGCCCGAGCAATGGCAAGCGCACCTGCCAGACTTTGCCGCCGATGCCAAAGGCGTCGCCAGCCGTGCCTCAGGCGGCGAAGTGTTGAATGCCTTCGCCCAACAGATCCCCTGGCTGCTGGGCGGCTCGGCGGATTTGTCGCCCTCGACCAAGACCAACCTCACCTTCGACGACGCCGGGCGTTTCAGCGCGGATGATTACAGCGGGCGCAACCTGCACTTCGGTATTCGCGAACACGCCATGGGCGCAATCGCCAACGGCATGGCGCTGTCCTACCTGCGCCCGTATACCTCGACCTTCCTGGTATTCAGCGATTACATGAAACCGCCGATCCGCCTGGCGGCGATCATGGAATTACCCGTGATCTTCGTGTTTACCCATGACTCCATCGGCGTCGGCGAGGATGGACCGACACATCAGCCTATCGAACACCTCACCCAACTGCGGGCCACGCCGGGGCTGTTGACCTTGCGCCCGGGCGATGCCAATGAAACGCTGGAATTGTGGAAAGTCGCCTTGGCCCAGACTCATCGGCCCAGCTGTGTCGTGCTGTCACGCCAGCCGCTGCCCACCCTAGATCGCACCCAATACGCGACGGCCTGCGGTGCGGCCAAAGGTGCCTACGTGCTGGCCAGTGCGCAAAAGCCTGAGGTCATCCTGATAGGAACAGGCAGCGAAGTCAGCCTGGCGGTGGCCGCGTATGAGCAGCTCAAAGGTGAAGGCATTGCCGCCAGCGTGGTATCAATGCCCAGTTGGGAGCTGTTTGAAGACCAGGATCAAGCCTACCGCGACAGTGTGTTGCCGCCCGCAGTGAAAGCCCGCGTGGTGGTGGAACAGGCAGGTCCCTTGGGCTGGGACCGCTATGTCGGGCAGACCGGCGCCAAGGTGGTGATGAACAGCTTTGGCGCCTCGGCACCGCTGGCAAAGTTGCAGGAGAAATTCGGGTTTACCCTGGACAATGTGGTGAGGCTGGCCAAGCAACAGCTGCAGTTGGCTGAGCACTGACCCGCATAAGCGCGCGGGGCTGGTTCGCAGTCACGCCAGCAACCGCGCAAGTTCTTCACGGCAGTAGTCGACAAACAACTGCACCGGCTTGGTCAGCGGTGCACGGCGCAACCACACGGCCGACAACCCGGACCCCGTGACCGTTTCAGCCAGGGGAATGCACACCACCTTCTGCCCATCATAGGTGTACTCGCTGAAGGGTCTGGTCACCAGGACCGAGAACCCGAACCCGCGCCCCACCATGCCCCGCACCATCTCGATGGAGGGCGAGCTGAATACGATATTCGGGGTCAGCCCGCGCTCTTCGAAGATGCTCACGAAGTAGGTACGGCTGGGCAACACGTCCAGCAAAATCATTGGCTCCAGCACCAGGTCGGCCAGGGACACCCTGGCCTGCTGGGCGAAGCGGTGATCGGCCGGCAGCAACGCATAGGGCTGTTGGGGCGGCATCAGCGGCGTGGTCTCGATGGTGCCGCCCAGGTCGTGCTCAAACAACATCGCCACGTCGATACTGCCTGCGGTCAGCGCCTGCACCAGTTCTTGCTGCTCGCCATCGCGGATGCGGATCTCCACCCCTGGCCAGCGTGCCCTGAAGCCGGCGATCAAGCGTGGCAGGTACAACGGCGCCACGGTTTCAAAGCAGCCGATGTCGATCTGCCCGGCCACCACGTCATTATCCGCCAGGGCGTTCTGCTCGAACTCATGGGCCACCCGCAACAGCTCCAACGCCTTGCGATAAAAGCGCGCGCCACTGGGCGTAAGGGAAACGCCCTGGGCGTGGTGGCGGATAAACAGCTGCACGCCAAAGCTGTCTTCCAGCTGTTTGATCGCCGTGGACACCGACGGCTGGGCGATATACAGCTTGCGCGACGCCTCGGCGACGCTGCCGCATTCGGCCGTGGTCACAAAATATCTGAGCTGGCGCAGGTTGTAGGCAGCCATCGGCACCTCCATAAACGTGGGTTTTCGCCCCAAACAGGTGCGCAGATACACCGGTTTTTCAAGCCATTGAAGCCCATGCAACATACCGGAGCAAAAAACCACGTGAGATATTTTTTTTAAGGTCTATAGCAACAAACTTACTAATTTACCTGCCTGCGCCCATTACAGATGATCACTCCAACAACAAAGCGCCGCCCGTGCAGCGCATAGCGAAGTACGTCCACGTACTCACCTTGCCTTGGAGCTCGTCATGGTTACCACTGCAACATCCTCCGCCCCGCTCATCGAAAAACACACGATTGGATACGTGCCCCCGGAAGATCGCCATGGAAAGGTAAGAGACCTGTTCACCCTGTGGTTCGGCGGCAACATCGCGCCGTTGCCTATCGTCACTGGCGCACTGGGTGTGCAACTGTTCCACCTCAACCTGGTGTGGGGCATTGTCGCCATTCTTGTCGGCCATTTGGTCGGCGGTGTGTTGATGGCATTGCACTCAGCCCAGGGGCCGCAGATGGGCATCCCGCAGATGATCCAGAGCCGTGCTCAGTTCGGCTCCCTCGGCGCGTTGCTGGTGGTGGTGATTGCCGGGGTGATGTACATCGGCTTCTTCGCCTCCAACATTGTGCTGGCCGGTAAATCCCTGCATGGCGTGGTGGACGCCGTACCTGTACCGGTGGGCATCGTTATCGGCGCCATTGGTTCCGGGATCATCGGCATCATCGGCTATCGCTTCATCCACGTACTCAATCGCATCGGCACCTGGGTGCTTGGCGCCGGCATCGTGCTGGGCTTTGGCTACATCTTCACCCATGTTCAGACCACGGATTTCCTCACCCGTGGCAGCTTCAACATCTCCGGTTGGCTGGCCACCGTTTCCCTGGCCGCGCTGTGGCAGATCGCCTTTGCGCCCTACGTATCGGACTATTCCCGCTACCTGCCAGCCGACGTGCCGGTAGCCGCCACCTTCTGGACCACCTACCTGGGCTCGGCGCTGGGGTCGAGCCTGGCGTTCATCTTCGGCGCCGTGGCAGTGCTCGCCACACCGGTAGGCATGGACACCATGGACGCCGTCAAACTCGCCACCGGCGCCATCGGCCCGCTGATGCTGGTGCTGTTCCTGCTCAGCGTGATCAGCCATAACGCCCTCAACCTGTACGGCGCGGTGCTGTCGATCATCACCCTGGTACAGACCTTCGCCTACCGCTGGATCCCGACCGCGAAAAGCCGTGCGGTGATTTCCATCATCGTGCTGGCCGCCTGTTCGATTGCGGCGGTGTTTGCCTCCCAAGACTTCATCGGCCACTTCGTCGACATGGTGCTGGTGCTGCTCGTGGTGTTGGTGCCATGGACGGCGATCAACCTGATCGACTTCTACGCCATTCACAAAGGCCAATACGACATCGCCTCGATCTTCCGTGTAGATGGCGGCATCTACGGCAAGTACAACCCGCAGGCGCTGCTGGCCTATGCGGTGGGGATCGCGGTGCAGATTCCGTTCATGAACACGCCGCTGTACGTGGGGCCGATTTCGCAGCACATCAACGGCGCGGACTTGTCGTGGGTGGTGGGGCTGGCGGTGACCTCGCCGTTGTACTTCTGGTTGGCGAGTCGGGACAGTGCGTATAAGCGCCGGATGGACAGTGGCAAGTTGGTGGGTGGGGTTTGATACAGACTCTTGGTCGCGCCTGCCCTACCCGTTACAACGTGTAGGCGCGCGTTATCGTTGACGTTTTTCGCGAGCAAGCTCGCTCCTACAAGGGGTGATGAATGGCCGTGCGGTGCCATAGGCCCGATGTTTCTCTATGATGTGGCCTTTCACTGAACATCCCTGGAACCGCCCATGCCCACTCTCACCCTGCGCAACGCCCTGCCCACCGACGCCGCACGCTGCTTTCACATTGAAACCACCGCTTACGAAGGCGACGAAGCCGCAACGCTTGAAAAGATCGCCACGCGCATCGCGCAGTATCCCGAGGGATTTCTGATCCTGGAGGAAGATGGCGCAGTGGTGGGGTTCATCAACTCGGGCTGTGCCCATGAGGTGGTAATGTCGGACGAGGCCTTCAAGGAGTTGGTGGGCCATGACGCCGAGGCGCCGAATGTGGTGATTATGTCGGTGGTGGTCGACCCGGCCCATCAAGGCAAAGGCTATGCAAAAAAACTGATGACCGCGTTCGTGCAGCGCATGGGAACACTGGGCAAGCAGACGATTCATCTAATGTGCAAGCAACAGCATGTGCCGTTGTACACCCGCATGGGCTACACCTACGTGCGCCCTTCGCCGTCGGATCACGGTGGGATGGCGTGGCATGAAATGGTGATGGCGTTGAAAGCCACACCGTCGCAGTAGTGATTGTGTGTTGCAAGGCATGAAACTGCCGAAAAGCCGTGCAGGGAACGAATGCTTTTCAACAGGTAAAAATCCTGGATTTGTCTGTGCTGTCTGACGTCAAGCCTGACGCTGCAAAGCGTTATCTCAGACTGTGCCTACAGCAACTTCTCCCGCTGTATGAGCTAACCACACAGGGGTTTCACACGCTTACATTCACGCGAAACAGGCCACATTGAGTGAAGGTTCCGGGCGCTGTAGCCTGCGAAACACCCCGCCAGGACCCTGCCCCGGCGGGGCATCTTCCTGGCTATCACAGAGGTGCAATCGTGTCTTCAATCAGTGGCTTCACCCCATCCATCCCGACCCATCAACCTGTTGACGCAAGCAAGATCGATAACGATAAACCCAGGTACAACCCCTTGGAAGAAAACAGGCTTGGCGACGAGGCAGAAGTGTCCGATGGCAAGTGCAGCTGGAAGAGCGTCGGCGACGAATATCGGGCCTACGCCAATCGCAATCGGTTTGATCGCCTCTTCCTGCCTTCGGACAAAAAGGTCATCGACGACGCGCAGTTCCACCCTCTTCCCCATCGGTTTGATCAGATCTTCCTGCCTTCTGACAAAAAGGTCATCGACGACGCGCAGATCCACCCTCTTCCCCGTCGGTTTGATCACCTCTGCCTGCCTTCGGACCAAAAGGTCACCCACGACGCGCAGATCCACCCTCTTCCCCATCGGTTTGATCACGGTTACCTGCCTGCGGACCAAAAGGTCATCGACGACGCTCTGAGCGTCGCCAATCGCGCGCCCATAGATTCCTAAATCAAATCCGACGGCAAGGGCGGTTGGGTCAAGGCGTAACAGTGCGACCGACTGTTTGCTATTCAAGCCGTTGCGCCTCCCCATGGTATTGCCAAACACGCGCTTGCCATGGGTGGGGTGCGAAAGCGTGGGCATCCGCCAGCGAGTCACCAACTGCCGGAAGCCCCACCACCGCCACTGGAACCACCACCACCGGACGAGCTGCTGCTAGAACTGCTGGAACTTGAACCGGAGCCACCGCCCGAGCCAGATCCAGCCCCCTCGCCAACCTTGCCAAAGATAATCAGCGCGACAAACGATGCGATAGGAAACGCCAGCAGCCAGCCGTCGCGGCCGCCGTCAATCACCCATCCTGCCACCACGTACACCACTACCGCCGCCAGCAGCCGCACGATAAAACCGGCGCGGCTGGTGCGCCATGTCTCTCTCATGATCAGCAGCAGTACCAGGTACAACCCCAGCACCACCAAGACGCCCAATGGCCACAGCAGCCAATGGATGAAACTGACATCCACGTACTGGTTTGCCATAACCAACCCGAGGCTGTAAGCCAGCAGCCCGATCACACAGTAAAACAGCGTACGCACCTGCCACAGCGCGCCGAATATCGCGCCGCCTATCAACAGCGTCAGCGGCATGACAAACAGGAACATCGGCCACTCCAAACCGCCCGCCAGCAGCGTCAACAACAGCGTGGCCGCCACGGCGGCGATCAGCGCCTTGCGCCAATGCAGCTTGCCGGCTGCAATCGCCACGCCGCCCAAGCCGCCCAGGATAAGCGCCGCCAGCAATGCGATGAATTGGGGGTTGATCCCGGCTCCCGCCAGTTGCGGCAGGTCACCGCCGTCCACCAGCACGGTCAGGGCGTCCACCCCCTGTTGCACACCGCCGGCAAAATCGCCCTGGCGAAACGCCGGGGTGATCTGTTCTTCAATAATACGATGGGCCAGCAGGTCAGTGACGATGCCTTCCAGGCCGTAGCCCACCTCGATACGTACCTTGCGGTCGTCCTTGGCCACCACCAGCAGGATGCCGTCGTTGACGTCCTTGCGTCCCAGTTTCCAGGCACGAAACAGCTGGTTGGCGTAGCCTTCGATATCGGCGCTGCCGGTGGTTGGCACCAGCAATACCGCCACTTGCGCGCCTTTGCGTTGTTCAAGGTCAGCCAGTTGTTGCTTGAGGCGCTGGGCGGTGCCCGAGTCGAGGGTGTTTGTCAGGTCAATGACCCGCTGATCAAGGGCTACCCCAATCGGCGAGGTGTCCGCATGAGCGGTGATCAACAGGCTGGAAAATACCAGGGCCAGTAGGCTGAACACCGAGTGCCGCACAAGCACGATCATGTATGGTTACCTGAAGTCTGTCCCTGAAGGCGCCGACTTTACCTTATCTGCGTGCAAACGCGTGACCCGGGGCCTGCGACTATCTAAACTGCCGATTAGCTGCATAGCAATAAGCCATCTACGGGACGCCCATGGACCTAAGTCACCGCAACAATGTACATGTGATGGGCAACGGTCCCTCGACCCTGGTGTTTTCCCACGGTTTTGGTTGCAACCAGGCCATGTGGAATGCCTTGGCACCGCACTTTTTCGACCGCTTTCGCGTGGTGCTGTATGACCTGGTCGGCGCCGGCATGTCGGACTTGAGTGCGTTCGACAAAGCCAAATACAGCCGCCTGGATGGCTATGCCCATGACCTGAACGAGATTATCGACGCCTACGCCCAAGGCCCGGTGATTCTGGTGGGCCACTCGGTCAGCGCGATGATCGGCACCCTCGCCGACCGTTTCATCCCGCAGCGCATTGCCGCGCACGTGATGATTGGCCCATCGCCGCGCTATATCGATACCGAAGAATATGTCGGCGGTTTCAAGCGCGACGACATCGACGACCTGCTCGACACCCTCGACAGCAACTACCTCGGCTGGTCCAGCGCCATGGCCCCGGTGATCATGGGCGCCCCGACGCAGCCGCACCTGAGCGAGGCGCTCACCGACAGCTTCTGTCGCACCGAGCCGGACATCGCCAAGCAGTTCGCCCGCGTGACCTTCCTGTCGGATAACCGCCAGGATGTGTTCGGCCTGACCACCCCGGTGCTGATCCTGCAATCGACCGACGACCTGATCGCCCCCGTGGCCGTGGGTGAATACCTGCACACCGTATTACCTAACAGCACTTATTGCCTGGTCGAGAATGTCGGCCATTGCCCGCATATGAGCGCCCCTCAGGCGTGTGCCGCGGCGATGGACCGGTTCCTGGCCCCTTGGGCGGCTGCCGATGCCCGTTGACCCGCTGTTTGACAGCGCGGCCTGTGCCCTGGCGGTGACCCAGGAAGATGGCACGATCCTGCACGTCAACCCACGCTTGTGCGATTGGCTGGGCTTCACGGCGGCCCAACTGCTGGGCCGGCGTTTCCAGGACCTGCTGGCCATGGGCGGGCGGATTTTCTACCAGACGCACCTGGCGCCAATGCTGCGCATGCACGGCAGCGTCACCGAGGTGAAACTCGACATCCGCCATTGCAACGGGCACAAAGTCACGGTCTTGCTCAATGCCAACCAGCGCCAGCAGCCGGACGGCGTGGTGTATGACCTGGCGCTGTTCGGCACCACCGACCGTGACAAGTACGAGCGCGAACTGCTCAATGCGCGCAAGCAGGCCGAAGCCCTGCTGCAGGAAAAAACCGCCACGGAACTGGCCCTGCAACAGGCCCAGGCCGAGCTGAGCGAGGCCTACGCCATTGCCCAGCGCCGGGCGTTGTTTGCCGAACAGATGGTGGCGATTGTCAGCCACGACCTGAAAAACCCTCTGACGGCGATCCGCATGGCCGCCGACTTTCTCCAGCGCGGCGAGCGCACGGCCAAGGAGCGCCAGCTACTGGGGCACATCGGCCAGTCTTCCGAACGCGCCCATCGCATGATCGCCGACCTGCTGGACTTCACCCAGGCCCGGGTCGGCCAGGGCATTACCATCAAGCCGCAACCGCTGGACCTGCATGGCGTTATTCATCGCAGCGTCGACGAACTGCGGGTGGCCTTCCCCAAGGCCACGCTGGTGCATCACGCCGAGGGCCAGGGCGACGCCTGCCTGGACGCCGACCGTGTGCAACAGATGATCGGTAACCTGGTGGCCAACAGCGTGGCCTATGGCGATTTGCTGCAGCCGATTACCATCACCTCACGCCTGGGCGACAACACCTGCGCGGTTGCGGTGCACAACCACGGCCCGGCGATTCCCCAAACACTGCTGGCCGGGTTGTTCGAACCCATGACCCGCGGCACCGACCAAGGCAGCGACGTGCGTAGCGTAGGCCTGGGCCTGTATATCGTGCGCGAACTGGCCAAAGTACATGGCGGCGACGTGGCGGTGAGTTCCTGTGCGAGTGCCGGCACCACCTTTACCGTGAAGTTCTAGTCCAGGTACGCGGCGCCCTGCATGATCGGCTCGACACGGCCGGTCAATATCACGCCGCCCTGCCCGTCCCATTGCACCGTGACCGCGCCACCGTCGCACTGGACTTCCACACGCTCATCGAGCAGCCCTCGCCGGATGCCGTTGACGACCGCCCCGCAACAGCATGAGCCGGACCCCAGCGGCACACCGCCGCCACGCTCCCAGATACGCAGGCGGATATGGCCGCGGTCCAGCACTTGCACGAAATGCACATTGGTCCTGGCCGGAAACAGCGGGTGAACTTCCAGGGTCGAGCCTATGGCCTCAATATCGAGCCCAGTCACATCCTCTACAAAAAACGTGCAATGCGGGTTGCCCATGCTGCACGCTGCCGGCTGGCCGTCGATAGGCAACACGCAGGTGTCCATCGCCTTGGCCAAGGGTACCGACGCCCAGCCCAGCGAGGGTGCGCCCATGTCCACCGACACCCGCTGCCCATCAGCACGTGTGCATGTCAGCAAACCGCGGTCGCTAAGCAGCACAATGGCCTCGGCACCTGCCTCATGCATCAGGCGATCGGCCACGCCACGAGTCGCGCTGCCGCAGGTTTGCAGGCGTGTTCCGTCGGGGTTCCAGAACTGAACGCGCGCGGCGGCCTGCTCACAGTCGAGCACTACCGCCAGTTGATTGAAACCGATGCCGGTGCGGCGGTTACCCAGGTGGCGGGCAATCTGCGCATTAATGGGGTTATCCTCGCCACGGCGGTCGATGATAATGAAGTCATCGCCGTGGGCGTGCATCTTCACGAACGGCAGGGTCATGGGCGCTCCTGTGGGTGAAATGAGTCACGCGGTTCTAATACCACTGTAGGAGCGAGCTTGCTCGCGAAAAACTCACAGGCACCGCGTTTATCCAGGCAGTACGCGTTTTTGTTGGCGTTTTTCGCGAGCAAGCTCGCTCCTACATATGGGGTTGATGGGTCATGCTTATTGTATTCAGCGGCTTGCCGGGCAGTGGCAAGACCACGATTGCCAGGGAGCTGGCGCGACAGTTGGGCGCGGTTTACCTGCGTATTGATGTGATTGAGCAGGCGCTGCGGGAGTCTGCGGTGTTGGCGGGCGATGTGGGGGCCAGTGGCTACGGTGTGGCGAATGCGCTGGCGCTGAGTAACCTGCGCGTGGGACAGCGGGTGATCGCCGATTGTGTGAACCCGGTGAAGGAAAGCCGCGATGCCTGGCAAGCGGTGGCGACAGCGGCCGGCGTGGCACTGATCAATATCGAGGTAGTGTGTACCGATCAGCAGGCGCATCGGCGCCGAGTCGAAGGGCGTGTGGGCGATATTCCGGGGCTGGTGCCACCGACCTGGGAATCGGTACAGGTACATGAGTATGAACGTTGGGAGGCACCACCGTTCAGGCTGGATACGGCGCAGATGACGCCGGCAGAGGCTGTCGCGGCAGCCTTGCTCCATATAGGCTAAACCCCACCTGTGGCGAGGGAGCTTGCTCCCGCTGGGGCGCGAAGCGGCCCCGCTCTTTGTGGGACTGCTACGCAGTCCAGCGGGAGCAAGCTCCGTCGCCACAATCTTTAGAAGTTACCGCGCAGCGCCTCAAGCCCGCCTTCGTAAATACCGGCAAACAATTCCTCGACTTGCTCATCGGTGGTACCCGCTGCCGGCGTGAACACGCCGGACCAGGTCACTTTCGCCGAGGTTTCCGTCAGCGCTTCAACCTGCAAGGTCGCCAAGTACGCACTCACCGGAAACGGCGAAGCGTCAATGGTGTAGCTGTAGGTACGGCCCACGTTGTCGAAGGTCTGCAAACGCTCGACAATCGTGCCGCCGTCAGCGGTGGTCAGGTGACGCACACGGCCACCCTCGCTCGGCTCGCTCTTGGCAATCAAAGGCAGCCAGTCGGGCAGGCTGTTGAAGCCGCCAATCAGTTGCCAGACCTGGTCGGCCGACACCGCAATTTCAATCACAGAAGACGCTGTTGCCACGATCAATACTCCAGTCAGGAAAAAATCAGATTGCCATGCTGTCGACAACGCCGCCGTCGACCCGCAGCGCGGCACCGGTCGTCGCCGAAGACAGCGGTGAAGCAATGTACGCCACCAGGTTCGCCACTTCATCCACATTGGCCGCACGCTGGATGATCGAGGTGGGCCGCGCATGGCGCACAAACACATCTGCTTCGTCTCGGGCACTGCGCCCGGATTCGGCCGTGGCGTCCTTGAGCATGTGTTCCAGGCCATCGGTAAAGGTCGGCCCCGGCAAGATAGCATTCACCGTCACCCCAGTACCCGCCAGGCGCTTGGCCAAGCCGTGGGACACCGCCAGGTTGGCGCTTTTGGTCACTCCGTAGTTGATCATGTCGGCCGGCGTCGCCACGCCGGATTCGGACGACACGAAGATCACCCGGCCCCAGCCCTGCTCGACCATACCCGGCACATAATGCCGCGCCAGGCGCACGCCGGAGATCACATTGACCTCATAGAAGCGCGCCCACTCACTGTCCGGCGCGTCGAAGAAATCCACCGCGTCGAAGATGCCCAGGTTGTTGACCAGAATGTCGGCGCGGGGTTCGGCGGCGAAGAGTTTCTGTGCGCCTTCAACCGTCCCGAGGTCGGCCACTAAACCACGCAGTTGAGCAGCGGGAACCGCCTGGCGAATGCTCGCCAAGGCGTCATCCACCTTACCTGCATCACGCCCGATCACCACCACCGTGGCGCCGGATTGCGCCAGGGCCTGGCTGATGCCCAGGCCGATACCGGCGGTGCTGCCGCTGACAATAGCCACTTTGCCGCTTACATCAATCTTCATGCTCAAGCTCCTTAACGTGAGAGAGGCAAAGGTGCACGGTCCGAGATCAAGCGGGCCTCGCGTAACGCTTGCCAGAAGGCTGCTGGAATCTGTTCAGACAACGCCGCGACGTCTTCGGCAATCCGCCCCGGACGACTGGCACCGGGAATCACCGCCGCCACCGCCGGATGCGCCAGTGAGAACTGTAGCGCAGCGGCCTTGATACTGACGCCAAACGTCTGGGCAATTGCCTTGATCTGCTCGACCTTGGCAATAATCGCCGGGCTGGCTTGCTGGTATTCAAAGTGCGCACCGCCAGCGAGGATGCCGGAGCTGTACGGGCCACCGACAACGATCTCCACCTGCTGGGCGTGGGCCGCGTCCATCAGGCGCTGCAAGGCGCGGTCGTGATCCAGCAGCGTGTAGCGCCCCGCCAGCAGAAAACCGTCAGGCTGGGCTTCGGTCAGGTCCAGGGTCAATTCGCAAGGCTCGACACGATTGACGCCCAGCCCCCACGCCTTGATCACACCTTGCTCGCGCAAACGGGTGAGTACTTTGAAGGCGCCAGTGCGGGCCTGGTTGAAGTATTCCAGCCATTGGTCGCCGTAGAAATCCTGGGCGATGTCGTGAACCCACACGATGTCCAGGCGATCGGTTTGCAGGCGTGTCAGGCTGTCTTCAATGGAGCGCAGCGTGGCGTCGGCACTGTAGTCATTGAGTATTTTATTCGGGCGGCCGTGTTCGAATACGCCGCTTTTTTCGCCAAGGTCACGGGCGGTTTCTTCGACTTTATCCAGAATCACCCGGCCGACCTTGGTGCTGAGCACGTAGTCATCGCGGTGATAGTTGGACAGGGCCTGGCCCAAGCGGATTTCCGACAGGCCCGAGCCGTAGAACGGCGCAGTATCGAAGTAACGCACGCCCTGGCTCCAGGCGGCCTCGACGGTGGCCTGGGCTTCTTCTTCGGGGATAGCGCGAAACATATTGCCCAAGGGGGCGGTGCCAAAGCCCAGTACGCCGGGCAGTGTGTCTTTCAAGCTCATGGTGGTTCCTCAATCGGTGCGAGGTCGCTGTGACCGTTGAGCAAATGCTAGATTGCACTGATCAGACCGTCCAAGACATACTGCGACCAACTTGAGTCCTTGCAGGTCTTACATGATTGATCTACGCCAGTTGCGCTACTTCGAAGTGGTAGCCGAAGAAGAACACGTCGGCCGCGCCGCCGAGCGCTTGCACATTTCCCAATCGCCCCTGAGCCGGCAGATCGCCCAGCTCGAGGAACGCCTGGGCCTTACCCTGTTCGAACGCAGCCAGCAGCGTATCCGCTTGACCCGCGACGGCCAGACTTTCCTGGCCGAAACCAAGGCACTGCTGACCCACGCCAACCGCCTGGAGTCCCTGGGCAAGCGCCTGGGCCGCGGCGAAGAAGGCGGTTTGTGCATCGGTTATATAGAGAACGCCATGCATGCCGGTGTCTTGCCCAATGCTTTGCGCATACTGCGCGACGACCGGCCCGCCGTGCATATCAAGCTGTATAACCTGCCCTCTCTGGAACAACTCGAAGGTTTGCGCCAACGCAGCCTGGACATCGCCCTGGTGAGCGAACCACCTGCCGCCGACGACCCGGACCTGACCGCCTGGCAAATCCTCGATGACCCGATGCTACTGGCCCTGCCTGAACAGCATCCGCTGGCTCAACACCCTGAACTGTTGCCCGAACACCTGGCCGACCAACAATGGATCGGCGTGCAGCGCAAACCTGGCGCCAACCCGGCCGATGATTTCGTCGCCGCCTGCATCCGCGCCGGTTTCACCCCGCAGATCCCCATGGAGGCCAGCGAGCCCTTTACTGCATTGGGCCTGGTCGCGTCGGGGCTAGGGGTGGCGATGGTGCAAAAGGGCCTGAGCCGCAACGCTCCACCGGGCGTGGTATTGCGCGAACTGCCGTGGCTGGCCTACACCACACCGCTGTGGGCGGCCTGGCACCGCGTCAACTTGAGGCCGTTGGTGGAAACCTTTCGCAAAGTGCTGACCGAACCTGAGGCTATCTGACTGACGTCCCACAGGGTGTCTATGCCGGGTGATGACTTTGTGCGCAACGCAGAACCAGTGTGGGAGCTGGCTTGCCTGCGATAGCGGTGGTTCAGTTGAAGATTCAGTGACTGACACACCGCCTTCGCGAGCAAACCCGCTCCCACATTGGATCTCAGAGTGCTTCGCGCAACCGATACCACAACATCCCCAACGCCAGCAGTGGCGAGCGCAGCGCCTTGCCACCGGGAAAGGTCATGTGCGGCACCTGGCTGAAAATATCCAGGCCCTGGCTTGCACCCGCGTGTATCCCTTCGGCCAGCAACCGTGCGCACCAGTGCGTCACGTTCAAGCCGTGACCGGAATAGCCTTGGGCATAGAACACGTTGGGGTACTGCTTGAGGCGCCCGACCTGGGGAAAACGGTTGGCGGTAATGCCGATCTTGCCGCCCCACTGGAATTCGATAGCCGTGTTGGCCAACTGCGGGAACACCTTGAGCATTTTCGGGCGCATGTATGCGGCGATGTCCTGGGGGTCGCGCCCCGAGTAGTGGCAGGCGCCACCGAACAACAGACGCCGGTCGGCGGTCAGCCGGTAGTAATCCAGGCCGACTTTCTGGTCGCACAGCGCCAGGTTCTGTGGGATCAACTGCTGGGCTACAGGCTCAGGCAGTGGCTCGGTGGCAATGATGTAGCTGCCCGCCGGCAGTACCTTGCCGCTCAAGCGCGGCTCCAGCTCTTCAAGATGGGCATTGCATGCCAGCACCAGGTTGGCTGCGCGCACGCTGCCGCCTGTGCAGCGCACCTGCACCGTCTCGCCATGGATCAGCTCCAGCACCGGGCTGTGTTCAAAGATACGCACCCCAAGGGCCTCGGCCGCCTGCGCTTCACCCAATACCAGGTTAAGCGGATGCAGATGCCCGGAACCCCTGTCGACCAGGCCGCCGGCATACGCCGTAGAGCCCACCACCTGTGCCATGTCTTGCGGGCCGACCAGCCGCGTTTCATGGGCGTACCCCATGGCCGCCAGGTGCGCCTGTTCGCCCTTGAACGCCGCGAACTGCGCCGGAGTATTGGCGAGTTCGCAAAAACCCCAGCGCAGGTCGCATTCGATGCCGTGCTCGGCAATGCGCTGGCCCACCAGAGCGACCGAGTCAATACCGGCACGCTCCAGGTAACGCACGCCCTCCTCGCCCACGTATTTGGCAAACCCAGAAACATCATGGCCAATGCCACGGATCAATTGCCCACCGTTGCGCCCGCTGGCGCCCCAACCGATGCGGCGCGCCTCCAGCAGGATCACCGAAAGCCCGCGCTGGGCCAGTTCGATGGCGGTGTTGACCCCGGTAAAGCCGCCGCCGATCACACACACATCGGCGCTCAGGTCTGCCTCAAGTGCGGGCCGCTGCGCCATGGCATTCGCCGAAGCGCGGTAATAGGACGGGGCGTGTTCATTGGGCTGCATCATCGGTTGGACTTCACTTTGCTCCAGGCGCGGGTCATCACGCGCATGGTCGCCGGCGTAGGCGTGGTGGAGATATAGAGTTTGTCGAGTACGTCCTGGGGCGGGTACACCTCAGGATTGTTCACCAACTCCGCAGGCATGAACGGCTTGGCGGCCGGGTTGGCGTTGGCATAGCCCACCGAGGTGCTGACCTTGGCAATCACATCAGGCTCAAGCAGGTCGTTGATGAACGCATGAGCTTGTTTGGGGTTGCTCGCGTCGGCCGGAATCGCCAACAGGTCGAACCACAGGTTGGAGCCTTCCTTGGGAATCGAGTACGCAATGTTCACCCCGTTCTTGGCTTCCTTGGCGCGGTTGGCGGCCTGGAACACATCGCCGGAATAACCGAAGGCCACGCAGATATTGCCGTTGGCCAGGTCCGAGATGTACTTGGAAGAGTGGAAATAGGTGATGTACGGCCGCAGCGTCAGCAGCTTGGCTTCGGCCTGCTTGTAGTCCTCGGCATTCTCGCTGCGTGGGTCCTTGCCCATGTAGTTGAGGATCGCCGGGAACAGCTCATCCGCTGAATCGAGGAAGGCCACGCCGCACTCATGCAGCTTCTTGATATTTTCCGGTTCAAACAGCACCGCCCACGAATCAATGCGGTCGATACCCAGCACTTGTTTGACCTTGTCGACGTTGTAGCCAATGCCATTGGTGCCCCACAGGTATGGCACCGAGTGAGCATTACCGGGGTCGTTCTGTTCCAGTAACTTCAGCAGCTTGGGGTCCAGGTTCTTGAAGTTGGGCAACTGCGCACGGTCAAGCTTGAGGAACGCACCGGCCTTCACCTGGCGTGCCAGGAAATGGTTGGACGGCACCACCACGTCATACCCGGTGCGCCCGGCGAGCAACTTGCCCTCCAGGGTTTCGTTGGAGTCGAACACATCGTAGATCACCTTGATGCCGGTCTTGGCCTGGAAGTCCGCCAAGATGGTCTCACCAATGTAATCGGTCCAGTTGTAGACACTCACCGTCGGCGCCGCCTGGCCGGCACTGCTGAACGCCGCGACCAGGGCCAGTGGAAGAAGCTTGTTCACAAGACGCATATCGTCACCCCTCTTACGCTTGTTTTCAGACGCTCAACAGCAGGAACTCACGCTCCCACGAACTGATCACCCGCTTGAAATTCTCATGCTCGGCACGCTTGACCGCGACATAGCCGCGCACGAACTTCTCCCCCAGGTACTGCTTGACCGTGTCGCAATCCTCCATGCGCGCCAGCGCATCTTCGAGGGTGAACGGCAGGCGCAGGTTGCGGCGTTCATAGGCGCGGCCTTCCACCGGGGCACTGGGTTCGATGTGCTCGATCATGCCCAGGTAGCCACACAACAAGCTGGCAGCAATCGCCAGGTAAGGATTGGCATCGGCGCCCGGCAGGCGGTTTTCCACACGCATCGCCTCCGGGCTGGAAGTGGGTACGCGCAAGCCGACGGTGCGGTTCTCTTCGCCCCATTCGACGTTGACCGGCGCCGAGGTATCGGGCAGGAAGCGGCGGAACGAGTTCACATTGGGCGCGAACATCGGCAACAGCTTGGGGATGTACTTCTGCAAGCCGCCGATGTGATGCAGGAACAACGGGCTCATGGCGCCATCGGCATCGACAAACACCGGTTTGCCGGTCGCAATCTCCACCACGCTCTGGTGCAAATGCATGGCGCTGCCTGGCTCATCGGCCACTGGCTTGGCCATGAAGGTGGCGGCCACGTTGTGCTTGAGCGCGGCCTCGCGCAAGGTGCGCTTGAACACCGTGATCTGGTCGGCCAGGTCCAGGGCGTCGCCGTGGCGGAAGTTGATTTCCATCTGCGCCGGGCCGTCTTCGTGGATCAGCGTATCCAGGTCCAGGCCCTGGGCTTCGCACCAGTCATAGACATCTTCGAACAGCGGGTCGAATTCGTTGGCCGCATCGATAGAGAACGACTGGCGGCCGGTTTCGGCACGGCCGGAACGGCCAATCGGGGTTTTCAACGGCAGGTCCGGATCTTCGCAGCGCTGGGTCAGGTAGAACTCCATTTCCGGCGCGACAATCGGCTGCCAGCCTTGGTCGGTGTAGAGCTGCAGGACTTTCTTCAACACATTGCGCGGCGACAGCTCGATGGGGTTGCCCTGCTTGTCGAAGGTGTCGTGGATCACGATGGCGGTGGGTTCGATGGCCCACGGCACCACGTAAGTGGCGTTGGCGACCGGGCGGCAGATCATGTCGATATCGGCCGGGTCCAGCAGGTCGTAGTAGATATCGTCGTCGACAAAGTCCCCGGTTACCGTTTGCAGCAACACACTTTCCGGCAGGCGCATGCCTCGCTCATGCAGGAACTTGTTGGTGGGTGCGATCTTGCCGCGTGCGATGCCAGTCAAGTCACTGATCACGCATTCGACTTCGGTAATCTTGTGTTCTTTCAGCCAGGTGGACAGCTGATCGAAGGGGGCGTTCATAAGGACCTCGTCTTGGGTGGGGTGCGACGCCGGCTTGTACTCCCAGCGCATTGAGGTCTATCTTGGGCCAGCCTTGAAACGGCATCTATCCACTTTGCACGCGGCACAACGCACCAATAGAGTGCGCACGGATCACCATGACACAGGCAACCGCTTTGCGCGTACAGGCCTTCGCCACCGGCGATGTGGCCGCCCAATGCAGTGCGACACCCGGCTGGGTGCAGCAGTACCAGCAGATGTCCCCCGGGCATTTTGCCGGGCGGGTGCGCTACCTCGACCTGCACGGGGTGCAGGTGTACGAAGAGTGCATGAACACCCGGGTGGAGCAGCATTTCAACGCACCTGCCGGCGCCCTGGCGTTTTGTTTCGACGCCAGTGACAACGCGCTGTACCTGCTCAATGGCGAAAGCCGCAACACCTGGATCACCCCGGTAAACTACCGCGAAGTGGCCGTGGTGTTCGGCGCGCAGTTCGTCCAGCGCCAGGGCCTGGATATAGCCAAACTCGAAGGCTTGTTCATGGCACCGCTGACCTGTCGGCAAAATGCGCTGTTCACTCGCTGGCTGAGCGGCACCCTTACGCGCCTGTCGGCACTGACCGACTCCATCAGCCGCGAGGCCCTCACCCAGCAACTACTCGACGACTGCCTGTTTATCCTCGATAACGCCTGTGTGTGCCTGGACGGCAGTTCATTGCAAAAGCGCAATGAAGAACGCCAATTGATGGCGCGCATCGGCGAATGGGCGGCGGATGCACCGGATGAAACCGCCAACCTGTTGGAACTGGCGCAGATTGCGGGTGTACCGTTGCGCCAATTGCAGCAAGGGTTCAAGACCTACACGGGGATGAGCCCGGCGCAGTGGTTAAGGTTGCGTCGGTTGAACGGGGCGCGGCGTGAGTTGCTGAGCACGACCGACACCACGGTGGCCGAGGTCGCGATGAATTGGTCGTTCTGGCATTTGGGGCGGTTTTCAAACAGCTATCGGGCGCTTTTTCAGGAGCTGCCCAGCGAAACCCTGAAACGCTCCAGCTGAAAAAACACGCTTGACCTTGTGGGAGGGACAGGCCAAACCGTCCCTCCCTTGAACCTCAATCAGGGCTGCGCGTTCAAAAAGGTGGAGATCAGTTGATTGACCTGCTCCGCCGCCTCCAACTGCACCATATGCCCCTGCCCCGGCAATACATGCACCTGAGCCTGCAGCCCTTGGGCGTGGCTTGCCGGGATGATCGCATCGTCACTGCCCCAGATCACCAGGCTCGGCTGGCGGCCCACCTCGTTGCGAAGATCCAGCATCTGCCGCCCGCCATCGAACAGCTTGTGATCGAGCTGGCGCAACGCTTGATCCACCCCTTCCAGGCGCTTGAATTTGAGCATGTCCTCCAGCATCTGCCGCGTCACCAGCGCAGGGTTACTGAACAGTTGAGTCAATGGCGGCTTGAGCGCGTTACGGTTGTTGGCTTCGACAAAACCTCGCAGGTAATCGCCGTTGATATCGGCACCCAGACCGGCGCTGGCGATCAAGGTGATGGAGGCGATACGTGCAGGCGCCAGGCTGGCGACGGTGAGGGTCACCAGCCCACCCATGGAGTGGCCGGCCAAATGCACACGGTCGAGCGCCAGGTGGTCGAGCAATGCCAGTACGGCGTGACTGAGTTCGGCAGCGTCTCCCGTTTGCAGAGACTTGCCCGACTCCCCGTGCCCCGGCAGGTCCAGGGCAATCACCCGGCGTTCGGCGGCCAGGGCCGGTTGATTGAACAGCCAGTTGTTCAGATCGCCCCCGAAGCCGTGCACCAACACCAGCGGCGTGCCGCCCTCACCGATGTCCAGATAACGCAGCAAGCGCCCGCCTACCTCGACTTTGTGTGCGCTGGGGCCGGCCTCTTCGGCTTCGGCGGCACTGGAGACGAACCCGGCGTTGAAGCTTTCGATCACACTATCGATCTGAGCCTCTGTCGCCTCGCCCTCCACCACAATTCCCAGTAGAGCGCCCACCGGCAGGGTTTCATCACTGAGCGCCAGTACCCGACGCAGCACGCCGCTAAAAGGCGCCTCGACACTGCTGGAGATCTTGTCGGTCTCCACGTCCAGCACTTCCTCGCCCTTTTCCACTCGGTCGCCGGGTTGTTTGAGCCAGACATCGATGCGGCCCTCGGTCATCGACAGGCCCCATTTGGGCATGGTCAGGGTATGAATCATGCGACGGTCCTCTTGTCGGCAATCTTCATCACGGCGGCCTCGATCTTCGCGGCGTTGGGGATGTACAGGTCTTCCAGTGCATCGGAAAACGGCACCGGGGTGTGCGGCGCGGTGACCATCTCGATGGGAGCGCGCAGGAAAGCGAACCCCCGCTGGGCCACCAGGGCACTGATGTCGGTGGCGACCGAGCAGCGCGGGTTGGATTCGTCGATCACCACCAGGCGCCCGGTTTTCTCGACGCTTTCAAGGATGCTGTCTTCATCCAGCGGGCTGGTGGTGCGCAGGTCCAGCACTTCACAATCAATGCCTTGACGCGCCAGGTTGGCCGCAGCCTCCAGGGCGATATGCAGCATGCGGCCGTAGGTCACCAGCGTCACATCCTTGCCCTCACGCACAAAGTTGGCTTCGCCAAACGGGACCGTGTACAGCTCTTGCGGTACGTCGCCCTGCATGCCGTAGAGCATTTTGTGCTCCAGGAAAATCACCGGGTCATTGTCGCGGATTGCCTGGATCAACATGCCCTTGGCGTCGTAGGGCGTGGCCGGGCATACCACCTTGAGGCCGGGGATATGCGTCCACATGGAGGTGAGCATTTGCGAATGCTGGGCAGCCGCCCGCAAACCGGCACCGTACATGGCACGGATCACCAGCGGTGTAGTGGTTTTGCCACCAAACATATAGCGGAACTTGGCAGCCTGGTTGAGCAGTTGGTCCAGGCAGCAGCCGATGAAGTCGACAAACATCAATTCGCACACTGGGCGCATGCCACGGGTAGCGGCGCCCACCGCCATGCCCACGTAGCCGACCTCAGACAACGGTGCGTCCAGCACGCGCCCGGGAAATTGCGGGTGCAAGCCCTTGGTCACGCCGAGCACGCCGCCCCATGCGTCCTGCTCACCGGGGGAACCGGTGCCACCGGCCACATCCTGACCGATGATAAATACGCTCTGGTCACGGCCCATCTCTTGGGCCAAGGCCTCATTGATCGCCTGCTGATAGCTGATTTTACGAGCCATTAGATTCTCTCCACGTCTTGTTTTTATAGGGTTGGTATCAGCGGTAGGCCACGTAAACGTCGCTTAGCAGGTCGGCGGCCTGGGGCTTGGGATCGGTTTTGGCCAGGCGTACGGCGTCTTCGATCAACTGCGCCACTTCACCGTCGATGCGCTCGAACTGCGCTGCGTCCAGCCAGCCTTCGGCATTGCAGCGCTGACGGAACAAGGCCAGGCAATCGGCGCTTTCGCGCAGGTTTTTCACTTCGTCAGCGCCGCGATAGGTTTGCGCATCGCCCTCGAAGTGCCCGTAGAAACGGCTGAGCTTGACCTCGACCAGCGTTGGCCCGTCGCCTTGGCGCGCCCGCTCCACAGCAACGCCGAGCGCTTCATGCACCGCGAAAAAATCATTGCCGTCGACGATCACCCCCGGCATACCAAACCCGGCGGCGCGCTCGGCGATGTCTTTGCATGCCACCGACCAACCGGCGCCAGTGGCCTCGGCATAACCGTTGTTTTCGGCGACAAACAGACACGGCAGCTGCATGATCGACGCCAGGTTCATCGCTTCGAACACGGCACCTTCGTTGGAGCCACCGTCGCCAAAAAATGCCACTGCCACGCCCTGGCTCCCCTTGAGCTTGGCAGCCAGCCCCGCCCCCGCGGCCAACGGTGCGCCGGCACCGACAATGCCGTTGGCGCCGAGCATGCCTTTCTCCTGGTCGGCGATGTGCATGGAGCCGCCTTTGCCGCCGCACACGCCGGTTTTCTTGCCATAGATTTCGGCCATCATGCCGAACACGTCGACGCCCTTGGCGATGCAGTGTCCGTGGCCGCGGTGATTGGACGCGATGCAATCATCGTCATTGAGATGCGCCATGACGCCAGCGGCGCAGGCTTCCTGGCCGGCATACAGATGAACGAAACCGGGGATCTCGCCGGTGGCGAACTCCACATGCAGGCGTTCTTCGAAATCGCGGATGGTGCGCATCACGGTGTAGGCATGCAGTAACTGATCGGTGCACAGGTGGGTGGACATCTTGTTGTTCTCCAGGTTGTCTCGACGCACAAAAGACTGGCTGCGGCCAGTGCCAAGCTGTTCAGCACAGCTTGTGCCAACCGTCGAAAAAACCTGGCAAAGCCTTGATCCAGAGCCCTGCCACACAGCGATGCCCAGGCAAGTGGTCGGCTAAATGTGAGACGCAACCACGCAGTTCGACCCTTGAGTCTCAGCGGCATGAGACGCAGCGTCTCAATGCAGGCGCCGGTCAGGGTGCTCTTGTCCGTGGGCGCACATGCGCGCTTAATGACACGCATAACAACAAAGCTTGAGAACCGGAGGCTTTATGCTCGCCATGAACTCCAGGGAGCATGTCGACTGTGTCAGCCGCGTGGTCCGCAATGCCGAGCGCCTGCCCCAGGCGCCCGTGCCGTCGCTGATCTTCGATTCGTGGCGACGGTCCATGGAGCAACACCGCCTGGACCCCGGCTCCCTGCAAGGTCCACGTATCCTCAGCGAACCCTTGCTCAAGGAATGCCGCGAGCGCGCCGAGCTGTTCATGCGCATCGCCGGCGAAGAAGTCGCACAGTTGCACCATCGCGTGCGCCATGCCGACTACTGCGTGATGCTCACCGACGCCCAGGGCCAGACCATCGATCACCGTGTCGATGCGAACATTCGCACCGACTGCCGCAAGGCCGGCCTTTACCTGGGCACCTGCTGGTCGGAAGCCGAGGAAGGCACCTGCGGCGTGGCCACGGTGCTGACCAGTAAAACAGCGGTGACGGTGCACAAGCGTGATCACTTTCGCGCAGCGTTTATCGGCCTGACGTGTTCCGCCGCGCCCATCTTCGATCCGCAGGGCCACCTGCTGGGCGTGTTGGATGTCTCGGCGCTCAAGTCGCCGGATGACCGCGGCAGCCAGCACCTGATACGGCAGATGGTGGCGCAGAGCGCCCAGGCCATCGAAAACGCTTTTTTCATGCACAGCGCCCGGCAGCACTGGGTGTTACAAGCCCATAGCACTCCAGGCTTTGTCGACAGCCAACCCGACCTGCTGCTGGCCTGGGACCAGGACGGACGTCTGCACGCCTTGAACAGCAAGGCGCGTCAAGCCCTGCGCTTGCGCTTTGGCCAGCTGCCTGAGCATATCGGCGAAGTGTTCGACGTGGATGCATTGCATGCAGCCACTGATCAGTCAACCCGGCAGTTGCACTGGCTGGGCAAGCCCGACGCGGTACACGTGAGGGTCAATGCACCCCGACGCCCCTCGGTTCGGGCGCTGCCAGAGACTCAAGTCGACCCGCGGATCCAGGAGCACCTGCGCTTGGCTGCGCGGGTCAAGGACCGCAACCTGCCCGTGCTGGTGCAAGGTGAAACCGGCGTCGGCAAAGAAGTCTTCGCCCGCCAGTTGCATGAGCACAGCGCGCGCCGGGACGGGCCGTTTGTGGCGGTGAACTGCGCGGCGATTCCGGAAAGCCTGATTGAAAGCGAGCTGTTCGGCTATTCCCCCGGTGCCTTCACCGGAGCCTCCAGCAAAGGCATGAGCGGGCTGCTACTGCAAGCCGACGGCGGTACGTTGTTCCTCGACGAAATCGGCGATATGCCGCTGGCGTTGCAGACACGGTTGCTGCGGGTGCTGGCCGAGGGTGAAGTCGCGCCATTGGGCGCAGCGAAAACCCGCGTGGTGAACATTCAGGTGATCTGCGCCAGCCACCGCGATTTGGCGGCGCTGGTCAGCGCGGGCCGATTCCGTGAAGACCTGTACTTTCGCCTGGGTTGTGCGCGCTTCTGCCTGCCACCGTTGCGCGAACGCACCGATAAGCTGGCCCTGATCAACCGGCTGTTGGAGCAAGAGGCGCGTAACAGCGGCGTGTCGTTGGGCATCGGCCAGGCCGCACTGCAATTGCTGCTGGGTTATGCGTGGCCGGGCAATGTGCGGCAACTGCGGCATGTGCTGGCGTATGCCTGTGCGGTGTGCGAAGGCACTACGCTGCAAGTGGCGGATTTGCCGATTGATATCCGGGGCGAGCAGCCTCAAGGGCTGGCCGAACAGAGCGCCAGCCCCGAGCGTCAAATGGTTCTGGATGCGTTGATTCGCCATCGCTGGAAACCCTCACCTGCGGCACAGGCCCTGGGGATTTCAAGGGCAACCCTGTACCGACGCGTGAACCAGCTGGGTATTGATATGCCCGGCAAAACCCACTGATACAAGGGGTCGACTCCCACGCAGGCGAGTCGACCCACGCTGTCAGCGGTAGACCAGGCCACCGTCGATCAGCGGCGCCTGCCCGGTCATATAGTCTGCGTCCGGGCCTGCCAGAAATGCCACAAACCCCGCCACATCCTCCGGCGTTTGCGCACGGCCCAAGGCAATCCCATCCACGTACTGCTTGTAGGTTGCCCCCACCTGCGCCCCGGTAATCTCGGCCATGCGCTTGTCGATCTCAACCCACATATCGGTGCCCACCACACCGGGGCAATAGGCGTTTACCGTAATCCCCGCGCTCGCCAGTTCCTTGGCCGCCGCCTGGGTCAAGGCGCGCACCGCGAATTTGCTCGCCGAGTAGACCCCTAACAGCGCAAAGGCTTCATGCCCTGCGATTGAACAAGCATTGATGATTTTGCCCTTCTGCTTGAGCGCCTTGAACATGTTGGCGGCCGCCTGGATCCCCCAAAGCACGCCCTTGACGTTGATATCCAGGGTGCGCTCGACCTGCTGCGGGCTGACATCGAGCAATGAGTCGATCTGCGCCACTCCGGCGTTATTGACGATGATGTCGAATCCGCCCAGCGTCTGGTGGGCATGCTCGACCGCAGCCGTCACCTGTTCGCGCCTGGATACATCAGCGATGAACACAGAGGCTTTGCGGCCGGTGGCGACGATTTCGGCGGCCACGGCGTTGAGCTTGGCGCCGTCAATGTCCACCAACGCGACATCGGCGCCGTCCTGTGCAAGGCGCATGGCAATAGCTCGGCCTATGCCCTGCCCGGCGCCGGTGACCAGCGCGACTTTACCTGCGATACCCATGACAATCTCCTGAAACGATGAGGGGAGCCTTGTCTATCGCAAGCCGGCGCCTGGCTGTCGAGCCGCAACAGGATCGGCATCGGAGCTGAGACGGGTTGTCTCGCCGTGCGAACCTTGCGCGAAAGCTTGTAAAAGGCCGCGCTTATGCCTAGCTTAGGCGCCCCCCGCCCAGCGCTTTAAGGCCTTTACCCATGGTTTTGCGTTTTCGCCCCGTCGTCACTTCACGTTTCGCCCTCGGCCTGTTGCTCAGTGGCGGCATCGGCAGCAGCCTGGCCGCCGAGATCGAGTTGCCGACGGTAAAGGTCCAGGGCCAGGATGAGTCGGGCTACCGCAGTGAAACCGCGTCGGTGGGCGGCTTTGATGAAGCGCCGCTGTTGGACACCCCCGCCTCGATCACCGTGATCAACGCCGCGCTGATCAAGGACCAGCAGGCACGCTTGCTCAGTGAAGTGCTGCGCAACGATGCCTCGGTTGGCGACAGTTATGCGCCTATCGGTTATTACGAGAATTTCGTGGTGCGTGGCTTTTCGCTGAACGCGGCCAGCAGTTACAAGATCAATGGGCGCACCATTACCGGCGAGCAGAACGTCGCGCTGGAAAACAAGCAGCAGGTGGAAGTGCTCAAGGGCCTGGCGGGTTTGCAGAGCGGCATTTCCGAGCCCAGTGGCGTGATCAACTACGTGACCAAACGCCCCCAGGATGTGCGCTCGGTGACGGTGTCCACCGATGATCGCGGCAGTGGTTACATCGCCACCGATGTCGGCGGCTGGTTTGGCAGCGAGCAGCAGTTCGGCCTGCGCGCCAACGTCGCCCATGAAGACCTCAATTCCTATGTGGAACACGCCAACGGCCAGCGCGATTTCGTGTCCCTGGCCTTTGACTGGAACATCAGCCCCGACGCCGTGCTGCAACTGGACGCCGAGTACCAGAACAAGCAACAGCGTTCGGTACCGGGGTATCAACTGTTGGGGGGCACCGAAGTGCCCCACGGCGCTTCACCGAAGAAGCTGCTGGGGCACCAGACCGGCGGCAAGCAGGTGGGGATTGATTCACTGAACCTCAACGGCAAGTTTGAATACCGTTTCAGCGATCAGTGGAAAGGCAGTGTCAGCGCAGCGCGTAGCAAGGTGGTGATTGATGACTACAGTTCGTTTGCCTGGGGTTGCTATGGTTCGGCCAGTTGCAGTTCCGCAAGCGTGCCGAACTACTTCAGCCCCGAAGGCAACTACGACGTCTACGATTACCGCAGCCCGGACGACACTCGCCGCGACGATGAAATCCAGGCGGCCATGACCGGCCTCTTCGACACCGCCGGCATCGGCCATGAACTGACCTTTGGCAGCAGCGCGTTTCGCCGGGTGATCGACAAACGCAAGTCGGTCAACGAATTCATCGGCACCGCCAATATCAACGAAGAGGTGCCGAGCTTTCCCCCGACCGACAAGCCGTTGAACGACAGCCACCGCAACCTCGACAGCCGCCAGTACGGGCTGTTCGTCACCGACCGCATCCGCTTCAACGAGCACTGGCAAACCATCCTCGGTGGCCGTGAAGTGCGCCTGGACGAAAAAGCCTTCGACAGCGTCACCGGCAACCAGACGCGCCACACCCAACAGTACGTGTTCCTGCCCCAGGCCTCGTTGATCTACAAGCCGGTGGACAACGTTTCGCTGTACACCAGCTACAGCAAGGGCCTGTCCCTGGGCGGCACCGCGCCGTGGTTTGCAAACAATGCCGATGAAACACTCGCTCCCACCGTCTCGCGCCAGATCGAAGCCGGGGTGAAATACGACTGGCGCCGTATCAGCTTCGCCGCCGCCGTATTCCAGACGCGCCAGGCTTACCAGTACGCCAAGCCCGAAGGTGACACGTTCAACTACGTGCAGCAGGGCCAGCAAAAAAACACCGGCATTGAATTGTCCGCCAACGGCTGGGCCACCGACCGTCTGCAGATCGCCACCAGCGTGGCCGCGATCCGAGCGCGGGTGAGCGGCAGCGGCACGCCGGAATACGAAGGCCACCAGGCAATCAACGTGCCCAAGCTGCGCGCCAGCGTGTACGCCGACTATGCCCTGCCCTGGGTCAACGGCCTGGCGGTATTGGGCGGCGTGCAATACAGCGCCAAGAAGTCTGCCAATCGCACCGGCAACGTAGAAGTGGGCGACTACGCGGTGGTCAACGTCGGTAGCCGCTACACCACCAAGGTCGATGGCTACGAGACCGTGTTTCGCCTGAGCGTCGATAACCTGTTCGACAAGCGCTACTGGCGCGACGCGGGCGAGTATATGGGCGATGACTACCTGTTCCAGGGCGCACCGTTGACGGCGCGCCTGAGTGCTTCAGTAAATTTCTGAACCTGCGACTCTGTGGCGAGGGAGCTTGCTCCCGCTGGGGTGCGAAGCGCCCCCAAAAAACCGGCTCCAGCTTCGCTGTCGAGCGGGAGCAAGCTCCCTCGCCACAAAAAGCAGCAACTCTCCGATCGTTACTTGGGCATCTTGCGAAAGCCCACCGCCAGGCGGTTCCAGCTGTTGATGGTGGCGATGGCGACGCTCAGGTCGACTTGTTCCTGTGGGCTGAACTCCGCAGCCAGGGCGTTGAAGTCTTCGTCGGGGGTGTGGGTCTGGCTGAGCAAGGTCAGGCTTTCGGCCCAGGCCAGGGCAGCACGCTCGCGCGGCGTGAAGAACGGGGTTTCACGCCAGGCCGACACGGTGTACAGGCGCCGCTCGGTTTCACCGCCCTTGCGTGCATCGGCGGTGTGCATGTCCAGGCAGAACGCGCAGCCGTTGATTTGCGAGACGCGCAGGCGCACCAGCTCCAGCAGTGGCAGTTCAATGGAGAGTTTGCCGACCGCCGCTTCCAGGGCGAGCATAGCTTTCATGGCGTCTGGGGAAGCGGTGTAGAAATCGGTACGGGTTTGCATGGTGTTGCTCCAGGACAGTGGGATTGGTGAGCAGGTTAGTCACCCCGGCGTCCTGGAGAAATAGCCAATCCGGGCGAAGAACAGGTGACCAATCTACAGGCCACGGTTCCTCAGCCATTGGATGAAGCCCTTCTTGACCGGTACCACGGGCGCGTCTTCGGTCAGGGCCTGGGCGGCATGGCGGCGGAAGTCCAGCAGCGCCTTCATGGCTTCGCCGATATCATGCCGGGCGTCCAGGCACGGCTTGAGGTATTCATTTTCGATGCGGTAGAGCGTGCAGTAGGTCTTGGCCGAAAAATCCGCCAGCGCCGCCTGGTCGGAGAGGATGCCGGACTCACCGATCACCTCCCCAGGGCCCATGCGCCCAGCCTCGAACTTGTGCCCGTCCTTGATCAACAGCACCGAGACCACGCCGGACTCGATGATGAACAGGTGATCGCTGACCTCCCCCGCCGCCAGGATCATCTCACCGGCGCGGTAGGTGTGCAGGGTCATGTTCTGGCTGAAGGTGTCTTTTTCTTCCTGACGCAAAGTGGAGAAGATCGACGAGCGCTCCAGCAATGCCCGGGCGCCAGACACCGCAGGCGGCGTGCTGCCTTCGGTGGCGGACAACAGCCCCACGCCCGCCGCCTGCAAATGCCGGTAGGCCAGGTCGTAAAGCTGGTTGCGGGTTTCGCGCTTGAGGCCCATGGCCGGCACGAAGCCGCTGATCTCATATTCCACGCCACTGCCGGTGGACGCCTTGAACGCGACGCTGGGCGCCGGCTGGGCCAGCAACGGCCGGCAGCCCTGCATCGCACGCTCCAGCGCTTCGATCACGGTTTGCGGGCGCGCATGGGGGCTGACTTGCAGGCTGACCGCCAGGCCGAACATGTCCGCCGGGCGCGAGAAGTTGATGATCTTGGCCTTGGCCGCCAGGGAGTTGGGGATCACCGCCAGGCTGCCCTGGGAGGTTTGCAGGCGCGTGGCGCGCCAGTCGATGTCGGTGACGCGGCCTTCGGTGCCGTCGATGGAGATCCAGTCATCGATCTGGTAAGGCTTGGTGGTATTGAGGACGATCCCGGAAAACACATCGCTCAGGGTGCTTTGCAAGGCCAGGCCGACGATGATCGCCACGGCACCGGAGGTGGCCAGCACGCCCTTGACCGGCAGGTCGAGCACGTAGGCCATGGCGGCGATGATCGCGATCAGGAAAATCACTGCGCCCATCAGGTCCTGCAACAAACGCCCGGTATGGCCGACCCGCTGCATCATCACCGCGCCGAGCAACACCGTGAGCGTGCGCGCCGCAAACAGCCACCAGCCGATCTGCAACGCCGTGGCGGCCAGATGCAAGGTGGTGTCATCGGCATAGGGCGCCGCTTGCATGGGGTTCATGCCGTCGTTGAACAACACGGCACTGAATACCGCGAAAATCACCAGCCGCGCTGCGAGTTTCCAGTTGGCCAGGTTGGGGGAAATAAGGCGCCACACGGCGATGTCGATCAGGATCAACGCCACGGCGCACAGCATCGGGTGATCAGCGATAAATGAGGGCATCCAGGCGACTCCAGGGCGAATGCCGAGAAGATCGCATGAAATCAGAACCCTGGAAACAAAATGTAGGAGCTGGCTTGCCTGCGATGCAAACACCGCGGTGTATCAGCTACACCAGGGTGATGCTATCGCAGGCAAGCCAGCTCCCACAGGCGGCTGCGGTGAACCGTCAGGCGTGCATCTGCCCGAATTTGCCCGACTGGAAGTCGGCAAATGCCTGGTGAATCTCCTGCTCGGTGTTCATCACGAACGGACCGTGGCCGACGATGGGCTCGTCGATGGGTTCGCCGCTGAGCAGCAGCACCTTGGCGTCGTCGTTGGACTCCAGGGTCAGTTGCTTACCGTCGCGCTCGAACAGCGCCAATTGCCCCTGGCGTGCGACCTCGTCGCCGTTGATCAACAACGTGCCGCTGAGCACCACCAAGGCGGTGTTACGCCCGGCGTGCAGGTCCAGCGTGACCGCTTTACCGGCGTTGAGGCGCAAGTCCCATACGTCTATCGGCGTGAAGGTGCGGGCCGGGCCTTGAGTACCGGCAAATTCCCCGGCAATCAGGCGCAGGTGACCGGCGTCGTTTGCCAATGGCAGCACCGGAATGTCGCCATCGACGATGGTCTGGTAACCGGCATCCGCCATTTTGTCCTTGGCCGGCAGGTTGACCCACAGTTGCACCATCTCCAGTGCGCCGCCACTACGGGCGAAGTCTTGGGAGTGAAACTCTTCGTGCAGGATCCCTTTGGCTGCGGTCATCCATTGCACATCGCCCGGGCCGATTTTGCCGCCGGCACCGGTGGAATCGCGGTGCTCGACTTCGCCGTCGTAGACGATGGTCACGGTTTCAAAACCGCGATGCGGATGCTGGCCAACGCCGCGACGTTGTTCAGTCGGGGTGAATTCGGCTGGACCTGCGTGATCCAGCAACAGGAATGGGCTGATGTGCTTGCCCATGGTGTCGTAGGAAAACAGCGTGCGTACAGGGAAGCCGTCGCCGACCCAGTGGGCGCGGGGGCTGGTGTAGATACCAATCAGCTTTTTCATGGTGTACCTCCAAAGTGAGCACAGCTTAATTCGCCTCACCTCTGAGCACTAGACGGCAAAATTGGCCCTGATCGTTCTACATATAGAACGCTGCTTTAACCTGTGGGAGCGGGCTTGCTCGCGAAAGCGATGGGTCAGTCAGCACCAATATTGCTGACCCGGCCTCTTCGCGAGCAAGCCCGCTCTCACACGGGGACCTGCGCCTGAATGACCGGGATTATCCGAGGGCTGGATTAATTTATATTTCAACCATAATATAAGCAGAAAATTACGACCGTAATTTTTTGAACTATGGTCACCCTGGAGTTCGCCATGCCCCCTCTCCCCCTGCGTCTTCTCACGCCCCTGGCTCTGTTGATGTTCCTCAATGGCTGCAACAGCAAGGCCGATACCGCCCAGGTGCCAGTGCCGCGCCCGGTACTCGCCGCCAAGGTCGAAGCCGCCGGCACCCAGCAAAGTGCTTACACCGGCGTGGTGGCCGCACGCACTGAAAGCAACCTGGGCTTTCGGGTCAGCGGCAAGGTGATCGAGCGCAAGGTCGACCCCGGCCAGCACGTCTCCCGTGGTGACACCCTGTTGGTGCTGGACATCGGCGACTTCGAACTGGCGCTGCGCTCGGCCAAGAACCGCGTCAACGCCGCCCAGGCCCAACTGCGCCAGCGTCGTGACGATGAAAACCGTTACCAGCGCCTGGCCAGCACCGGCGCAGTGTCGCGTCAGATCTTCGACCAGTCGGCCACCAACCTGCGCGTCGCCCAGGCCGAACTGGCCGCGGCGCAATCGGATGCCAGCCAGATCGAAAACCGTCGCACTTATTCGGTACTCAAGGCCGATGGCGACGGCATCATCACCGACGTGCTGGCCGATCGCGGCCAAGTGGTGGCCGAAGGGCAAATCGTGGCGCGCCTGGCCCATGACGGCGCCCGCGAAGCCATCGTCAACCTGCCGGAGAACCGGCGTGACCTGGCCGCGCAAAAAGCCCTGGCGTTGCCCTTTGGCGCAGCGGACCAGGCCGTGACCGCCACCCTGCGCGAACTGTCCGCCAGCGCCGACCCGGTCACCCGCACCTACCGCGCACGTTACGTGCTGCAGGGTTCGGTCGAGCGTTTCGCCCTCGGCTCCACCATCACCGTGCGCCTGCAAGGCAACGGCCAGCCCCTGCAAACCCGCGTGCCGATTGGCGCCTTGCAGGATGCGGGGCAAGGCACGGGCGTCTGGCTGATTGGCGATGATCAAAAGATCAGCTTCGCCCCGGTGAAGGTCGCCAGCCTCGGCCAGGAAGACGCCTTGCTCGACAGCGGCGTAACACCCGGCCAAACCATCGTCGCCCTCGGCGCTCACCTGCTGCACAGCGGCGATACGGTGCGCTTGCTGCCCGCCCAGGCGCTGGCCCTCAACCGTCAGCAGGATCAATGAGTATGCGCGGGATCAACCTCTCCGAACTGGCCGTCAAGCACCGCGCCGTCACCTTGTTCTTGCTGATTGCGATCCTCGTCGCCGGGGTCTTCGCGTTCGGTAAGCTGGGGCGCGCCGAAGACCCTTCGTTTACCGTCAAGGTCATGACCATCACCGCCGCCTGGCCCGGCGCCACCGCCCAGGAGATGCAGGAGCAAGTAGCCGACCGCCTGGAAAAGCGCCTGCAGGAACTGGACTACTACGACCGCGTCGAGACCATCGCCCAGCCAGGCTTCGTGTCGATGCGCATGACCTTCCTGGAGTCCACACGCCCGAGCGAGATTCAGGAGCTGTTCTACCAGACCCGCAAAAAACTCAGCGACGAAGCCACGCGCATGCCCAAGGGCGTGATCGGGCCTTTTTTCAACGATGAATATTCCGACGTGTACTTTGCCTTGTACGCCCTGGAAGCCGAACACCTGCCCCATCGCCAACAAGTGCAAATGGCCGAGGAGCTGCGCCAGGGTTTGCTCAACCTGCCAGGGGTGAAGAAGGTCAATATCCTTGGCGAGCAGGCCCAGCGCGTGTTTGTAGAGTTTTCCTATGAGCGCCTGGCAACCCTGGGCATCAAGCCCGAACAGATCTTCGCCGCCCTCGCCGCACAAAATGCCGTGGCGCCCTCAGGCTTCGTCGAAACGGCAGGCGCCCGCGCTTATATCCGCATCGACGGCGCGTTCGACAGCCTCGCGCTGATCGAAAACGTGCCCCTGCAAGTCAATGGCCGCGTATTGCGCATCGCCGATGTGGCCACCGTGAGCCGGGGTTATGAAGACCCGCCCAGTTATCGCATCCGCCATCAGGGCGACCCGGCGTTGATGCTGGGCGTGATCATGGAGAAGCACTGGAACGGCCTGGAACTGGACAAGAGCCTGCAGGCCCAGGAAGCCAGAATCCAGGCCGACCTGCCCCTGGGCGTGAACTTCGCCAAAGTCTCCGACCAGGCGAAAAACATCAGCCTGGCGGTCAACGAGTTCATGCTCAAATTCTTCGTGGCCCTGGCGGTGGTGATGCTGATCAGCCTATTGGCCCTGGGCTTTCGCGTGGGGCTGGTGGTGGCGGCGGCCGTGCCGCTTACGCTGTCGATCGTGTTCGTGATCATGCTGGTCACCGGCCGTGAATTCGATCGCGTGACCCTCGGCGCATTGATCATCTCCCTGGGCCTGTTGGTGGACGACGCGATCATTGCCATCGAAATGATGGTGGTCAAACTCGAAGAAGGCTTTGACCGCATCCACGCGGCCACCTACGCCTGGAGCTCAACAGCGGCGCCGATGCTGACCGGCACCCTGGTCACCATCATCGGTTTTCTGCCGGTTGGGTTTGCGCGTTCCGGGGCGGGTGAATACGCCGGCAATATCTTCTGGATCGTGGGTTTCGCCCTGATTTCATCCTGGCTGGTGGCCGTGGTGTTCACGCCTTACCTGGGCGTGAAGTTGTTGCCGCACATCAAGCCAGTGCCCGGCGGGCATGATGCGATTTATGCCGGGCGCTACTACCAGAAACTGCGCAGCCTGGTGGAGGCCTGCGTGCGCGGGCGCTGGCTGGTGACCGGGCTGGTGGTGGCCGCGTTCGTGGTGTGCGGCCTGGGTATGGCGGTGGTGAAGAAACAATTCTTCCCGGATTCCGACCGCTCGGAACTGATTCTGGAAGTGTATATGCCACCCGGCAGTGCGTTCAAAAGCACCGAAGCCGTGGCGGCGCAGGTGGAGAAGGCGCTGTTGCAAGAGCCGCAGACCAGCATGGTCGACACCTATGTGGGCGGCGGTGCACCGCGGTTTTTCCTGTCGTTGAACCCTGAAATGCCCGACCCGGCATTTGCCAAGCTGATTGTGCAAACCCCGGATTCCCACGCCCGCGACGCGCTGAAACTGCGGATGCGCGAGCGCATTGCGGCGGGCGAATTTCCGTCGGCGCGGGTACGGGTCACGCAGCTCGTCTTCGGCCCGCCGGTGCCGTTCCCGGTGGTGTTTCGCGTCTCCGGGCCGGATCTGAATGTGCTGCGCGGGCTGTCTGAAGAGGTGCGCCAGGTCGTGGCCGGCAACACGCTGACCAGAGACACCTTCCTAGAATGGGGCGAGCGTGCAAGCGGTTATCGCCTGGTGCTGGACCAGGATCGCTTGCGCTTGCTGGGTTTTACCCCCGACGAGGTCAAGTCCCAACTCAACGCCCTGCTCAGCGGCAACCCGATCACCGAAGTTCGCGAAGGCAACCGCACCGTCTCAGTGGTGGCCCGCGCCCAAGGCAGCCAACGCGAAGACCTGGCCAACCTCAACAACATGACGCTGACCAACAGCGCCGGTACGTCGGTACCGCTGGCCCAGGTCGGGCATTTTCAGGCGGTGATGGAAGAACCGATCCTCAAGCGCCGTGACCGCGCCACCACCGTGGAGGTACGCGCCGACATCATCGACGGCGTACAACCGCCCGATGTGGAAATGGCTGTGTACAAAGACCTGCAACCGCTGATCGCCAAGCTGCCCAGCGGTTACAAAATCGACATCGGCGGCCCGGTTGAGGAAAGCGCCAAGGCCAACGTGGCCCTGGCGGCGCTGTTTCCGATCATGATCCTGCTGACCCTCACGGTGATCATGTTCCAGGTGCGCTCGTTCGGCGTGATGTTCATGGTGTTCGCTACCGCGCCTTTGGGCCTGATTGGTGCAGTGCCGACTTTGTTGCTGTTCAACCAGCCGTTCGGCTTCAACGCGATCCTGGGCCTGATTGGCATCGGCGGCATTCTGATGCGCAATACGCTGATCTTCACCGACCAGATCCGCCAGAACCAGGACCACGGCATGGCGATTCGCGAGGCCATTATCGAAGCCACCGTGCGGCGTGCCCGCCCGGTGATCCTGACCGCACTGGCGGCGGCGCTGGCGTTTATTCCGTTGACGCTCTCGGTGTTCTGGTCGTCGCTGGCTTATGTGCTGATTGGCGGTGTGCTGGTGGGCACGGTGTTGACGCTGTTGTTCCTGCCGGCGCTGTGCAGCCTGGTACTGCGCGACAAGGTTGCTGAAACGTCCCACGTAACAGCCGGATAAGCTCTACTCCCCTCCGCTTTCCACCGCTGCAAAGTCCCTCGCCTGATCAAACAGTGCGAGGGATTGCAGATGGTTTTTCCTGTTAGTGCCTTGGTTACCTGGCCGCCCCCCTTGGGGAGCCGCCGCGTATGACCCAAGCAGCCCACATTACCTTTATCGAACACGAGCTGGATGGTTTCCATCAGAGCCTGGTGGAGTACCGCCAGCAGATGGGCGCCTGGTATTCGCGTGCGCTGGATACGGTCAGTCATGCGGCGGACATGCCTTCGTTGCTGGGTATGGATCGGGTGTTGCGGGTTGGGGATGCACAGCAGTCGGTCGGTCTTGGCGATGCGGACTTTTCCACCGTGGCCCGCTGTCCGGCAGGGGGTGTGCTGAAGATCCAGAGCAGGTTCGAGTCAGCGTACGACGTGGCGATCGGCAATATTCCGGTTGAAGTGATCGGGCTGGATGACGGCAGCTCCAGGGTCATCCTGCTCGACGAGCACGGCGACGGTTTCCACGAATGCGCCGCCGGCGGGCGCTATCAGGTAAGGGTTCAGGGCGGTGTTTCAGCGCAGCAAGTCGATGCCTTGTTTGCTTCCTATGCCGGGCTGACTGCGGATCTGGAGCAATGGCTGCGCGAGCAGTGGCAAGGCTTCAAGCCGCATTGGCAGCAATCCCCCGCCAGCGCAATAGGCAACGGCGTGCTCGCCGGCAGTTGGGCAGCGATCCGTGACGTGTGGGACAGCATCAAGCAGGTGCAGGCGATTCTTGAAGACCCGCTCAAGTTCGTCGAGCAACTGGGTAGCGAGGCGGCGAAGTTGGCGCAAATCGCCACCGATGCGCCCAAGGTCATGGAACAGGCGATGTTGCTGGCCAGTGATGAGGCGGCACTGTACCTGTTACTGCGCACCGCCATGATCTGGCTGGAGGCGTTACCGCCTAGTGAAGTTGCGCAAGCGGCCGCCGGTTTTATGGTATCGCTGCTGATTGACCTGGTGATTGGCGTGGTGTTGACCATCGCGCTGCCGGCAGCGGGCGTAGCGTATTTGAGTATGCGCCTGGTCAAGTACGGCGCAGGGATTCTTCAGTCAGCCGTGGGTTTCGTGACCGGTGTGCTGACGATCCTCACAACGTTCATGCGGGCGGTGGACCGCTACAAAGCGGTGGCGGTTCGCGGGTTGGTGGGAGGGCTGAAGCAAGGCACGGTGCAGATGCGCTGGCGAGCGCGGCAGAACGTAGTGCTGACGCAGAAAGAGCGTGTGGATGATGTGCCGGCGGTGGCTTCAAATCCTAAAGGCGATGCGGCGGCGCCAGCGGACAAGACCGTTACCAACGGCTGCCCGGTGTCGATGGTCACCGGCGAGGAATTGCTGACCCTCACCGATGGCGCGCTGGATGGGATTTTGCCGTTTGCGTGGACGCGGCTGTATCGCACCACTGCGGTGGATGTGGATTGTGGGTTGGGGTTTGGCTGGAGTCATGGGCTGGCTCATCGGCTGGTGGTGTCGGGCGATTCGGTGGTGTGGACTGACCATGAGAACCGCTCGACTACCCTGCCCTTGCCCACCGATTCTCGGCCCGCGATCACCAATAGCCTGGCGGAAGCGGCGATCTACTTGGGTTCGGCGCCTGATGAACTGGTGCTGGCCCAGGCGTCGCGTTTCTACCACTTTCGCGACGGTGTGCTGACAACCATCAGCGATGCGTATGACAACCGGCTGCGCCTTTGCCGTGATCGTTCCGGGCGGATTGAGCGGCTGGATAACGGTGCTGGTCGTTCGCTACTACTGCGCTATGAGCTGGACCGCATCGTCGCGGTGGACTACCAGGTTCATCGCGCCAAAGGGCGTGAGCCCTACGTTTGGGAAACCGAGCAGAACATCGTTTCCTACGCCTATGACGAAGCTGGACGACTGGTGTGTGCGACCAATGCCGTCGGTGAAAGCGAGCGTTATCGGTACGACGATCAGCACGTCATTCTTGAACGCCAACTGGCCGGTGGCGCGAGTTTCTTTTGGGAATGGGAACACGCGGGCAAGGCGGCGCGCTGCGTTCGGCATTGGGCGAGTTTTTCGCAGATGGACACGCGCTATGCCTGGGGGGATGACGGGCGTGTCACCGTGCATAACGCCGATGGTAGCCAGGAAGTCTATGTCCATGACGACCGGGCGCGCTTGGTGCAGCGCATCGATCCGGACGGCGCTCAGCATTACAAATCTTACGATGACAAAGGTCGGCTGACCGTCGAGCAAGACCCGATGGGCGCGGTGACGGCCTATCAATATGACGACGCCGGACGCTTGGTGGCACTGTTTCCGGGGGATGATGAGCCAACGTCCTACGAGCATGACAACGGTTTTGTACGGGTTGTCAGGCGTGGGGAGGCGGTCTGGAAATACGAGCGTAATGAGCAAGGCGATGTTACGCGTAGGACCGATCCCGATGGTGAGGTTACTGACTACAGCTACAACAAGCACGGGCAACTGACCGGGATTTGGTATCCGGATCACAGTTGCCATCGACTGGTGTGGAATGAACGGGGGCAGTTGCTTGAGGAGCAATTGCCCAATGGCGGGATCAAGCGTTATCGCTATGACGATCTGGGACGGCAAGTTGCCTGTGAGGATGAGCATGGTGCGCTGACGCAGTATCACTGGGACTGCGTCGGCAGGTTGATTCGTCTTGTATTGCCAGGCGATGGTTGTAGGGAATTCAGCTACAACCCCTACGGCAAAATCATCGCCGAACGCGACGAACTCGGCCACGTCACCCGCTACGAATATGCCGACGGCCTGCACCTGATCAGTCGCCGCATCAACGCCGACGGCACCCAGGTCAAGTACCGCTACGACAACGCCCGGCTGCTGCTCACCGAGATCGAAAACGAAGCCGGCGAAACCTACCAACTCGACTACCACCCCAACGGCCTGATCCGCCAGGAAACCGGCTTCGACGGCCAGCGCACCGCCTACGTCTACGACCTCAACGGCAACCTGCTGGAGAAGACCGAATACGGCGACGATAACAGTCAGCTAATCACCCGCTACGAGCGCGACCACGCCGGTCGCCTCGTCCGAAAAACCCTGTCCGATGCCAGCGTTGTCGACTATGCCTACGACCGCCAAGGCAACCTCCTCAGCGTCGAAGACGGTCACTGGGCGCTGGCCTACGAATACGACCGCCAAAACCGCCTCACCGCCGAACACCAGGGCTGGGGCACCCTGCGCTACGGCTACGACGCCTGCGGGCAACTGAAAACCCTGTGCCTGCCGGACAATAACCGCGTCACCTTCACCCACGACAAAGGCGGCCACCTCGCTACCGTCGAACTCAACGGTGAAGTGCTTACCTCGCATCTATTCAAGAGCGGCCGAGAACACCAACGCCAGCAAGGCCAACTCCTCAACCACTACCACTACGACGACCAGAATCGTCTGCACGCCCACGCCGTTACGCAGCAGCAAAACTATTTCTACCAACGCCAATATGACTACGACAAAACCGGCAACCTCACCCGCCTGCTCGACACCCGCAAAGGCGAACACCTTTACCGCTACGACCCGCTAAACCGCCTGACCCGCGCCGATCACTCCCAGGACGTCCAGGAACGCTTCGCCCACAACCCGGCCGGCAACCTGCTGATGCAAGACCGCCCCGGCCCGGACATCGTCGCGGCGAATCGTCTGATGATCCAGGGCGACCGCCATTACGACTACGACGCCTTCGGCAACCTCATCCGCGAACGCCGCGGCAAGGGCCAGCAACTCGTCACTGAGTATCGCTACGACTGCCAGCATCGGTTAATCAGCCTCACAAAACCGAACGGCGAAACCGCCAGCTATCGCTATGACCCGTTTGGGCGGCGCATCAGCAAGACTGTGGACGGCAAGACCACAGAGTTTTTCTGGCAAGGCGACAAGCTGATTGCCGAACACCATGCAGAGCACCATCGCAGCTATCTCTACGAACCCGACAGCTTCCGCCCATTGGCCCTGTTGGAAGGTTTCGGCCCAAAAGAAACCACGCCCTACCACTACCAACTCGACCACCTCGGCACCCCGCAGGAACTGACCAGCCCCGAAGGCGAAATCGTCTGGTCCGCCCACTACCGCGCCTACGGCCAGATCGCCCGGCTCGACGTGGGCAAAGTCGACAACCCACTGCGGTTTCAAGGGCAGTATTTCGATCAGGAAAGCGGCCTGCACTACAACCGCCATCGCTACTACAATCCGGATATTGGTCGTTACTTGACGCCAGATCCAGTGAAGCTGGCGGGTGGGATCAATGGGTACCGGTATGTGGCCAATCCTACGGGGTGGGTAGATCCCTTAGGGCTGAGCTGTAAAGTTGGAATTTGTCCTGACTCAAAAGTCGGCGCTCCAGCAAAAAAAATACCCAGCAGCGTACTAGACGGGCATGAAAAAGCAGGCGGACATCTGATTAAGAAACACGTAGAGCGGACTGACTATCAATTGGTAGAACGGCTTGAGGCGGAGCCACATATACCTGCAGCGTCTACGTTCAAAACTTTAGAAGACGCAGAAGAACTTGTATCCAAAAGTTTGGCTTCGCATAGTCAGGAAATATCCAAATTCCTACAAGGAACAAAGGACAAGCATATTATCAGAGAACATTCGAGCCAACCCGTAGGCTTGAGCGTTATAAGAGGCACCACAGAATCCATACCTGTTTATAAGTTTATGCTAGTTTTAATTCGAAAACCAAAAATGCCCGACGGCTACCTTTTACTGACAGGATACCCAATAGAAAAATGAACAACCAACTAACTGAACTTCAGCAATTTTTTGGAGCTTACTTCCATCAAGACTGGGTAGATGAGCACGCCACAGCTGACGAGGTCATTGATGCTTTTCTACTGGACTCCTCTACGGATGTAATCATCACCGTAAAAGAAGAAATTCTAGAATTGATCAAACACTATACAAACGAATCAAATCTTTTGGAGAACCTGCTACACAAACAGTATTGCTATTATTACTATCCGCACGAGTGGGCATCAGGGCCGCTTTGGCTGAGCCACATCGTAAGAAAAATTGAGAACTACTTAGTCCTCAAAAAATAATCGATCGTCCCCCTAAAAAAATCAATACCGCCACTATAGGAAAAATCTTATGCAGTTAAGTACGCAGTTTAAAAGTCATCGAGCGCAGTTCGCTGTACTAAATGAGGTAACCACCAGAGCAGAACGCAATCTACCGCCTTTTACCGGGGAAGATTACTACGGCAATCCAGTTGTCCGAATCGAAATGCAGGGTTGCGGAAGAGGATACATACCAAACCCTACTGATCGGGACAATCCAATACTTGATGAAAATATGGATGCAGCGATCGCAAAATTTGATCGCGAAACCAAAGAACTTTATACCGTATTCCCTGTGAGTAATGACCAATGCTGAAACACCCTTTTCTAGATGTCCCGTACGCACCGAAACTTCGACACCTACTCGGCCCGTTCGATATTTATGATCGCGAAGAGACTTTAGGCGAAGAGTTTTCACGTTACGACATCAACCTTGACACAGACAGAAGGCGACTGATCAAAAAACACATAATTGAGAAATCTTCAGATCTAAGCTATCGACATCGCAAGGTTTTATGCGACAAATTGGAGGCTGCACTTAGCGACGAAACCTTTGATTTTTCGCACTTATTGAGACAGGCTCCCGGCTATTATTGCACCCTGCCGTGGGGATGGAGTGAAATGGACAATCCAAAAGGTTTTTTCGAAGAAATTTATAGATTAACTAATGAATGGTGGAAAGAAGACCTCCAAAAAGCCAGCCTCGAAGACCCTGCCACATGGTGACTTCCACATTGAATACATCGAGCACTCAATGTGGGAAGGGGCAAGCCCTAATGCCAGTCAGTTAAAGCGTCATCGTCACCTGTAGGAGCGAGCTTGCTCGCGAAAAACGTCAACCATAACGTGTGCTGCCTGAATAAACGCGGCGCCTGTGAATTTTTCGCGAGCAAGCTCGCTCCTACAGATGTTTTAACAGACTGGCATCAGGGTTTTCCAACATTTAGCTTCGCTTCGAAATCCAGCGACCTGATCAGCGCGGGTCAGCCAATGCATGTACAAACGACACCATCACAATCACCCCCGAATGCCGATCAGTCAAACTAACACAACGCTCAAATCAACAAAGATCAAATGTGGGAGCTGGCTTGCCTGCGAAAGCGGTAGTGCAGTAACACATGCAGCGACTGGCACACCGCCTTCGCGGGCAAGCCCGCTCCAACAGGGGATCTGCGTTTGCCGGACGGGCCCTCCTCCCCCATTCAAACCCGATTCGTTCTGCAATCCAGTGTTCTGATCAGCGCTTGGAAAGCTCCATGATCATCCGACTCAACAAATAAACCCGCGGCACCACACTCTCCACCTCGGCATATTCCTCCGCCGTGTGAATATTGCCCCCCACTATCCCAAACCCATCCAGCGTCGGCGTGCCTACACCGGCGGACAAGCTGGCATCCGCCGCGCCGCCGCTGCCTTCGATGGTCAACTTGCGTCCCAGTTCGCCATAAATCCCTTGGGCTATCGCTACCAACTTATCCGACTCTGCGGTCTGCGGCATCGGTGGCAGGCCGCGCTGCAGGCTGGTTTTAACTTCGGTTTCCGGGATCAATTTGTTGGCTGAAACCCGGGCCAGGTCTTTCTCGATCCGGTCGAATTCTTCCGGCAAGGCCGCACGCACGTCGGCCTTGGCGGTGGCTTGGTCAGGGATGACGTTGGTGCGGTCACCGGCCTTGAGCACGGTGAAGTTGATGGTGGTTTTCTTGTCTTCATCGCCGAGTTTGCCCAGTTGCAGGATCTGGTGCGCGGCTTCCATGGCGGCGTTGCGTCCCAGTTCCGGCGCAACGCCGGCGTGGGCGGCCTTGCCTTTGACTTCGACCACCGCGGTGGCGCTGCCTTTGCGCCACACCACCAGGCCGTCGGCGGGGCGGCCGGGTTCCAGGTTCAGGGTCACGTCGTGGCCCTTGGCAGTGTTGCGGATCAGTTCGGAGGCGGCGTCGGAGCCGGTTTCTTCGCTGGCGTCGAGCAGGAAGGTGATCTGCGCGTAATCCTTGAAGCCCTGGCTTTTGAGGACCTTGAGCGCATAGATGCCCGCAACGATGCCGCCCTTGTCATCCATCACGCCGGGGCCGTAGGCGCGGCCGTCCTTGATGTGGAAGGGGCGCTCGGCAGCCGAGCCTTCCTTGAATACGGTGTCCATATGGGCCATCAGCAGGATCTTGGCCTTGCCGGTGCCTTTGAGGGTGGCGACCACATGGCTATTGTTGGCGGCTTTATCCGGCACCAATTCGATGGTGAAACCCAACTGTTTCAACTCATCCACGGCGATATCGCGCACTTGGGTCAGGCCCGGCTCGTAGCCTGAGCCCGAGTCGATATTCACCAGGCGCTCCAGCAGCTTCAAGGCTTCGGCCTTGTATTGTTCGGCCTGTTGCTGGATCTGTTTATGAGGCTCGGCGCTGTAGGCCGGCAGGCTGAAAGACAAGGCCAGGGTAGCGGCCAACAGGGTACGCGGGAACGTGAAGAGCATGGACCGATCCTTGTTTTTTGTTGGAGGGTGCCCCGCCACCCTACCCCACTAAACTGACCGCAACCAACTGCCCTGTACCGAACTGACCCGGTTGCGCCCGCTGCTCTTGGCCTCGTACAGCGCCTGGTCGGCGTCGTTGAGCCAACTGATGGAGTCGGCGTGGCTCGGCTGGTACGGCGCCAGGCCGATGCTCAGGCTCACTCGCAGTGTTGGGTCCTGAGCGTAGGCCAAGGCGTTGAAGCGACCGCGCAAGGCCTCCATCACCTCGGTGGCACGGTTGAGGGGCATACCTGGCAGGATCACGCAGAACTCATCGCCGCCATAACGGCCGGCCAGGTCGGTGGTGCGCAGGTTTTGGCGCAGCACCTTGCTCAGTTGGCGCAGGACGATATCGCCAGTCACATGGCCGTAGGTGTCGTTGATGGTCTTGAAGTGGTCGATGTCGATCAACGCGATAGCCGCACCGGCCGGGCCACGACGGCAACGTTGAAACTCGATCTCCAGGTGGTCCTTCCAGGCGCCGTGGTTGAGCAGGCCCGACAGGCTGTCGGTGCGGCTCAAGGCCAGCAGTTCACGTTTGTGGCGGGCCAAGGTGACGGCTTGGCGGTAGCAGATCCAGCCCAGGGCCAGGGGATACAGCATCAGGATCGGCAGGCAGGCATACAGCTGGGCCTGGGTGGTCACGGCGATAAACCCTGGTGTGAACAGCAGCAACGCGGTGCTCAACCCCAGCGCCTGCGCCACCCAACCCGCGAACAGGAAGCGCGGCCCGCCGATGGCGACGTTGTTCATGCTCATCATCGACAGGGTGGTGACGCTGGGCAGCGGGTTGAAGTGCATCGCGCCAACCCAGAACCCACCGCAAAAGGAATCGAACAGCAGGCTGCGGCGTTCGCTGCGCAAGGTATTGGCCGAGCGCAACGAACATTGAAAAGCCAGGTGCGGCCACGCAAAGGCATTGATCAGCATCCAGGCCCACACCCACAGGGACGGGTTCAACGGATACATGCCGAACGCCACGCACACAAAGCCGAGCGTCAGCCCCAGCAGGCGAGATTTGTACAAGCGCAAAGCGAGCGGAAGTCCTTTTCCTCCGACGGCTGGCATGGTGGGGGCGATCCTGGGTGAATGCCTGGAGTCTATCAGGGCGACGTCAAATCGCCACTACCGCTTATTGGCTAATACTTCAGTGCGAGAACCCACGCGCCAGCATCAAGGCGACGCCCAGCAGCAACACGGCCGTGATTCTCTGCAACAACACCCGCCGCTTGGGGTTTTCCAGCACGTGCTTGATGCGCTGGCCGAAATAGCAATACAGGCAGCCGCTGGCAAATTGCAGCAGCAGGAAGGTCAGGCCAAGGATGGCGATGTCCGCCGCCGAACTGTGTTCACCGGCGCCGGCAAACTGCGGGAACACGGCGCTGAACATGATGATGGTCTTGGGGTTGGAAAACCCGGTCAACAGCCCTTTGCCAAACAGGCTGCGCGCCCCCTCGACCTTGTCGGCGTTGTTGATCGACACGCCGCTGCTGGTCCACTGCTTGTAGGCCAGGTAAAGAATGTAGGCCACCCCGACAAACTGGATGGTCTGGGTAATGGCGAGGTTGCCCTTGATCAATTCCGAGAAGCCGACGGCAAAGATCAGGATTGAAATCAGGTACGACACACTGGCGCCGACCTGCGCCGGGATCGAACTGCGCAGGCCGTCCTTCAAGCCCAGGCTCAGCAACAGCAACGTCATGGGGCCCGGGCTGAAGGTCATGGTGGCGCAAAACAGCAGAAAGTAGAGAAACGACGACAGGGTTAACGCACTTGTCATGGCCAGCACCTTGAATAAAGAGAAGCAGCAGCAACAGGGCGAACGCGGCCAGCGCTCGCCCCAGGCCGATCAGGCGACAGCGATTTCGGTGGTCAGGGAGTCGCGGTACATCACTGCCAGGTCAGCCAGGGCAGCCTTGGCGGTCTGGTTGCGGGTTTCAAACGCGACCAGGCCCTTCCAGTTGGTCTCGACAATGGCCTGCAGCACATCGGCGTAATCGCAGTTGCCGTCATGGATGCCGAAGTGCTGGTCTTGCACGCCGTTGTTGTTGCTGAAGGAAATGCCCTTGATCAGGTGGTGGTATTTGCGCACCACTTCTGCCGGCAGGCCGTTCTCGATGTTGGCGTGGCCGGCATCGAGGAAGAAATACACATTGCTGTGGGCTTGCAGGCGCTCGAACACAAAGGCGTATTCGGCTTCATGGGTAAAGATGTAGTGGAACGGCCGATAGTTGACGTAGTTGGACAGGTTCTCCAGGTAGATATCCGTGCCCTTGGCCTCGGCATAGCGCGCCAGTTCCTGCACCGACTTGAGGTAATGCTCCAGGGCAACCTTCTTGGCCATCAGCACCATTTTCGGCTCGACGATGCAACCACCGTGAATGATCAACGGCGCGCCCAGGCGGCTGGCGATGTCGATTTCTTTTTTGACGTACTCCACAGCCGCACTACGGAAGGCTTCGACATCACTGCCCAACGGCGCTTTGAAGTTGCCATGGAAAACCGGCTTGACCCCCGTGGCCGCGATTTGCGCCTGCAGGCTCTCGATACGCGCCTCGGTCCAGTCATCGACCATTTCGCCGAACAGGCTGCCGTCGATGTACCAGTGGGTGCAGTCACCTTCGATGGCGGTTTGCAGGCCCTTTTCGGCGCCCAGGTACTTCTGGTGGGCCACACCGGTGCAGAACGGGACGGTGGCGTTGATCAGTTTGCTGTTCATGGGACGATTCCTTTCGTTGATGGAGTGTCAGGCGAATTGACGTTCAGGAAGATTGATGGCCATGAAATCGGCCTTGGTCACGCCGCAATCCGGGCATGTCCAGTCTTCAGGCACCTCTTCCCAAGGGGTGCCTGCGGGAATTCCGTCCTCCGGAATACCCAGTTCTTCTACGTACATAAAACCGCAGGGTGCGCACATATAAGTCTTCATGGAAATGCAAAATCCATTGCTCAGGTGTAGGAAATATCGCCATCTCCTGGCGAGATGCCGCGCAGTCTAGGGGAGTGGCATTGCGCAAGGCAGGTAAAGTGGTGCCTAATCCGGCCTAACTTCACCGGTAAAAGCACCGGCAAACACAAGGACGCGTCATGCTTGTATCCGCCATCGCTTTCGTAGAAGGCACGCCAAAGGTCCAGCAGATCGTCGAGGCGTTCAGCCAGGCCATCGAAAATGGCGAATGGGCACCGGGCAGCAAACTGCCATCCGTGCGTGAACTGACCCAGATCCTCGGCGTCAGCAAGTTCACCCTCAATGAGGCACTGGACCGCCTGCGCGGCCGCCACCTGCTCACCTCGAGCCAGGGCCGCGGCTACTTCGTGGCGATGGACAGCACCCGCCCTGCCTCGGTGACCTGGGTGGACCTATTGCCCCAAGACCTGCTCAGCGTATTGCGCCGGCCCTTGGCCACCGCCAGTGGCGAACTGCGCCCCGGTGGCGGGCACTTGCCGGAGGACTGGCTCAATGGCGAAGCGATCCGCCAGGCCATGCGCAGCGTAGTGCGTGCGCCATCACTGCGCATCGCCGGGCTGGGCACGCCGGCGGGGCTGTTGCCGCTGCGCCAGGCGCTGCAACAGAAACTGCACGGCGAAGGCTTGTCGGTGCCGGTGGAACAGATCATCACCACACCCAATACCGTGCAGGGCCTGGACATGCTCATGCGCCTGCTCGCACGCCCCGGCGACACGGTGCTGCTCGACGCGCCATGCTACTTCAACTTCCACGCCAACCTGGCGCTGCACGGCGTCAAAGTCATCACCATTGCACGCCGCCCCGACGGCTTTGACTTCAGCGCCCTCGAACAGCTGCTGGCCGAACACCGCCCCAGCCTGTATCTGACCACCAGCGTGTTGCACAATCCCACCGGCCACTCCTTCAGCCCCAGCCAAGCGTTTCGCCTGTTGCAACTGACCCAGCAGTACCACTGCCACATCGTCGAGGACGACCTCTACGGCGACTTGCACCCCAACCCTCCCCCACGCCTGGCCGCCGTCGCCGGGCTGGACCAGGTCACCTACCTGTCGGGGTTCTCGAAGATCCTGAGTGCCAACACCCGCGTCAGCTATGTGGTGGCCGCTCCGCAACTGGCCGCCAACCTGACCAACATGAAATTGATGAGCGGCGGCGTCACCTCGGAACTGTTCGAACAGATCGTCTACCGCATGCTCAGCGAAGGCAGTTACGCCAAGCACCGCAAACGCATGGTGCAGCGCCTGATGGAAGCCGGTGGGCGCGTCGAACAATGGCTCAAGCGCTGCGGGTGCGAACTGCCCATGGCGTATGAAGGCGGGATGTTCATCTGGGCACGCCTGCCGCCTGGCGTGAACGGCGAACTCCTGGCCCAGGAAGCCCTGAAACGCAGCATGGTACTGGCACCTGGCGCGCTCTTCGGCTACGACCCGGCCCACCGCGACTCAATGCGCTTCAATGTGGCCCACAGCGACGAACCACGGGTACAGCGGGTGTTTGAGGCGCTATTGCTGCACGGTGTTGCACAGAGCAATCCCCGCGCAAAAAAGTGATACACGTCCACGGCGCAGCGCGCCTGCTTACCTGAGCGGCATCAAGGCAAATCAGGACCTCGGTGCATCAGGTACACAGGCGTCGCCCTGGGCGATCAGGAACTTCTTGCGATACGCCGCCGGCAGCATCCCCACCCGTTGCTGGAACAGACGCCGAAACGAGTTGCTGTCCTCATAGCCCACCGCATACGTGATGCTGGCGAGGGTCATGCGTGTTGACTCCAGCATCTGCTTGGCTCGTTCCAGGCGCAGGGTTTGCAGGTAGCCAATCGGCGTACAACCAGTGGCATCCTTGAAACGCCGCTTGAAATTACGCACGCCAAAACCAAAGCGCCGGGCCACCTCATCGATCACCATTGACTGGGCAAAGTGCTGCTCCAACCAATGCTGCACACGCAGGATCTGCGCATCACCGTGGCTTTTGGGCAGCGACCACATCGCGTAGGCCGACTGCTCGGTGCGGCCGGCATCGATCAGCAGGTACTTGCCGCAGGTATGAGCCAGCTCCGGCGAGCCGAAACGGCGGATCAGGTGCAGCATCAAGTCCATCGCCGCCGTAGCGCCCCCGCACGTGATCAGGCGATTGTCTTCGCAAAGGATCTGCCCCTCATCCAGGCTGACCTGGGCATACCGACGCCGGAAGAACCCGGCAAATGCCCAGTGAGTCGTCGCACGCAAGCCGTGCAATAGCCCGGTCTCGGCCAGCATGAAGGCCGCCGTGCACATCGACGCCAACACGGCGCCCTGCCCATGCTGCTCACGCAACCAGGGGCCGTAGGCGGCAAACGTCGGCATAGCTTCCTTGAGGGTAAAGAGAAACCCGGGAATCAGCACCAGGTCCGTGTGCGCGATCTGCGCCAGTGAACCCTGCACCTGCAGGCGCTGCCCGCCCCATGCTGTCACCGGCTGGCCGTCCATAGACGCGAGCATCACCTCAAACGGCGGGCTGTCAGCGAAGAGATTGGCCGCACTGAGCATTTCCATGGCCAGGGTGGCACTAGCAGCGGAGCATTGATCCGCCAGGAGCAAGGTGACATGCATGTAATAACTCCGGCTTGCACTTTTCGCATGTAATAAGTCATTTACGCATCTACCTTAGCCGATTCCACCCCCGTACAGTGCGGCCATTGATCAACTGCCTGGCGTTTTTATGAATCTCTGGTTTCGATTACTGCACATGCTGTTGCGCCGCCCCTGGCGCAAACCGGTTCACGGCCTGGCCACCACGGTGGTGCGCATGCGAGTCTGGCCGCTGGACCTGGACCTGAACCGGCATGTCACCAATGGCCGGTATTTCACCCTGGCCGATGTGGCTCGCATGGATTTTGTGCTGCGCACCGGCGCCTTTCGCGTGGCACTGCGCCATAAGGCGATGCCGATAGTCGGCGATACCTGGGGCAAGTTCCGTCGGGAATTGAAGCTGTTCGAGGCATTCGAGGTGCATACCCGCATTCTCGGCTGGGACCACAAGTGGAACCTGATGGAGCACCGTTTTGTCAGCCATGGGCGAGTGGTCGGCGTGGTGGTGATGCGTGGGCTGTTTCGATCTGCCAAGGGCACCCTGCCCCCGGCCGAATTTATCCGCGAGTTGGGCTTGGACGACACCTCACCGCCGATGCCGCAATGGTTGAGCGACTGGGCACGCAGTTGCGATGAGATGAGTGCGCAATTGCGCGAGCAAGAGCAGGTTTAAAACCCCCTCCTAAGCCTCGCGTTTGAGTTTCAGATGCCGCGCATACCATGGCCGCTGCGGCACACGTTTGAACAGCCCCTTGAGCAGCTCTTCATCGGCACCGAAGGTAATGCGCAGGGCCAGCTTCATGATCTCCGGGTCCATTTCCATCGAGCGCCCCTGTTGCAGCCCCGGCGTGGTGCTGCAGCCGTGGGTGTCCGGGCCCAGCCACGGGTCACCTATTTCCACCCAGCGGCCTGGCGCAAACCAGGCCACGCCGTTGACTTCCAGTCGGCTCACCTCGCCTGGGTTGAAGCGCTCGTGGGCACGAAACCAGTCTTCGATGCGGTCATCGATCCAGCCGTGGAAATGCCAGAACACCGGGTTCACATGGGATGAAAACGGGTCGCCCAGAAAGTCGTTCTCCGGCGCATACCAACGTGCGGCAAAGTCTGCGGGGTCGCGGGCGAAGGGTACCGGGGCGCCGTTGGACGGGTCGCGGGGCACCGAGGCCCAGCGCATATGCAGCCAATCGTGCAGGCCCAGTTCCATTTCCGAGCCCAGTTGGCCCAGGGTCAACTTGGCCAGGTAACGCGGGTCGCGGTATTGCGATTCCCACACCTGGAAGTTGCTGTGGTAGGTCTCGGCCGCCTTGATATCGCTGACCCACTGGGTGTAGTCGGCGTCATCTGGCGCTGACCAACAGGGCGGCAGTGCGAAACCGTCGTGGTTGTCGAAGTAGCGCACAAAGCCCAGGCGATCCCGCTCCAACGGCGGTTGCGGCTCGGGGAATTGCGGCCAGGAGGGCAAATCCTGCATGGAACGTGCGGTGCCGAGCATGTGGCGGTGCATGAAGAAGAAGTCGATGCCCGAACCATTGCGGTCCTTGCGCTTGCCGCGGGCGTCGCGTTCCTGACCACGGGGCCCCGGTTGCCAGCCGATGCCGCGCAGGGCCTCGCGTTTTTCTTCGGAGAGCTTGTGCCATTGGTCGCGGGTGGCGTGCCACAGTTGGTGAAACAGGCGGTGCTCGGGAGAAATCAGCCAGGCCAGCAAGGTCGGGTTGAGGCCGATGCGCTGGCGGGCTTCGGGGAACAGTTGTTTGTGGGCGATAAAACGGTTGTCGCGTTCGGTCAGCGCCAGGGGCCGCTCAAGGTCGAGGATGTGCCCGCTGAGGGTGGCGCTGCCGGCATTGCCGAAATCGGCCCAGACTTCATCCAGGGTCATCTTGAATTCATAGGCCGGCACGCCGCCGGCTGAATCGCGGTCGATCAAGCGCCAATAGAGCACGGCGCCCTCGCCCGTCAGCACATCACCCAAGACCCGGTAGCGCGGCTCGCCTTCAGCGCGCAGTTGCTCGGCGGTGTCCAGGTAACCGCGCAGGCCACGCCCACGGGGGGCGATGTCGAGCAGCAACTCCAGGCCATGCAGCGGCAGGCCCGCAAGGCCCGCATCGCGGCCTTCCAGGCGCAGGCTCCAGACGCCCCGCAGGGTGTTCGCCAGGTGCTGGCCCTGGGTGTCAGCGAGGTCGACCGTAGCTTCGCCGGGGGTGATGGGAAACTCTTCTTTCCGTGTCAACTCGCGATGGGCATAAAAGGCCGCGGGCACGGCTGCACCGGTCAGCGCCAGGCCTGCGATGAACCCACGTCGGGAGATTGTCATTGGCTACCTTAGGAAACGGCTTGATCAGAGCTAGAACGTTTGCAACCCGATGAAATTTACCGCCCTGCCCCCGCCACCTAAATTTCCCCCGTCATCGCTCGTTCTTCCCTGATAGCAAAGGCCTCAACTGACTGAGATGGCAATGACAAAATCACGTTCGAAAAAGGCGCTGTATATCGGCCTGCCGCTGGCCCTCGCTATCGGCGCCGGGGCTGGTTTCCTGGTCTGGGATCAGTGGTTCAAGGGCAACGCCGGCTACCCGCTGGAGGTGATCAAGCAGGCCAATGAAATGCAGGATCGCCTGTTGTCGTTCGACAGCCACATCACCCTGCCCCTGGATTTCGGCACGGCGGGAAACGAGGCCGACAAGGATGGCAGCGGCCAGTTCGACCTGGCCAAGGCCGCCCGCGGCCGATTGTCGGGCGCCGCGCTGACGATCTTCGGCTGGCCGGAAATCTGGAACGGCGCCAACGCCCCGCACAAGCCCACCGACGGTTTTGTCGAAGAGGCCCGCCACGAGCAGGAGGTGCGCTACAAGATCATCTCCGGCATGGTGCGTGACTTTCCCAACCAGGTGGGCATTGCCTACACCCCGGACGATATGCGACGCCTGCACGGCGAAGGCAAGTTCGCGGTTTTTATCAGCATGCTCAACGCCTACCCCCTGGGCAATGACCTGAACCAGCTGGACTTGTGGGCCGCACGCGGCATGCGCATGTTCGGGTTCAGCTACATCGGCAATAACGCCTGGTCCGACTCGTCGCGCCCGCTGCCGTTCTTCAATGACTCCACGGATGCCCTCGAGGGTCTGTCGCCTATCGGCCAGCAAGCGGTGCATCGCCTCAATGACCTGGGGGTGATCATCGACGTGTCGCAGATGTCGACCAAGGCCCTGGAGCAAGTCGCGCAGTTGAGCCGCACGCCGATGGTGGCGTCGCACTCGGCGCCACGGGCATCGGTGGACATCCCGCGCAACCTCAGTGACAAGGAACTGCAACTGATCAAGAACAGCGGCGGCGTGGTGCAAGTGGTGGGTTTCCCCGCCTACCTGCGCCCCTTGAGCCAGCCGACCCAGGACAAGCTCAATACCTTGCGCGCACGCTTCGACCTGCCGCCACTGCCCAACCTGGCCATGGCCCTGATGCCCGGCGATGCAATCATTGCCGCCTGGCCCGAGCAACGCTTCGGCCAATACGCCAGCGCGCTGTACGGCATTCTCGAGGAAGAACCCAAGGCCACCCTCAAGGACCTGGGCGACGCCATCGACTACACCGTGCGCAAGATCGGCATCGATCATGTCGGCATTGCCTCGGACTTCAACGACGGCGGCGGCCTCCAGGGCTGGGAGAACGTCGGCGAGGTGCGCAACGTCACTGCCGAACTGATCCAGCGCGGCTACTCCGAAGCCGATATCGCCAAGCTGTGGGGAGGCAACTTCCTGCGGGTGTGGGACCAGGTACAAAAAGCCGCCAAGCCATTGGCCAATCGCTAACCACCACGAAGTAAGTCCATGACCGACCGCCGTACATTTCTCAAGCAGGCCGGCGTCTTTGCCGCGAGCCTGCCGCTGGGCACCGCGTTGCTGCCTCAGGCAGTAGCCACCGTTACGAACGACCCATGGACGGGATTGAAGCAACTGTTCAACCAGGACCCCAATTACCTGCATTTTTCCAACTTCCTGGTGGCCTCGCACCCCAGGCCCGTGCGCGAGGCCATCGAACGCTACCGCCAACAGATCGACCGTAACCCTGGCCTGGCCATGGACTGGGACCTGCAGGAAACCTGGAAGCGTGAGGGCCAGGTACGCGAGTGGGCCGGCCGCTACCTGAACGCCACGCCAGCGCAGATCGCCCTCACCGGCAGCACGTCCGAAGGGCTGGCGATGATCTATGGCGGGATCAAGGTGCGCGCCGACCAGGAAATCCTCACCACGGTGCATGAGCATTACGCCACCGCGTTCAGCCTGGACTTCCGGGTACGCAAGGAGCACACCCAGGTTCGCAAGATACGCCTGTTCAAAAACCCCAATCAGGTCTCGGCCGATGAAGTGCTGGGCAACATCCAACGCAACATTCGCCCCAACACCCGCGTGCTGGGCATGACCTGGGTGCAATCCGGCAGCGGCGTAAAACTGCCCATCGGTGAGATCGGCAAGCTGGTGGACGAACACAACCGCAACCGCGACGAGCCGGACCGCCTGCTCTATATCGTCGATGGTGTGCACGGCTTCGGCGTGGAAGACCTCGACTTCCCCGCTATGCACTGCGACTTCTTCATCGCTGGCACCCACAAGTGGATGTTCGGCCCGCGGGGCACCGGCCTGGTGTGCGCCCGCGAGACCGAAAACAAATACGTCACACCGATGATTCCGACCTTCTCCGAAGACAAAAACTTCGCCACGACCATGACGCCTGGCGGCTACCACGCCTTCGAACATCGCTGGGCCGCCGACGAAGCCTTCAAGTTGCACCTGCAACTGGGCAAGGCACCGGTGCAGGCACGTATCCATGCCCTCAACACCGAACTCAAGGACCAACTGCTGGCCCTCCCGCAGATCGAACTGGTGACGCCGCACAGCCCCGAGCTGTCAGCGGGCTTCACCTTCTTCCGGGTCAAGAACCAGGACAGCGATGCCATCGCGGCCTACCTGATGAAAAACCGTGTGGTGGTGGACGCAGTGGACCGTGACGTTGGCCCGGTGATTCGCACCTCACCGGGCCTGCTTAACAACTCCGATGAGATCCAGCGCTTCATGACCCTGCTGAGCCAGCGGTTATGACCCCCTTTTCCCTTTGAACGAGACGCCTCCATGACGCCATCCCGACTCAAACTGCTCACCGCACTGGCACTCACCGCCCTGTGCGGCGCCCTACTGCCCGGCCTGGCCCAGGCCGCCGCCCCACAACCGGGCAAGGTCTTCAAAGACTGCAAGGACTGCCCGGAAATGGTTGTGCTGCCCGCCGGCACCTTCACCATGGGTACGCCGGACGACGAAGTGGGCCGCGAGCCTGACGAAGGCCCTATGCATGCCGTGACGTTCGCCAAGCCGTTCGCCATGAGCCGCTTCCATGTCACCGCCGGCGAATGGGACAGCTACGTGCGCCAGACCGGGGTCAAGATCGCCAATGGCGACGACCGCCCCGGCCGCGAATGCATCGCCAGCAAACCGCGTTACCCCCAGGGGCCACGCCAGCCGGCGGTGTGCATGGACATGGACGACATCAAGCAGTACGTGAGCTGGCTGTCGAAGAAGACCGGGCACACGTACCAGATGGTCAGCGAAGCCCAGCGTGAATACGCCGCCCGCGCCGGCACCACCGGCCCGTTCCCCTTCCCGTTCGACGAAGGCAAGGGCTACAGCATCGCCCAGCACGCCAACACCTACGGCCCGGCGGACGGCTACAGCTATTCGTCGCCCGTGGGCAGCTACCCCCCGAATGCCTTTGGCATGTATGACATGCACGGCAATGTGTATGAGCGGGTGGCTGATTGCGAGCATCCGAACTACGTCGGCGCGCCAACTGATGGCAGTGCCTGGGTGGAGCCCAACTGCGAGGCCTACCAGATCCGCGGCAATGACTGGGGCGAAGCGCCGGTGTTTTCACGCTCGGGCAATCGCAACAATATCTACCCGCAGACGCGCGGGGACTGGATTGGCTTTCGGGTCGTGCGCGAGCTCTAATACCTTGTAGGAGCGAGCTCGCTCGCGAAAAACGCCAACGATGACGCGTGTTCTCTGAATAAACGCGGCGTCTGTGAGATTTTCGCGAGCAAGCTCGCTCCTACAGGGTTCGCGCCCGCCTGTTCAGCCTTGTTTGGCCAACAGCTCCAAGCCTTCATGCAGCGCCGGGAACAGGCTGTTGTTGAAGTTGTTCCAGCGCAACTCAAGGATGGTGTCTTCGGGCGAAATCTGGGTCTTGAGCACGTCGTGGAATACCTCTCCCGAGTCGATGCCGTTATCCACGTAGTGAAATGACGCACCAGTCCAATACAACGGCTCGCACGCCTGAGTCGCTCTGGTTGCCCAGTCGGTGATCGCCTGCCCACGTGCGCCGTACAGCGCATTCCATGTGGCGTACGCCCCACGGCGTTCGTAAGGCGACTCGAGGCGGGTGATGCCCGGATGAATGTTCATGATGCGCCGCGCAAACGGCGCACCCGGGCGCACCAGTTCGTCGAGGATCACCAGCAAACCATCCAGCACCACGATGTCAGCCTTCAACTCCACCAGGGTGTCATGCAGCCGACGCTCGAAATCCTGCTTGCCGGCGACATGTTCGGCGCTGCCTCGTGGCAGACGACGATAGGTCGACGGCACGCTGAGCAGCAGGTCATTGACCAACGTGCCTTGCACACGCAAATCCGCCGGGTACAGCCACTGGCGACCCGGCTGGTAAGCAAAGCCATAGTCCGCCACCAACTGCTGGTCCCGCGTGTTGTGCTCATCGTCGTCATACACCACGCCTACGAGGTTGTAAGCCTCGCCCAGAGACGTATCGTTGAGCGAGCCCACCAGAAACTCCAGCACCGATTTCATATAGCGCTCGTGGTCTTTATAGGCCACCGGCTGCCCCGCCTTGTCGGCGGCGGCGTTTCTCAGGGACCAGACATACACCAGGTTCTTTTTCGTCATGTGTTTCGCTCTCGCTCAAAGGGCCACGCACTGTGTCGGTACACGTGCGCCTACAGAACAAGAACGAACCAGGCCCCGGGCAATTTATCGCTCACTGTCACCGTCCGGCACGCCGCGCTAAATAGTCACGCCACAGCTTCGTTTGTCATGGGTAAGGGTCTGTGTGCCCAGCCCCCTCTTTTTCACTTTCCGGGAAGTATTTATGACCGACCCCAAGCGCGGCGCCTTCAAAGGTTTGCTCGCATTGCTCAGGCCCTTTCGCACCATCGTAACGGTCTCCGTCGCCCTTGGCATGGCGGGCGGCCTGGCCATTACCTTGCTGTTGGCGACGATTAACAATGCCCTGCATTCGGCGGGGGGGATGACTCAGGGTGTGGTGTTGACCTTCGCCGCGTTGTGCGTGGTGGCGCTGGTCAGCTCGATTATTTCCGACATCGGCACCAACTACGTCGGGCAACGGATCATTGCCGCCCTGCGCAAGGACCTGGGTGAAAAGGTGCTGTCAGCGCCCATCGGGCAGATCGAGCAATATCGCTCTCACCGCCTGATCCCGGTGCTGACCCACGACGTGGACACCATCAGCGACTTTTCCTTTGCCTTCACGCCCCTGGCCATCGCCGCCACCGTTACCCTGGGATGCCTGGGTTACCTGGCTTACCTGTCCGTGCCGATGTTCCTGATGATGGTGGTCGCAATCATCATCGGCAGCGCCGTGCAATTCATCGCGGGCGGCAAAGGCATCCAGGGCTTCGATCTGGCCCGTAGCCACGAAGATGAATTGCAGCGTTACTACAATGCGATTGCTTCGGGAGCCAAGGAACTGCGCATGCACCGTCCGCGGCGGTTTCGCATGAACACCCACCGCATCCAGGAAACCGCAGACCGCATCAGCGATATCCAGGTGCGTTCAGTCAACATCTATATCCTGGCCAAGACCTTTGGCTCGATGCTGTTCTTCGTGGTCATCGGCCTGGCCCTGGCGATGCAGGCCTACAACCCCAACCCCGACCCCACGGTGATTACCGGCTTCGTGCTGGTACTGCTGTATATGAAAGGCCCGTTGGAGCACCTGCTGGGTTACTTGCCCGTGGTTGGCAAGGCGAAGATTGCCTTCGGGCGCATCAGCGAACTGTCGGAACGTTTTTCTTCGCCCGAGCCCCACTTGTTGATGGACGACAGTGAAGCGCCGAAGCCTGTGGTCAACAGCCTTGAACTGCGCGGCGTCAGCTACAGCCCGCCAGCGGTTGAAGGCAGCCAACCGTTCCACCTGGGGCCGATCAACCTGAGCATCAAGCAAGGCGATATCGTGTTTGTCGTGGGCGAGAATGGTAGCGGCAAGACCACCCTGATCAAGCTGCTGCTGGGCCTGTATCCGCCTCAGGCGGGTGAAATCCTGCTCAACGGTACAGCGGTGACCGACCCAGAGCGCGACGATTATCGCCAGTTGTTCACCACGGTGTTTTCCGACTATTACCTGTTCGATGACCTGGTACAAGGCAGCGCCACCCAGTCCCTGGACAGCGCCACCCAATACCTTGAGCGCCTGGAAATCGCGCACAAGGTCAGCGTCAAGGACGGCGTGTTCAGCACCACTGACCTGTCCACCGGCCAACGCAAGCGCCTGGCCCTGGTCAATGCCTGGCTGGAAGAGCGTCCGGTACTGGTGTTCGACGAGTGGGCCGCCGACCAGGACCCGGCCTTCCGCCGCATCTTCTACACCGAGCTGCTGCCGGACCTCAAACGCCTGGGCAAGACCATCATCGTGATCAGCCACGATGATCGTTATTTCGACATCGCCGATCATCTGGTGCGCCTGCGTGCCGGTCAGGTGGTGCATGAGATGGAGCCTGCATGAAGTACCGGAATAATTTTTTCCGGTTTTGCGAAGTAGGAACGTCTCACTAGTGGTAATGAGAACTAACCTCAATAAACACTTAGAATTGCCCACTTAAAACATAGAAGAGAAAGCATCCATGCCAGCACGACTCGGTCTCAGCCCCCTGAGCAAAGCGCTATCCATGCGCCGGGCCCTGAACATCAACCTATTGCCCAGTGCCTTGGCGTTGGCTGTGTCGATGCCGATTGCAGGCTATGTGCAGGCCCAGGAGATCGAGTTGAATATTCCTGCGCAGTCGCTGGGGAGCGCACTGCAGGAATTTGGCCGCCAGACCAATGTACAAGTGCTCTACAGCCCGGGCGATGTGCAGGGCAAGAACAGCCCCGCCGTCAAGGGCAAGATGCAGCCGCAGCAAGCCATAGCTGCATTGCTGGCCGGTAGCCAGACCACCTATAACCTCAATGGCAATACCTTGACCGTCACTGCTGCTGGCAGCGGTGGCGGGCTGGAGCTGAGCCCGACGCAAGTGACCGCCAACTACTTGGGCAACGTCACCGAAGGTTCTGGTTCCTACACGCCTGGCACAATTGCCACGGCTACACGTTTGACGTTGACCCCACGGCAAACTCCGCAGTCGATCACTGTGGTGACTCGCCAGCACATCGAGGATTTTGGCCTCAACAACATGGATGACGTGATGCGCCATACGCCGGGCATCACCGTTTCCGCCTACGACTCCGACCGCACCAACTACTATTCCCGTGGTTTTTCGGTCAATAGTTTCCAGTACGACGGTATTCCATCGACTGTGCGTAACGTCGGCTATTCGGCGGGCAACACCCTGAGCGACATGGCGATCTACGACCGTGTTGAAGTCCTCAAGGGCGCTACCGGCCTGCTCAACGGTGCCGGTTCCCTGGGGGCGACCATCAACTTGATCCGCAAGAAGCCAACCGCGGAATTCAAGGGCCATGTGCAATTGGGGGCGGGTTCCTGGGACAACTACCGCAGCGAAGTGGATGTCAGTGGCCCCTTGACCGACAGCGGCAATATCCGTGGCCGCGCGGTGGCTGCGTATCAGGACAAGAAGTCCTTTATGGACCACTACTCACGCAAGACCGAAACCTACTACGGCATCACCGAGTTCGACCTGTCTCCCGATACCATGCTGACGGTGGGCTTCGATTACCAGGACAACATTCCGCAGGGTTCCAGTTGGTCCGGCTCCTTCCCGCTGGTCAACTCCAATGGCAGCATCAACAAAATGCCGCGCTCCTACAACAACGGCACCACCTGGAGCTCGTGGGAGCAAAACACGCGTACCGCCTTTGCCATGCTCGAGCATGACCTGGGCGACGGCTGGGTGACCAAATTCCAGCTCGACCACAAGATCAACGGCTACCACGCCGACCTGGGTTCGATCCAATTCGTCCAGCCGGCAGCCGATGGCACCGCTGAGATCAACGGGCAGAAATACACCGGCGAGACCAAGAGCACCTCGGCCGACCTCTACGCCACTGGCCCTTTCAGCCTGTTTGGCCGCGAGCATGAACTGGTGGTGGGCGGCTCGATCGGCACCTCACGCTGGCAAGGCAAGGGGTACTGGTCGCCGGAATGGCCTGGCGGTAACAAGGTCGATTTCTATAACTGGAACGGCCATATCGCCAAGCCTATTTACGGCCCTGCCCAACAGCACATCGACGACACTATCCGTCAAACCGGGTATTACCTGACCGCGCGTTTCAACGTGATTGACGACCTGAACGTGATCCTGGGTGGGCGCGTGGCCAACTATCACGTGACTGGCAACAACCCTTCCTACAAGGAAACCGGGCGGTTCATTCCTTACGCCGGTGTGATCTACGACCTCAACGACAACTTCTCGGTATACGCCAGCTACACCGATATCTTCCAACCTCAGGAAAGCACCTATAAGGACCGTAACGAGAAGCTGCTGGAGCCAGACGAAGGGCAGAATTACGAGTTGGGCCTCAAGGGCGAGTTTTTCGATGGCCGCCTCAACACCAGCATCGCTTACTTCGAAGTGCATGAGACTAATCGCCCCATCTCGGATGATGCCTACAACAACCAGACACCTGCCCCGAACAACTGGGCGTTCAAGAGCTCCAAGGCCGTCACCAAAGGCTACGAAGCGGAAATTTCCGGTGAGTTGAGCCCAGGCTGGCAACTTCAAGGTGGCTACACCCACAAGATCGTACGAGACGAAGACGACAAGAAACTCTCCACCTTCGAACCCGAGCATCAGGTCAACCTGAACACCACCTACAAACTCAAGGGCGACCTGGACAAGTTCACCATCGGTGGCGGTGTACGCTGGCAGACCAAAGGTTGGAACGAGATCTGGAACGGGCCACTTGAGAAAAACCAGGACATCACCCAGGAGTCCTACTGGTTGGTGGACTTGATGACCCGCTACCAGGTCACCAAGAACCTGTCGGCTACCGTCAACTTCAACAACATCTTCGATAAGTCTTACTACACCAACGTGGGCTTCTATAACTCGGCCGCCTACGGTGAGCCACGTAATGTGATGGTCAGCACGCGCTGGGACTTCTGATTCCACGCGTTAATCGATCAAACACCCGGTGAGCACCCCATGCTCACCGGGCTTTTTTTTGGGCGTGCAGAGATACTGGCGAAGAGGGATTGAAGCATAAAAAAACCCGGACACTGGATCCGGGTTTTTGTGATTGAGCGGCGGCTTACCTCAACGCCTCTACCAAACTGCTGATAAACACCGCGCTGTCGATAATGCCGTCATGATCGGTCTCAATCATCACTGAGCGCTCGATGCGCCCTTGGCTGATCACCGTTGCCATTTGCTGCTCGATCAGGTCCTTGAAGCGCCCTGCCCGGCTCATGGAAGCCCACCAACAAGTGACGGGCGCCTTGATCGGCTTGAAGTCAGCTTGCAGCAAACGCTCACTGAGTGCCCGGTCAACGTCCCAGGAAATCTGCGCCTCATTGCCACGCAGTAATTCATCCTTGATCACCGTGAAGGCTTCGCCCAAAGACTGTTCAGCCCAGTTCACAAATTCCAGCCATTGTCCCGTTTCATCCTCGCTATCCCGTTGGCATTGCTGCCAGGCGTGTTGGATGGACTCGGCGAACTCAGGAAACATAACCCCCAGCAACGCTGCGCGGCGCTCATTGGCTGAGATCTCGCGAGCGTCCTCGACCACCACTGCGTCCCAATAGGGTTTGACCCATTGCGGCGGAGCAGCGTCGATCCAGCCGACAAACTCCACTTCTCGGCCGGCTTGCTCCAGGCCGTAGGCTACCTCCATCGCCAGGTTGCCGCCCAATGACCAGCCACCCACGCGGAACGCGCCTTGGGGTTGGGCCACTAACAATTGCGCGGTGTAGTCCTCGACCATTACCTGCCATTGCGGCACCGTGGCGCCCTCTTCGGCCAAGGCACGACACATGACCCCGAACACCGGGCGCTGCTCGCGCAAGGCCAGGGCAATCGCGGTGTAGCAATGCACCGAGCCGAAGCTTGGGTGGAACAGGAACAACGGCGTGCCTTGCGTCTGCTGGTTGAGCTTGACGATCAACGAAGACCGGCTATTGCCCTGCAGGCATTTGACCTGTCCCGCCACAGTAGGGTTAAGCATCAGTTGGCTGACAGACAGGTTCACGCCGCTGACCTTGCGAATTCGCTCCTTGAGCATCAGCACTCGCAATGAATGGCCACCGAGCTCGAAGAAGTTGTCGTTGAGCCCTACGCGCTCCACCTCCAGCACCTCGCTCCAGACCGCTGCGATTTGCTGCTCGATCTCGCTAACGGGCGCCTGGTATTGCGCGGCACCGTGAGCCTCTGGCTTGGGCAACGCCTTACGGTCCAGCTTGCCGTTCGGGCTCAACGGCATCTGCGCCAGTACCACCCACTGCGCCGGGACCATGTAGTCGGGCAACTGCTCGGCCAGGTGTGCAACCACCCCTGCCTTCCACTCTTCAAGGGGCTGTTGCAGCACCAGGTAACCCACCAGGTGGGTACCGTCCACCGCCAGCACCGCGGCTTCGCGGACATTGTCGAGCTCCAGCAGGCGCGCTTCGATTTCGCCCAACTCTATGCGCAGGCCGCGCAGTTTGACCTGGTGATCGATGCGCCCGGCATATTCAATCACGCCATCGTCGCGATAACGCGCCAGGTCACCGGTGCGATACAGACGCGTGCCGCTGCCGAACGGGTCGGTCACAAACCGCTCGGCGGTAAGTGCCGCACGGCGGTGATAACCCCGCGCCAAGCCAATACCGCTCAAATACAGTTCGCCCAGCACACCCACTGGCGCAGGTTCCAGGTTGTCGTCCAGCACGTAGCAGCCCAGGTTGGCAATGGGTCGGCCAATGGGCACGGCGTCGCGACCTTCCTCGACACAGGTCCAATGGGTTACGTCGATAGCGGCTTCGGTAGGGCCGTACAGGTTGTACAAGCCGGCGCGGGGCAATTTGACGAACACCTGTTGCTGGGCATCCGCAGGCAACGCCTCCCCACTGCAAACGATGTGTTGCAGGCTCTGGCATGAAGTAACCGCCGCGTCTTGCAAGAACGCTTGCAACATGGAAGGCACGAAATGCAACGTGGTGACCTGTTGCTCGTTGATCAGCCGTACCAGCCTGGCTGGATCACGATGATCGCCCGGTGCCGCCACTACCAGACGCGCGCCGGTCATCAGCGGCCAGAAAAACTCCCACACCGACACGTCAAAGCTGAACGGAGTTTTCTGCAACACGCTGTCGTGCGGCGTGAGCCCATATGCCTGTTGCATCCAGCACAGGCGGTTGGTCAGCGCGATATGGCGGTTGCCAGCGCCCTTGGGCTGACCGGTGGAGCCGGAGGTGTAGATCACATAGGCAAGGCTTTCGCCGTGCACCGGGATATTCGGGTTGTGGCTGCTGAAGGTTTCCAGCCAGGTATCGCCACATTCCAGCACCAGGGTTTGTACACCGGCGGGAACCGGCAGTTGCGCCAGTAGATGAGCCTGGGTCAACAGCAGTTGCACACCACTGTCCTGCAGCATGTAGGCCAGGCGATCACGAGGATACTCAGGGTCCAGCGGCACATAAGCGCCACCGGCCTTGAGCACCGCCAACAGGCCAACCACCATCTCCACCGAGCGCTCTGCCGCCAGCCCCACCAGCACATCCGGGCCAACCCCGGCCATCATCAAGCGATGTGCCAGGCGATTGGCCCGGGCGTTCAACGCGCTGTAACTCAAGGCTTGCCCCGCGAAAATCAAGGCAGGTGCATCCGGTGTACGCAGCGCCTGAGCCTCGATCAGTGTGTGGACCGCTTGATCCAGCGGGTAATCCACCGCAGTCGCATTCCAATCATGCAATACCCACTGCCGCTCGGCCTGCGCCACTGAGGGCAACGCGCCAAGGCGTTGACTGCCGTCACTGGCCAGGGCCAGCAGCAACTGCTGGAAGTGCTCGGCCAAGCGCTGGATATGCGCGCCGCTGAAAGCCTGGCGGGAGTAGTTGAACTCCAAGCCCAGTGTCTGGCCTATAGCCAACAACACGGTCAATGGATAGTGGGTCTGTTCCAGGCTGTGCACTGCGCCAAAACGCAGCCCCGACGGTGCGCCCTGCTCCAGCGCCTCAGACACCGGGTAGTTCTCGAACACCAGGATACTGTCGAACAGCGCTTCTCCACCCAGCCCGGCCCAACGCTGGATCTCGAACAGCGGCGTGTGTTCATGCTCACGCAAGCCAACGTTCTGTTGCTGAAGTTGCTCCAGCCAATGGCTGACCGACATTTGCGCATCCGGCGTCGCCACCACCGGCAGCGTGTTAATGAACAAGCCGACCTGCTGTTCAATCCCACGCAGTTCCGCCGGACGCCCTGCTACCGTGGCGCCGAATGCTACGGTGGCTTGCCCGGTGTGGTGATGCAACAGCAACAACCAGGCGCCTTGCACCAGGGTATTGAGGGTCACCTTGTGACGTTGGGCGAAGGCTTTGAGGTGTTCGGTTTGCGCAGCATCCAGGCTCAAGCGATGCTCGCCATTGACCGCCTGGACCGCATCCACCTCAGTCTCTACGGCACCGGCCAGGCGCGTGGGCGCCCGCAAGTTGACCAGTTGCGCCTGCCAGAACGCCTGGCTGACGGCTTTGTCCTGTGCCTGCAGCCAGGCGATGTAGTCGCGGTACCGCCCGGTCGGCGCTGGCAGCGGCTCACCGGCATACTGTTGCAACACCTCGCCGAACAGCTGCGAACCACTCCAGCCATCCATCAAAATATGGTGATTGGTGTAGATCAGGTGGTAGCTCGTCGCCCCCGTGCGTACTAGCGTCAAGCTCAACAGCGGTGCCTGCTCCAGGACAAAACCCTGGGTGCGTGCCGACTCGGCCAGCTCATCCAGGGCCTGGTTGCAGTCCTTACGGGTCTGCCAATCCAACGCCATAAACGGCAGGCGCACCTGCTTGTAGACCACCTGCAAAGGCTGTTCAAGCTCCGCCTGCCAGACAAAACCGCTACGCAGGATCTCGTGGCGTTGCACCGCCACCTGCCAGGCCTGGTGGAAGCGCGCCACATCCAGGCCCTGCACATCAATGCGCATCTGGTTGATGTAGTCACCCGAACCTTCGCCGTACAGCGATTGGAACAGCATGCCTTGCTGCATGGGTGACAATGGGTACAGGTCTTCGACCTCAGCCACGTTCAGTGCCAAGCCATCCAACTGGTCCTGAGACAACCGCGCCAACGGGAAGTCCGACGGCGTCACGCCCTGATGCGCCGACTCACAACAATGATCAATCAGAGCCTTGAGTTCCAAGGCATAGTCGTCGGCCAAGCATTTGACGGTTGCTTCACCGAACATCGCCTGGCTGAAACTCCAGTTCAACTTCAGCTCGCCACCATAGACCTGACCGTTGATTTCCAGCCAGTTGCCCAAAGGTGCCTGCGGGCTTTGCTCGGCACCGCTGGCATCAGCGGTCGGCGTGAACAGTCCTGGCTGTTCGCCGCTGTCGAAGCTGGCATCGAACTGCCCCAGATAGTTGAAGGTGATACGTGGCTGCGGCAAGGCAGCCAACGCCTGTTGCGTTGCGGCATTACCCAGGTAACGCAGGGCACCGAACCCCAGGCCCTTGTCGGGTACGGCTCGCAGCTGCTCCTTGATGCGCTTGAGGGAAGCAGCCAGGGAATCGGCCGGTACCAGTTGCACGGGGTAAAGGCTGGTGAACCAACCGACAGTGCGAGTCAGATCGATGTCATCGAACAGATCTTCGCGGCCATGACCTTCAAGCCGGATCAACGTCGAAGCCTCGCCGCTCCAGCGCGTAATAACTCGCGCCAGGGCAGTCAACAGCAGGTCATTGATCTGGGTGCGATAGGCACTCGGCGCGTCGTGCAGCAAGCGCCGAGTATAGGTGGCATCCAGGTGTGTGCTCACACTCAGGGCCAGTTGGTTGCTCAGGCTCGCCTGTGGATCGGCGCCCGGCAAGCCGACCGGGCTGCCCTGCAATTGCGTCTGCCACCAAACCAGCTCGTGTTGTAACGCCGGGCTGTTGGCGTAGGTCTGCAGGCGAGCAGCCCAGGCGCGGGTGGCGCTGGTCTTGGCTGGCAGCGTCACAGGGGCGCCTTGGGCCAGTTGCTGATACGTGCTTTGCAAGTCTTCAAGCAGGATGCGCCACGACACACCGTCCACCACCAAGTGATGGATCACCAGCAACAAGCGCTGTGAACCGTCGGCCAACTGCGCCAACACCGCACGCAATAACGGGCCCGCGCCCAGGTCGAGGCTGCGCTGGGCCTCTTCGCCCAAGGCTTCAAGTTCTTCGACGCTGTTCAATGTGGTTTGCCATAGCACTTGTTCAGCCTGGTGCTGATCCGGACCACGGTAGGCCGCGCTCCAGCCCTGTGCGCCCTCGACAAAGGTGCTGCGCAAGGCATCGTGATGCACGATCAACGCCTGCAGTGCGGCCAACAACAGCGGTACCTGCAACGGCTGGTGCGGTTGCAGCACCGCAGATTGGTTCCAGTGATGACGCTGGGGAATCTCATCGGCAAAAAAACTGTGTTGCACTGGCAACAGCAGCAAATCGCCAGTCAGCGGCGACTGATCCATCTGCACCACACCGTCGCCTTCCCTCGCGACCGTCGCCAGGCTCTGCACGGTCTGATGCTGGAACAACTCCTTGGGCGTGAAACGCACACCGGCCTGGCGGGCGCGGCTGACCAGTTGAATCGAAATGATCGAATCGCCGCCCAGTTCGAAGAAATTATCATGCAGGCCCACCTGTGGCAGGCGTAGCACATCGGACCAGATCGCGGCGATCTTCTGCTCCAACTCGCTCTCGGGCGCCACATACACCTGCTGCATCTGGCTCACATCCGGCAGCGGCAAGCCCTTGCGGTCGAGTTTGCCGTTAGGGGTCAGTGGCATACGCTCGAGGAACATCAAGTGCGTCGGCACCATGTAGTCCGGCAAGCGGGTTTTCAAGGCGCGCCGCAAGGTTTCGCGACCGTTTGATTGAGCGACAGCATCACCCAGGAGCGTCGGGTCCAGTGGTACGACATAGGCCACCAGTTGTTTGCCGGTCGGCCCCTCCTGGGCGACCACTACGGTTTCACCGACACTGGCTTGCTCACGCAAACGCGCTTCGATTTCCCCCAGTTCGATACGGAAACCGCGAATCTTCACCTGATGGTCGACACGCCCCAGGTAATCCACCACGCCATCCGGACGCCCGCGGGTCAGGTCGCCGCTGCGATACACGCGACTGCCGGGCTTGCCGAACGGGTCCGGCACGAAGCGTTCGGCGGTTAACGCCGGACGCTCCAGATAGCCCCGGGCCACACCCTCGCCGCCCAGGTACAACTCGCCGGCTACGCCGATAGGTTGCAGGTTCAGTTGCGCATCCAAGACATAACCGCTGCGGTTGCCCAGCAAGGTACCGATGGGCGCGTAGACAGCGCCGCAGGGATCACCTTTACGGGCCTTCCACAACAGCGGTGTGACCACGGTTTCCGTCGGGCCATAGCCGTTGAACAAGTACTTGGGTTTCAGCGCTCGCCAAGCCAGGTCATAGCTGGCTTGAGCAACGGCATCACCACCGAAGCAATACACCCGCACCGCCGGTGGGTTGCCGTCGCGCTCGGCATGTTCGGCCAACTGTTGCAGGTACACCGGTGGGAACACCGCCATGGTCACGTTGTGACGATGCATCTGCTCATAGGTGTATTCCGGCAGCCACAGGCTGTCATCACGGATCAACACGCTGGCGCCGTTGATCAGCGGGTGCATCCAGCCTTCGTGGGAACCGTCGAAGGCGAAGGACATGAAGTGCAGTTCGCAATCGGCCGGGGAGGTTTCATAGCGCTCGCCAGTGGCGATGATATGCGCCACCAGCGGGCCGTGTGACACCGCCACGCCCTTGGGCAAACCGGTGGAGCCGGAGGTGTAGATCACGTAGGCGAGGTTGTCGCCGTCCAGCGCCACAGTCGGGGCCGTATCGCTGTAATCCGCCCACGCTTGCACCTGATCCACCGCCAAGGCGTCGAGGCCGTCCGGGATCGGCAACCGGTGTTGCACGGCCGAATGGGTCAACAGCAATTTCGAGCGGCTGTCTTGCATCATGTACAGAAGGCGATCACGTGGGTATTCGATATCCAGCGGCACATACACACCGCCGGCTTTCATCACCGCCAGGAACGCCACCATGATTTCGGCACTGCGCGGCATGGCGATGGCCACCCGCACTTCCGGGCCGACGCCACGGGCGATCAGGGCATGGGCCAGGCGGTTGGCCTGGCGATCCAGCTCGCCGTAGCTCAGGGTTTGCGCGTCGAACTTCACCGCCACCGCCGTCGGGTTTGCCCGGGCGCGATCGGCAAACAGTTGATGCACCAGGCGCTCGGCCGAAAAGCCAGACTCCGTGCGGTTCCACAATTGCAGGATCTGTTGTTGCTCGGTCGCGTCCAGCAAGCTTAACTGGCTGAGCTGCTGTCGTGGGTTGGCGACCATACCTTGCAGCAGGTTCTGCCAGTGACGCGCCATGCGTTGCACGGTGCTGGCTTCGAACAGGTCCTGGGCATAACCCAAGGTGGCCCATATACCTTCGGTGGACTCCTGAATATCCAGGTCCAGGTCGAAATGTGCGGTCTTGCTGTCCCAGTCCAGGCCTTCTACCCGCAGCCCTGGCAGTTGATGCTGAACCTGAGCCTGGCCGACGTCAGTCTGATGATTGAACATGACTTGGAACAGCGGGTTGTGGCTCAGGCTACGCTCAGGTTGCAGGGCTTCCACCAGTTGTTCGAACGGCAAATCCTGGTGGGCCTGGGCTTGCAGGGCGCGTTGCCGAACGTGCTGCAGCAACTGCTCGACACTCATCTGCCCATGCACATCCGCCTTGAGCACCTGAGTGTTGACGAAGAAACCAATCAAGCGCTCGGTCTCGCTGCGATTGCGGTTGGCAATCGGCACGCCGACACGTATTTCTTCCTGGCCGCTGTAGCGGTGCAACAAAGTCTGGAACGATGCCAGCAACAACATGAACAGGGTCACGCCCTGCTGTTGGGCCAAAGCCTTGAGCCCCTGGGTGAGTTCGGGCGCCAGCTCGAACGCCAGGCGCGCGCCGCGGTGGCTCTGCACAGCCGGGCGCTGGTGATCGAACGGCAACTCCAGCACGCTCTGCTCACCGCCCAACAGTTCACGCCAGTAGGCCAGTTGACGTTGCTTCTCACCGGCGTCCATCCAGCTGCGCTGCCATACGGCATAGTCGGCATACTGGATCGGCAGCGCCGGCAACTGCACGTCCTGGCCCTGGCTGTAACCGGCATACAACTGCACCAGTTCCTCGACCACCAACTGCATCGACCAACCATCGGAGACGATGTGATGTTGCACCAACACCAACACATGCTCGTCGGCGGCCAGGCGCAACAGCGTGACGCGCAGCAACGGGCCTTCTTGCAGGTCGAACGGCTGGGCGATCAGCGCTTGCACCCTGGCTTTGAGCTGGGCTTCATCGGTATCGGCCTGGGTGATCGGCAAGGACATTGGCGGCTCAATCACTTGCACCGCGCCGTCGTGATCCTGGCGGATATGGGTGCGCAGACTTTCATGACGCGCCAGCAAGCTATCGAAACTGCGTTGCAACGCAGCCAGGTCCAATTGCCCTTTCAGGCGCAGCGCGCTGGGAATGTGATACGCCGCGCTGTGGGGTTCCAGTTGCCAGAGAAACCATTGTCGTTCCTGAGCGTAAGACAGTGGCAACGGCTGCACGCGCCCCGCCGGCAGTAGGGCCGGCGCCGTTGGCAATAGGCTCTCCTGGGTTTGCAAGGCCGCGACAAACGCCTCCAGCCGCGGGTGTTCGAACACGGCTTTGAGCGACACTTCCAGGCTCAGGGTCTGGCGGATGCGTGACACCACCTGCATCGCTAACAGGGAATGCCCTCCCAGTTCGAAGAAGTGCTGGTTCAAGCCCACCCGTTCGGCCCCCAGAATAGCCGCCCAGATCGCCGCCACCTGCTGTTGCAACGGGGTGACCGGCGCTCGCCAATCCTGTTGTTCCACGCTGGCATCTGGCTTGGGCAGCGCCTGGCGATCCAGCTTGCCGTTGGGGTTGAGCGGCATGCGCTCGAGGAAGATCAGGTGCGCCGGCACCATGTAGTCCGGCAGGTGGTCGCGCAAGGTGGCCATCAACTGTTCACTCACCTCGGCGCGCTCGGTTTCAGACAGCGTCTGCGCAGGCACCAGGTAGGCCAGCAGTTGGTTGTCGGCAGCCAGCAACAGCGCTTCACGCACGCTGTCTTGGGCCAGCAGCACGGTTTCGATCTCACCCAGTTCTATGCGAAAACCACGGACCTTGACCTGGTGATCGACCCGCCCGACATATTCCACCACACCATCGGCGCGATAACGCGCCAGGTCGCCGGTGCGGTACAGGCGCTCGCCGGATGGGCTGAACGGATCAGCGACAAAGCGCTCGGCGGTCAGGCCTGGCCGTTGCAAATACGCACGGGCCAAGCCATTGGCGCTGGCGATATAGAGTTCACCCACGGCGCCCAGCGGTAGCAGGTTCAGGTCACGGTCCAGCACATACAGGCCACGCCCTGGCAGCGCCCGGCCAATGGGGCTGGCACCGCCGGCGCCGACGGCGCTCGGGTCAGTGCAGTCCAGCACGCTGGAAACCACGGTGGCCTCGGTAGGCCCGTAGGTATTGAGCAAGCGCACATGGCCGAGCCCGGCGCGCTGCCACAATAGTGGGCCGTCCAACGGCATGGCTTCGCCGCCGATATGGATCTGGCGCAAAGCACCATAAGTCCTTGGGCCTGCTGCCAGGCAATCTTGCAGGAACAGCTTCCAGTAGGCCGTGGGTAAGTCGGCCAGGGTAATGCCCTGGGCGATGATCTGCCGATACAGCTCGGCACCGTCCCATAACTGCGGGCCACGCAGTACCACGGTGGCGCCGAGGGTCAGGGCTGGATATAGCTGCTCGACGAAACCGTCGAAGTTCAAGGTGGCAAACTGCAGCACTCGGTCCTGGGCAACCAGCTGCGAGTAATCCGCCGCGATGCCAGCAAACTCACTCAGTGCAGCCTGGCTGATGGCAACCCCCTTGGGCTTGCCGGTGGAGCCGGAGGTGTAGATCACATACGCCAGGCTCTGGGGCTCGACATCAACCGGTAAATTACTGTCGGCACACAACGCCAACTGCGCCTGGACCCGGTCGATGTCCACCGCCAGCACCCGGGCCGGCAACGGCAGACGCCCATGCAGGTGGGATTGGGTCAACACCAGGCCCACACCACTGTCCTCAAGCATATGCGCCAGGCGTTCGCGGGGGTACTCAGGGTCCAGCGGCACATAGGCCGCTCCTGTCTTGAGCACCGCGAGCAAGCTGACCACCATGGCAAAGGAGCGCTCCACGGCGATCCCCACCAGCCCTTGGGGGCCGACGCCCTGGGCCAGCAGGTAATGCGCCAGCCGGTTGGCCTGACGGTTCAGTTCCCCATAGCTGAGGGACTGCTCATCCAGGGCCAGGGCCTGACGTTCCGGCTGCTGATCAGCCTGGGCTTCAAACAGCCGGTGTACAGCCTCAAAGGGGGTGACACCAGCCGGGGTGTTCCAGTCCTGGAGCATCCTGTGTTGCTCAGCGGCGCTCACCATCGGCAGCTCGCAGAGGCGGCTGCGGGGCGCACTCACCACCGCCTGCAGCAGGTGCTGCCAATGTTGCGCCAAGCGCTCGATGGTGGCGGCATCGAACAGGTCGGTGGCGTAGGTCAGCGCGGCCCAAAGCCCGTCGGCGGATTCATGGGTGTCCAGGCTCAGGTCAAAATGGGTGGTCTGGCTGTCCCAATCCAGTTCCACCACACGCAGGCCCGGTAACTGCTGGCCTTCGCGGCCGCCCTGGGCCTCGGTCTGGTGGTTGAACATCACCTGGAACAACGGGTTATGGCTCAAGCTGCGCTCGGGCTGCAACGCCACCACCAGTTGTTCGAACGGCAGGTCCTGATGGGCCTGGGCCTCCAGGGCGCGACGCTTGGTTTGTTGCAGCAGTTCGGCAAAGCTCATCTGCCCGTCGAGGTCAGCCTTGAGCACCTGTGTATTGACGAAGAAGCCGATCAGCCGCTCGGTTTCGACGCGGTTTCGGTTGGCATTCGGCACGCCAATACGAATGTCCGACTGCCCGCTATAGCGATACAACAGGGCTTGGAACGACGCCAGCAGTAGCATGAACGCGGTCACGCCCTCTTGCTGCGCCAGGCGCTTGAGGCCCGCCACCAACGTCGGTTGCAGATGCACCTGCAGGCTTGCACCGCGATGGCTTTGCTGCGCCGGGCGCGGGCGGTCCAGCGGCAATTCCAGCACCGGTTGCTCGCCGCCCAGCAGGGCCTGCCAATACGCGAGTTGGCGCGCCTGTTCCCCGGCTTCCATCCAGCCGCGTTGCCACAGCGCGTAGTCGGCGTACTGGATCGGCAGTTCCGGGAGTTGCAGGTCATGGCCCTGGCTATGGGCGGCGTAGAGCTGCACCAGTTCCTCCACCATCACCTGCATCGACCAGCCATCGGAGACGATGTGGTGCTGCACCATCACCAGCACATGCTCATCCTCGGCCAGTTGCAACAGCGTCACACGCAACAACGGCGCCTGGTGCAAATCGAACGGCCGCGCCACCTCCTCTTCCACCCGCGCCATCAACTGCGCTTGGTCGACGTGCGCCTGCTGGATCTGCAACCGCGCCTGCGGCATCACTGACTGCCACAGACGTTCATCGTCCTCGACCAATTGCGTGCGCAAGCTTTCATGCCGGGCCAGCAGGCTGTCGAAACTGCGTTGCAACGCTGCCAGGTCCAAGTGCCCGTGCAAACGCAGGGCGCCAGGGATGTGGTAGGCGGTGCTGTCCTTGTCCAGTTGCCAGAGGAACCACTGGCGTTCCTGGGCGTAAGACAACGTCGGTGTGTCGCTGTCGTGGCGGGTGGGAGCAATCGGCAGTTGAGCGAAACTCATGCCCCGGCTTTGCAGGCGCTGGTAAAACTGCTGGCGCTGCTCCAGAGGCAAGCGAAGAAAGCGCGACACCAGGTCGATATTAGGGTTGGAAAGCATGGTTCAAATCGCCTCTAGTTCGCTCAAAAAGTCACGAAGGTCATCAAAATCTTCCACGCTGCCGGCGCGGAAAGTGGCTGCGGCCTGCACGTAGGCGCGCAGCGATTCAGTCTGGAACAGTTCCATCAACGGTACGTCCAGGCCGAGCTCGGCCTGCACCCGCGAGGTAATCTGGATCGCCAGCAAGGAGTGGCCACCGACATCAAAGAAGTTGTCGTTCAGGCCCACTTGCGGCAGGTGCAGAATGTCGGCCCAGATCGTGGCGATCTGCTGCTCAAGCTCGGTTTGCGGGGCCAGGTACTGCTGCTGCATCTGGCTCGCATCCGGCACCGGCAGGCCTTTGCGGTCGAGCTTGCCGTTGGGGGTCAGCGGCATCTGCGCCAGGAATACGAAGTGGCTGGGCACCATGTAGTCCGGCAGGTCGGCTTTCAGGGCACGACGCAGGGCGTCACGGAACTCAACCTGGTCGGCCAGGCTGGCGTCGGCCGGTACCACATAGGCCACCAGTTGTTTGCCGGTCGGCCCCTCCTGGGCGACCACCACGGTTTCACCGACACTGGCTTGCTCACGCAAGCGCGCTTCGATTTCCCCCAGTTCGATACGGAAACCACGGATCTTCACCTGATGGTCCACACGCCCCAGGTAATCCACTACGCCATCCGGACGACCGCGGGTCAGGTCGCCGCTGCGATACACGCGACTGCCGGGCTTGCCGAACGGGTCCGGCACGAAGCGTTCGGCGGTTAACGCCGGACGCTCCAGATAGCCCCGGGCCACACCCTCGCCGCCCAGGTACAACTCGCCGGCTACGCCGATGGGTTGCAGGTTCAGTTGCGCATCCAAGACATAACCGCTGCGGTTGCCCAGCAAGGTACCGATGGGCGCGTAGACAGCGCCGCAGGGATCACCTTTACGGGCCTTCCACAACAGCGGTGTGACCACGGTTTCCGTCGGGCCATAGCCGTTGAACAAGTACTTGGGTTTCAGCGCTCGCCAAGCCAGGTCATAGCTGGCTTGAGCAACGGCATCACCACCGAAGCAATACACCCGCACCGCCGGTGGGTTGCCATCGCGCTCGGCATGCTCGGCCAACTGTTGCAGGTACACCGGTGGGAACACCGCCATGGTCACGTCGTGGCGATGCATCTGCTCGTAGGTGTATTCCGGCAGCCACAGGCTGTCATCACGGATCAACACGCTGGCGCCGTTGATCAGCGGGTGCATCCAGCCTTCGTGGGAACCGTCGAAGGCGAAGGACATGAAGTGCAGTTCGCAATCGGCCGGTGAGGTTTCATAGCGCTCGCCAGTGGCGATGATATGCGCCACCAGCGGGCCGTGTGACACCGCCACGCCCTTGGGCAAACCGGTGGAGCCGGAGGTGTAGATCACGTAGGCGAGGTTGTCGCCGTCCAGCGCCACATCCGGTGCCGTATGGCTGTAACCGGCCCACTCTTCGGTGCGATCAATCGCCAGGGTATCCAGGCCCTCGGGGACTGGCAGTTGCTGCAACGCCCGGCTGTGAGTCAGCAGCAGTTGCGCACGGCTGTCTTGCATCATGTACAGCAGGCGATCACGTGGGTATTCGATATCCAGCGGCACATACACACCACCGGCTTTCATCACCGCCAGGAACGCCACCATGATCTCGGCACTGCGCGGCATGGCGATGGCCACCTGCACTTCCGCGCCGACGCCACGGGCGATCAGGGCACGGGCCAGGCGGTTGGCCTGGCGATCCAGTTCACCGTAAGTCAGGGTTTGCACGTCGAATTTAACCGCCACTGCGTCCGGGGTTTTCCGGGCGCGATCGCCGACCAATTCATGCACCAGGCGCGCGGCTGAAAAACCGGCGTCGGTCTGGTTCCACAGCTTAAGAATCTGCTGTTGCTCATCCTCGCCCAGCAAGCTCAATTGGCTGATGGGTTGCTGTGGGTCGATCACCATTGCGCGCAAGAGGTTCTGCCAATGCCCGGCCATGCGCTCGATGGTCGCCACGGCGAACAGATCGGTGGCATAACTCAGGGAGGCACGCAGGGCCGTCTGGCTTTCTTCCACATCCAGCGCCAGGTCGAACTGGGCCACGCCTTCGTCCAGATCCAGGACTTCGACGTGCAGGTCGGCCAGGCGATGCAGATGGCTGTCGGCAGCGCTCACACGGTGGTTGAACAACACTTGGAACAACGGGCTCAGGCTAAGGCTGCGCTCCGGTTGCAATGCCTGCACAAGCTGTTCGAACGGCAGGTCCTGGTGAGCCTGGGCCTCCAGGGAACGCTGACGCACCTGGTGCAGCAGTTGCTCGGTGCTCATTTGCCCGTGGATATCGGCCTTGAGCACTTGGGTGTTGACGAAGAAGCCGATCAACCCCTCGGTTTCCAAGCGGTTGCGGTTGGCAATCGGCACGCCTACGCGCACATCTTCCTGGCCGCTGTAGCGATGCAGCAACGCCTGGTAAGACGCCAGCAGCAGCATCGGCAGCGTGACGCCAGCGTGCTGCGCCAGTGCGCGCAAACTGCCCAACAACTCCGGATGCAACTCGATACCCAAGCGTGCGCCACGATGGCTTGGCTGTGCCGGGCGCGGCTGGTCGAACGGCAACTCCAGCACCGGTTGCTCGCCGCTCAACTGCTCGCGCCAGTAGGCCAGTTGACGCGCCTGCTCCCCCGCCTCCATCCAACCGCGCTGCCACACGGCATAATCGGCGTACTGGATCGGCAGCGCCGGCAATTGCACGTCCTGGCCTTGGCTGTTAGCGGCATACGCCTGCACCAACTCCTCGACCATCAACTGCATCGACCAACCGTCAGAAACGATGTGATGCTGCACCAGCACCAGCACGTGGTCGTCCTCGGCCAGGCGCAGCAAGGTGGCCCGCAGCAGCGGCCCACGCAGCAGGTCGAAAGGCTGGGCGACCACCTGCGCGACCCGCGCCTTGAGGCCGGCATAGTCGCTGTCGACCTGCTCGATATCGACCCGGCCCTGGGCGTCAATGACTTGAACCGCGCCAGTGGCGTCCTGACGGAAATACGTGCGCAGGCTTTCATGGCGAGCCAGCAAGCTATCAAAGCTCTCTTGCAGCGCGGTCAGGTCCAACGGCCCCTGCAAACGCAAGGCGCTGGGGATGTGATACGCGGCGCCGGCCGGGTCCAGTTGCCAGAGGAACCACTGGCGCTCTTGGGCATAAGATAGCGGCAGAGGCTGCGTGCGGTCTGCCTTGATCAACGCCGGCGCGGTGACGCCCTCCTCGCCCAAGGCCCGCACGAAATCACCCAGTAGCGGCTGTTCGAACAAGGCCTTGAGTGGGACTTCCAGCGCCAGGGCCTGACGCACCCGTGACACCACCCGCGTGGCCAGCAATGAATGCCCGCCCAACTCGAAGAAATGATCGTCGAGGCCCACTTGGGGCAACTCCAGTACCTCGGCCCAGATCGCCGCCACCTGCTGCTCGCGCGGGGTGACGGGCGCTACATGGCCCTTGAGCGAGAGGCTGACATCCGGTTTGGGCAATGCCTTGCGGTCGAGCTTGCCGTTGGGGGTCAGCGGCAGGCTGTCGAGGAACAGCCACTGCGCGGGCACCATGTAGTCCGGCAAGCGCTCGCGCAGCGCGGTTTTATAGACCTGCGGCGCCTGCGGCGCGGCGCTGACCAGGTAAGCGACCAGCCGGTCGTTATCGGCCAGCACCACGGCTTCGCGTACGCCGTCGTACTCACGCAGGCAGGCTTCGATTTCACCCAGCTCGATACGGAAACCCCGGACCTTGACCTGGTGGTCGACACGGCCGATGTATTCCACCAGGCCGTCGGCCCGATAGCGTGCCAGGTCACCGGTACGGTACAGGCGTTCGCCCGGAGCTCCAAACGGGTTGGGCACGAAGCGCTCAGCGGTCAGCGCCGGCTGCCCGTGGTAACCCCGCGCCAAGCCGACACCGCCGATCAGCAGCTCACCGGACACACCTTGGGGGCATGGCGTGAGACCGGCATTGAGGATGAACAAGCCGGTATTGGCGATGGGCCGTCCAACGAACGGCAATGCCTGGTGCAAACGATGAGCCGCCGACCAGATGGTGGTTTCCGTCGGGCCATAGAGGTTCCACAGTGGGCCTTGCAGTTCGAGCATGCGCTGGGCCAAATCGACGGGCAGCGCTTCGCCACCGCACAGGCAGGCGATGCCACGCAGTGAATGAGCCCGTGGGCTGTCGAGCAACATGCGCCAGGTCGAGGGCGTGGCTTGCAGCACATTCGCCGCCTGACGCTGAGCCAGATCGAGGATCGCCTCGGGGTCGAGGGCCGTTGCCTGGGTGCTCAGCAACACGGTACCGCCGACACTCAGCGGCACATACAGCTCCAGGGCGAAGATGTCGAACGAGAAGGTGGTCAGCGACAACAGCCGCGCATCCTGGCCAATACTCAACGTGCCGGCCATGCCGCTGGTGAAGCTGCACAGCGCCTTGTGACGAACCATCACCCCTTTGGGCTTGCCAGTGGAGCCAGAGGTGTAGATCACGTAGGCCAGATGCTCCGGTGTCACGGCAACCTGGGGGTTGTGCTGCGCTGTGCCGGCCTCCTCCACCATCAGCACCTGCACGCCGTGCGGCTGAGCCAGGTGCCCCAGCAGGTGCGGTTGCGTCAGCAGTACTTGGGCGCGGCTGTCTTCAAGCATGTAGGCCAGGCGCTCTGCAGGGAATTGTGGGTCGAGCGGCACATAGGCGCCACCGGCCTTGAGGGTCGCGAGCAAGCCAACCACCATGTCCAGGGAACGCTCCACGTGTACTGCCACCAGCACGTCCGGGCCGACGCCCATGTCGATCAGACGATGGGCCAGCCGATTGGCGCGACGGTTGAGTTCGCCGTAGCTCAGGTGCTCGTCATTGAAGTGCAGCACGATGGCGTCGGGTTGCGCCGCGGCCTGGGCCTCAAACAACTGGTGTACGCAGCGTTCGCGTGGGTAGTCGGTGTCGCTCCGGTTCCAGTCGTGCACCATGTGCTGCCATTGCGACGGGCTGAGCATCGCCAGGTCGTCCAAGGCCACCGAGGCATCCTGCAGGACTGCGCGCAGCAGGTTTTGCCAATGCTCGGCCAGGCGTTCCACGGTCGCCGCGTCAAACAGATCCGTGGCGTAAGTCAGCGAGGCCCAGAGACCGTCCACCGATTCCTCGGTTTCCAGGTTCAGGTCGAATTGCGTGCTGTGACCGGCCCAATCCACTGGCTGCAAAGCCAGGCCGGGCAATTGCACCGGGGCTGAACGCAGGCTGTCCTGATGGTTGAACATCACCTGGAACAGCGGGTTATGGCTCAGGCTGCGCTCGGGCTGCAACACTTGCACGAGCTGCTCGAACGGCAGGTCCTGATGGGCCTGCGCTTCCAGGGCACGTTGCTTGACCTGGGCCAGCAACTGGTCGAACGGCATCTGCCCGTGCACGTCAGCTTGCAGCACCTGGGTGTTGACGAAAAAGCCCAGCAGTCGCTCGGTTTCGAAGCGATTACGGTTGGCGACCGGTACGCCGACACGCACCTGTGCCTGGCCGCTGTAGCGGTGCAGCAAGGTCTGGAACGAGGCCAGCAACAGCATGAACAGCGTCACGTCCTGACGCTGGGCCAGGGCCTTGAGTTCAGTCAGCAGCGCACGCTCCAGATGAATCTGGCGGCGCGCGCCACGATGGCTCTGCACTGCGGGGCGTGGATAGTCCAGCGGCAGGTCCAGCAACGAATGTTCGTGCCCCAGACTAGCGCACCAGTAATCGAGCTGGCGTTGTTGTTCCCCAGCCGCCATCCAGTCGCGCTGCCACTGGGCGTAGTCGGCGTACTGGATCGGCAAGGCCGGCAACCCTGCGTCGCCTTGGTAGAGCGCCACCCACTCGTCGATCATCACTTGCATCGACCAGCCGTCAGAGATGATGTGGTGCTGGGTGATGACCAGCACATGGTGATCAGGCGCGACGATCAGCAACTTGACGCGCATCAGCGGGCCGTTGCGCAGGTCGAACGGGCGCTGGATCTCTTCGGTGACAGCCTGCTCGATAGCGCCGGCGTCGACCTCTTGTTGTTCAACCGGCACTGCCAGGCTTGGGTGGATGACTTGCACGGTGTGCTCGCCCGACTCCACGAAGGTGGTGCGCAGTGGTTCATGGCGCTGCACCAGGGCTTCGACGGCGCGCTCCAGCGCCGCGATGTCGAGTTCACCGCGCAGGTGCAAGGCGCTGGGCACATGATAGGCCGCGCTGGTGGGATCCAATTGCCAGAGAAACCACTGCCGCTCCTGGGCAAAGGACAACGCCAGCGGCTGCTCACGGCTAACCGCCTGCATCACGGGCGCCGTATCGGCCTGCACGCCTGCGCACGCCACTGCGAAAGCGGCCAGCGTCGGCTGTTCGAACAGGGCCCGCAACGGCACTTCCAGCTTGAGATCGTGGCGCACCCGGGAGATCACTTGGGTGGCCAGCAAGGAATGGCCGCCGCGTTCGAAGAAGTGATCTTCCAGGCCAACCTGCTCGACCTGCAACACTGCTTGCCAGATCGCCGCCAACTGGATTTGCAATGGACTTTGCGGCGCCACGTAGGCGGCGCTGGCCTGGTTCAGGTCGGGTGTGGGCAGCGCACGGCGGTCGAGCTTGCCGTTGTGGTTCAACGGCAAGGCATCGAGGACCACCCAATGGCCCGGCACCATGTAGTCCGGCAACGTCTGGCGCAAGCGCGCCGCCAGTGCCTGGGCCTCCAGCGCTTGGCCTTCGGCGGGCACCACGTACGCCACCAACTGCACGCCGGTCGCGCTCGGCTGCGCAAGCACGGCGGCTTCTCGCACGTTGGGCAAGGCTTGCAGGCTGGCTTCGATTTCGCCCATTTCGATACGCAGGCCACGAATCTTCACTTGATGGTCGATACGCCCGACGTACTCCAGCGCACCCGCCGGGTTGTACCGGGCCAGGTCGCCACTGCGATAAAGCCGCGCACCGGGCATGGCGGAAAACGGGTCCGGCAAGAAGCGCTCGGCGGTCAGCGCCGGGCGGTCGAAGTAGCGTTGCGCCAAGCCAACCTCGGCACCAATGCACAGCTCGCCCACGCCATCGGTGGCCAACAGTTCGAAACCGCTGTCGAGTACATACAGGCCGCGCCCGGCAATCGCCTGCCCGATTGGCACGCCGTAGGCATCGTTGGCATCGGCCAATTGGCACTCATGCACGCTTGAGACCACCGTGGCTTCGGTCGGCCCGTAGGTGTTGACCAGGCGCACATTGCCCAAGCCCGCGGCGTACCACGCACGCACGCCCTCCACTGACATGGCTTCACCCCCCACATGTACCTGGCGCAGCTTGCCCAGGGAGCGACGGTGCTCGGCGCACTCTTGCGCCAACAGGTACCAGTAGGCGGCGGGCAAATCGGCCAGGGTCACACCCTGCTCGACAATCTCTTGCGCCAGTTGCCCGGCATCCCAGAGTTCATCGCCACGCATGATCAACGCCGCGCCCGCACACAGGGGCGGGAAGCACTGTTCGACAAAACCATCGAAACTGAAGGTCGCAAACTGCAACACGCGGTCCTCGGCGCTCAGTCGGCTGTACAGCGTGGCGCTGTCACAGAACTGGCCAAGGGCGGCATGGTCGATGGCCACGCCTTTGGGCTGGCCGGTGGAGCCAGAGGTGTAGATCACATAGGCCAGGTCAGCCGCCGCCGCGTGATTAGGCGGATTGGTCGTCGGGTAGCCGGTCAGTTCGTCGCCACTGGCGCTGAAATCCATGCGAGTCAGGCCGCGGGGCAAAGGCAAGTCGGCGAGCAAGCCGGTTTCGCTGAGCAGCACGTCCAGGCGGCTGTCGGCGAGCATGTAGGCCAAACGTTCCGCCGGATATTTAGGGTCCAGCGGTACATAGGCCGCCCCGCTTTTGAGCACTGCCAGCAGGCTGACGATCAATTGCGGGCCACGCCGCGAAGCCAGGCCCACCCGTTGGCCGGGGCCGACACCCAGCGCCAACAGGCGATGGGCCAGGCGGTTGGCGCGCTGGTTCAACTGGGCGTAGCTCAAGCTGGCGTCACCAGCCTGTACAGCCAGGGTGTCTGGCGTCGCCTCGGCCTGGGCTGCGATACGCTGATGCACGCGTTCGTTGGCCTGGGGCGCTGCGGCTGAGCGGCTCAGAGCGAGCATCTGCCGTTGCGCAGGGACATCGAGAAGGCGCAGGTTGCCCAGCGGCATGTGAGCATCTGCGAGCAATTGCGCCAGCAGGTGTTGCAAGTTGGCGCTCAGCTGCGCCACTTGCGCCTCGCTGAACTGGGCACGGTCATAGCTGAATTCCAGGCGCAGGCTGGCGCCCAGTTCGATGCCCAGGGTCAATGGATAGTGCGTGCGCTCATGGTTGTGCAGTCGACCGAAGGTCAGGCCGGCCGGCGCGCCTTGCTTGAGCGCCTCGGCGACCGGGAAGTTCTCGAACACCAGCAAGGTGTCGAACAGCGCGCCTTGCTGGCCGGCCCAGCCCTGGATGTCGTAGAGCGGCACATGTTCATGGTCGCGCAGGCTGAGGTTGAGCGCTTGCAGTTCGCTGAGCCAGGTTGCGGCCGACTGGGCTGGCGAGGCTGCGCTGATGATCGGCAAGGTGTTGATGAACAGGCCCAGTTGCTGCTCGATCCCCGGCAGCGGTGCGGAACGCCCGGCCACGGTGGCACCGAAGGCGACGCAGTCCTGGCCGGTGTAGCGTTGCAGCAATAGGCTCCAAGCCCCTTGCAACAGAGTATTGAGGGTGACTTTGTGCTGGCGTGCGAACTCGCCGAGGCGGCGGGTAAAGTCGCTCTCCAGCGCCACGTGATGGTCAGCCATGCCCACCCCGTCTACCGGCGTGCGCAGCGCTTGCGCCAGCAGGGTCGGCGCCGGCAATGCCGCCAGGGCGTTTTTCCAGAACGCTTCGCCCGAGGATTGTTGTTGCAGCCAGGCGAGGTAATCGCGGAACTGCCCGAGCGGCGCCGGCACTGCCTGCCCCGCATAGTGAGCGATGACTTCTCCGAGCAACTGCGCGTTACTCCAGCCGTCCATGAGGATGTGATGGCTGGTGAAAATAAAGTGCCAGGCCGCACCGGCACCGCGCACCAGCGTCAGGCGAAACAGCGGCGCGGCATTCAGCGCAAAACCGCGTTCGCGTTCGGCTTGGGCCAGGGTGTCGAAATCGGCGTCGGGGTCTTCGATCACTTGCAGTTGCAGGTCGACCTGGCGCTGGATCATCTGGTGAGCACTGTCCAGGCCCAGCCAATGGAAGCTGCCGCGCAGGATGTCGTGACGGTCCAGTGCGGCCTGCCAGGCACGCCCGAAGGCGAGCAAATCAAGGCCCTCGATGTCCAGGCGCAACTGGTTGATGTAGGCCTGGGCCTCGGGTTCCAACAGGGTGTGGAACAGCATGCCTTGCTGCATCGGCGACAGCGGATAAAGGTCGGCAATCGCCGGCCCGGCCACGGGCAAGGCATCCAGTTGCTGCTGGGTGAGGCGTGCCAGCGGGAAATCCGACGGGCTCACCTGGCCTGCCGGCGTGGCACAGCAATGCTCGATCAGCGCCCTGAGTTCGGCTGCGTACTCGTCCGCCAGACCTTGAACAGTTGCCGCCTCGAACATCTCCCGGCTGAACCCCCATTGCAATGACAGCTCGCCGCCATACACCTGACCTTCCAGTGTCAGCCAGTTGGCCAGCGGTGCCTCTGGATCCTGGGCCTGGCCACTGCCCTGACTGGCCGGCACAAACAGTGCCGACTCGTTGAACTGACGGTCGAACTGGCCCAGGTAGTTGAAGGTGATGCGCGGCGCGGTAAGGTTCGCCAGGCTTTCCTGCGCGTGTGGCGCGCCCAGGTAGCGCAGCAGGCCGTAGCCCAGGCCTTTGTCGGGCACGGCGCGCAGTTGTTCCTTCACCGCCTTGATCGCCTCGGGCAACTCGCCTTCGGCGTGCAGGCGCACCGGGTACAGGCTGGTGAACCAACCGACGGTGCGGCTCAGGTCGATGTCGTCGAAGAGGTCTTCACGGCCGTGACCTTCCAATTGGATAAGCGCAGCAGGTTGCTCGCTCCAGCGGCTGATCACCCGCGCCAAGGCGGTCAACAGCAGGTCGTTGACCTGGGTGCGATAGGCCGCTGGCGCGTCTTGCAGCAGTCGGCGGGTGTGCTCGACGTCGAGGCGTGTTTCCAGCTTGGCGCCCAGGCGGTTTTGCAGGCCGCCTTCGGGGTGATCACACGGCAGCTCGGCGTCGATGGATTGGGCTTGCCAGTAAGGCAGTTGCTCCTCGACGGTCTGCGCGTGGCGGTGCAACTGTTGCGCCCAGCGCTGGTAGGCACTGGTTTTTGCCGGCAGCACCTGTTCCCGGTAGGCCTGTTGCAGGTCTTCAAGCAGGATGCGCCAGGACACGCCATCCACCACCAAGTGATGGATCACCAACAGCACACGCTGGCTGCCATCGGCCATACTCACCAACGCGGCGCGCAGCATCGGGCCTTGGGCAAGGTCAAGGCTGCGCTGGGCTTGATCACACAGCGCCGCCAGTTCGGCGTCGGTGCTGGCCTGGCATTGCCACAACAGCGGTTCGCTGACATAGGCGGCATGGCTCTGCTGCCAGCCGTCAGCCTGCTGCACAAAGCGCAGGCGCAAAGCGTCGTGATGCTGGATCAACCGCGCCAGCGCGGCCTCCAACCGGGCAGGCTCAAGCGCCTCGCCGGGCACCAGCAACAAAGATTGATTCCAGTGATGCCGCGCCGGGATCGGCTGGTCGAAAAAACTGTGTTGCACGGGCGTCAGCATCACCTCGCCACTGACCGGGCCCTGGTCGATCAGGCTGACCTGCTCGAAGCGCGCCACCAGAGCCAGACTGCGGATGCTCTGGTACTGGAACAGGTCACGCGGGCTCAGGCGAATGCCGGCCTGACGGGCGCGGCTGACCACCTGGATAGAGATGATCGAATCGCCGCCCAGCTCGAAGAAGTTATCGTCCTGGCCGACCTGCTCAACGCCCAGCACGTCGCTCCAGATGGCAGCCAGGGCTGTTTGCAGGTCGCTTTGGGGGGCGACAAATGCCTGTTGCAATGCCGCATCCGGCAGTGGCAACGCCTTGCGGTCGAGCTTGCCGTTGGCGGTCACCGGCAGCTTGGGCAGCGCAATGAAATGCGTCGGCACCATGTATTCCGGCAAGCTGCTGAGCAACCATTCCTTGAGGTCCGTTGGCGCCTCGCCTGCGTGTACAAGATAGGCGACCAACTGCTTGCCGCCCTGTACCAGTACCACGGCTTCGCGCACGTGTGGATGCTGCATCAGGCGTGCTTCGATTTCACCCAGCTCGATACGCAAGCCGCGCAACTTGACCTGATGATCGAGACGGCCAAGGTATTCGATTACCCCATCGGCACGCTGGCGCACGCGGTCACCGGTGCGATACAGGCGTTCGCCCGTCACGAACGGGCTGGGCACAAAACGTTCGGCGGTCAACGCCGGGCGCCGATGGTAACTGCGCGCCAGGCCGACGCCGCCCAGGTAGAGTTCGCCACTGACGCCGGCCGGCACCGGGTTGAGTTGCGCGTCAAGCACGTAGGTGCCGAGGTTGGCGATGGGGCGGCCGATGGGCACGCTGTCGGCGCCTTCGTCAATGCAGGTCCAGTGCGTGACGTCGATGGCCGCCTCGGTCGGGCCATAGAGGTTGTACAGCGCCGCAGCGGGCAACTTGGCGAACACTTGCTGTTGCGCATCCAGGGGCAAGGCTTCGCCGCTGCACACAATGCGCGTGAGGCTTGCGCACGCCTGTACGCCCGGCTCATGGATAAACGCCTGCAACATCGACGGCACGAAGTGCAAGGTGGTGATGGCGTGTCGGCCAATGGTGTCAATCAGGCGCGCCGGCTCACGGTGTTCGCCAGGCGCCGCGACCACCAGGCGGGCGCCGGTCATCAGCGGCCAGAAGAACTCCCACACCGACACGTCAAAGCTGAACGGGGTTTTCTGCAACACCGCGTCATTGGCACCCAGGCCATACGCCTGCTGCATCCAGCTCAAGCGGTTGACCAAGGCGCGATGGCTATTGCCGGCGCCTTTGGGCTTGCCGGTGGAGCCCGAGGTGTAGATCACGTAGGCCAGGTTCAGGGTATGCAAGGCCACGTTCGGCGATTCGCTGCTGTAGCCGTCGAGCCATAGCGCCGGCTGGTCCAGGGCAATTACCTGGATACCGGCGACGGGCAGCGACGCCAGCAAGCTCTGCTGGCTGAGCAGCAGTTGTATGCCGCTGTCTTCGATCATGTAGGCCAGGCGTTCCCGGGGGTACTCAGGGTCGAGGGGCACGTAGGCCCCACCGGCCTTGAGAATCGCCAGCAGGCCAACCACCATTTCGATGGAGCGCTCGATGCAGATACCTACCAGCAAGTCGGGCCCCACGCCCTGCTCGCCCAGGGCATGGGCCAACTGGTTGGCGCGCGCATCCAGCTGGGCGTAGGTCAAGGTTGTGGTACCGAACACCAGTGCCGGTGCATCGGGGCTGCGCCGCGCCTGGTCTTCGATCAGGTGATGAATCCCGCGCTCGGTCGGGTACGCCTCGGCGGTCTGGTTCCAGGTGTGGACCAGCCGTTGCTGTTCAGCCGCGTCAAGCATGGGCAATTCGCCAATGCGCTGTTCGCCATCGAGCACCATGGCTTGCAACAGGCTGATCCAATGCCGGGCCATGCGCTCGATGGTGGGCGTATCGAACAAGTCATTGGCGTAGGTCAGCGCGGCATGCAGGGTGCCGGACTTTTCATAGGTGTCCAGGGTCAGGTCGAACTGGGTGGTGCGGCCTTGCCATTCCACCAGGGCCAATTCCAGCCCCGATGCAGTGCTGACTGAGGCGATGTCGGCGACTACCGGCTGATGGTTATACATCACCTGGAACAGCGGCGTGTGGCTCAGGCTGCGCTCGATTTTCAGCGCTTCCACCAGCCGTTCGAAGGGCAACTCCTGATGGGCCTGGGCGCCCAGGGCATGTTCCTTGATACCTTGCAGCAACTCGGCAACCCGCGTTTGCCCGGTCAGTTCGGTGCGCAAAACCTGGGTGTTGACGAAGAAACCGATCAGCCCCTCGACTTCGGTGCGATTGCGATTGGCAATCGGCACACCGACGCGAATGTCGCCCTGGCCGGTATAGCGGTGCAACAGCACATTGAAGGCACCGAGCAGCAGCATGAACAGGGTGACGTTGTGTTTTTGCGCGCAGCTGCGCAGTTGCGCGGCCAGTGCCGGCTCAATCGCGAAGTTGTGCCGTGTGCCTTGGTAGCTGGGCATGGCCGGGCGCGGGTGGTCGGTGGGCAGCTCCAGAACCGGATGTTCATCGCCCAGGCGAGCCTGCCAGTACTCCAACTGGCGGGCCTGCTCGCCCGCTTCCAGCCAGCGGCGCTGCCACAGGGCGTAGTCACTGTACTGGATGGGTAGCGCCGGCAGTTGGGGCGCTTCGTTGCGCTCATGGGCGTCATAGCAGCGGATGAACTCGTCGATCAGCACATTCATCGACCAACCGTCGGAAACGATGTGGTGCAGGGTCAGCAGCAGCACGTGTTCCTGCTCGGCAAGCTTGAGCAGTTGCACGCGCAGCAGTGGCCCGTGCTCCAGGTCGAACGGCAACAGCGATTGACGGGTGGCGGCGGCGTTGACGGCCTGGTCCCGTGCGTCGATGGCCAAGGCCGTGAAGTCCAAGTGCTCGACGGTCACCGACGGCTCCACCGCCACCTGCGCCAGCCGCTCATCAGCCTGACGCTGGAACACCGTGCGCAAGGTTTCGTGACGCGCCACCAGGCTGGCGAACGCTTGCTCCAGCGCTGGCAGGCTCAGCGCCCCCCTCAAGCGCACTGCGCCGGGCAAATTGTAGGCGCCGCTGGCCGGGTCCAACTGCCATAGAAACCACATGCGCTGCTGCGCGTAGGACAGCGCCTGGCGGTCCTCCACCTCCACCCCTGCCGGAATCGGAAACCTTGAAAAATCCACGCCTTCTTTCTGCAAGGCTTGCAGGAACAGTTGGCGTTTTTCCAGGGGCAGCCCGATAAACCGGCGAGCAAGTTTCAAGGAGTCTTCAGCATTCATTTCTTGGAATCCGGGGCAATAGGCGGGAAGCACAAAGGCACGTCGTCCCTATAAAACGAACCGGGCGGGGAAAAATTAGCGAGGGGATGGGTGGCGCCGAGTGAGCTGTCATCAGGGGTTACATCAATCCCCGGGAAGGGACGCGAACCTGAGCTAGGATTGACGAACACCACTTTTTGCAACTACATTTAGTTACACGCAGGGAGCGCCGTGTCCAAAAATGAAAAGCTGCTCGCCAAACTGCTCAATGAGCACATGGCATTTACCTGGTCTGAGCTCGTCACGTTATTACGCCGATTGGGATACACACAGATTGAAGGGGCTGGAAGCCGGGTCAAGTTCGACATTGGCGACCCCGGTGCAATGATCACCCTGCACAAGCCTCACCCCGGCAACGAACTGAAACACTACATTCGCCGCCAGATCATCGAACAATTGAAATCAGGAGAACTGATTCAGTGAACAACCAACTGAAACACAAAGGCTACATCGGCTCCATCGAAGCCAGCCTCGAAGACAACTGCCTGTTCGGCAAGATCCTCTTCATCAAGGCGCTGGTGAGCTACGAAGGCAAGACGGTCGCAGAGTTGGACGCCGCGTTCAAAGAGGCGGTGGAGGATTACCTCACTACGTGCCAGGCCCTGGGCCAGACACCCGAGAAACCCTGCAAGGGTTCATTCAACGTGCGTGTCGGCCACGACCTGCACCTGGCTGCGGCCCTGGCGGCGACTCGAAAAAAAGTAACGTTGAACGACCTCACGCGCCAGGCGCTCAACGAGTTCCTGCAGCAACATGGCGCAGAGGGGCTTGCCGCCGTTTGAACGCGAGCGTGCAGGCCAGGCGCCGGCGTCCCTGGCGTCTTTCGAGGCTAGGGGCGGGCGCAAGGGGCTAGGTCATGGTGCGCCCTTATCACTTTCTCCAACGAAATTGATTCCAAACAGAACTAACGTATCCAATTGTATTTTTCGTCCAAGCTTCTAGATTGAAAAATCAAACGCCTTCCTTTCCTGACCCTTGGTCCGCAGTAACGTCCAATGGCATAGACACGCGGAGTCTTGCTATGAACGACATCACCCCACACTCAGCCCTGCCAAAAACCACGACCCGCCTCCAGCTTCCTGCCCTTGAATGCCCGCTACCGCTAAGGGTCGATGAAGCGCTAGGTGAGCACATCAATGAGCTGTTAGTCGGATGGGTGCGGCGAACCGGTATTTTCAAGGGTCAAGTGGCGCACGTAAGGGCCTCGAATTTCGGACGCTTCGTGATGCTGTGCCACCCCGACACCGACGACGTACAACGCTTGTTGTTGGCTGCAAAATGCATGGCCGCGTTGTTCGCGGTGGACGACCATTATTGTGATGACGAACGACGCGGCGCCAACCCCAAGTTATTGGGTGCGCGCTTATCACGGGCTCTGGCCACAATGGACAAGGCTTACCTGAACCCACCCTACGATCGCGCACTGAAACACACTCTTGAAGATGACCCCGTGCTGCGTGGCCTGAAAGGCTACATGAACCATCTGGACCGCTACGGCACGGCGTCCCAAAAGGCGCGCGTACGGCACGAGACCATCGCCATGTTCGTCAGCATGGGTGCAGAGGCGTCGTGGCGGATCGAACATAGCCTGCCCCACATCTGGGAGTATCTGGCGCATCGTCAGGTCAATAGCTTTATCCCCTGCATGGCCCTCATTGATATCGTTGGCGGCTATGAGCTTGAGGCCGATATCTATTTCTCTGCGCCTGTGCGTGAAGTGGTAACGCTGGCCGCCAGTACAACCATGATCGTCAATGACCTGTTCTCCGCCGCCAAAGAGCAACAGCCTGACCTCAGCGATTTCGACCTGCCCTCGTTGCTCGTACACGAACAGGGCCACTCGTTTCAGGATGCACTGGCGCTTAGTGCAGACATTCACAACGCACTCATGCGTCGCTACGAAACCAAGGCAAGGCAAGCCCTGGAAGGCGCCTCGCCTTCACTCCAACGATTCCTCGGCGGGGTAAAAGCGTGGCTGGCAGGCAATTACGAATGGCATCGGCACAGCGCTCGCTATCATGTTTGAACCGACCCGGCATTCAACCCAACCGTCGATACCCCAACACGGCTGAGCCCATGACGACGCACCCCGCCGCCAGCGCCACCCAAAAACCGCTGGTGGCGCCAAAGTGGTCGATCATCCATCCCGAACTGGCGGCGCCAATGGCCACGCCGATGCTCAGGCCGGTGATCAGCCAGGTCATGCCTTCGGTAAGACGGCTGGCCGGGACGATCTGCTCCACCATGGCCATCGACACAATCAAGGTGGGCGCGAAGAACAGCCCGGAGATAAAGATTGCAGCGGCCAAGCCGGGAATATTACTCACCAGCAGCAAGGGCAAGGTGGTCAACGCTGTGGCTACGCCGCAGTACAGGAACTGACGTGGCAACGGTGCCTTGAGTTTGAGGGCACCGAAGGCCAACCCCGCCAGGCACGAACCAATGGCATACACCGACAGCACGATACTCGCCGCCGCCGGCTGGCCTTGATGCTGGGCGAAGGCCACGCTGACCACATCCACCACGCCGACGATCACGCCCATGGCCAGCAGCAAAATCATCAGGATCAATACCGACGGCGCCGCAATCAGCCAGCGACCGTGCGCGCCCTGATGCGCGTGTACCGGTGGCTCGGTTTGCCGTTGCAACACAAAGGTGGTGACGCCCACCGCCAGCAACAGCGCCGCCACCAAGGGCCCGGCTTCTGGGAATACCGCCACGCTCAACCCCACCGAAATGGGCGGGCCGATGATGAAGCACACCTCATCGAGTACCGACTCCAGGGCAAATGCGGTTTGCAGCCTGGGCTGGCCACGATACAACTCGGTCCAGCGCGCTCGCACCATGGCCGACATATTGGGCATGCAGCCCGCCAGCGCGGCGAACAGAAACAGCGTCCAATTCGGCGCCTGCAACCGCGTACACAGCAGCAACATCAATAGCGCCCCGCCTCCGATCAGCGCGGCAATCGGCAGCACCCTGCCCTGGCTGTAGCGGTCCACCCAACGTGACACTTGCGGCGCGCAAATCGCCGTGGCCAGGGCAAACACTGCCGCCACCGAACCGGCCAGGCCATAGCCGCCATGCACCTGGGACAGCATGGTGATCAGGCCGATGCCGGTCATGGATATCGGCATGCGCGCCAGCATGCCAGCGAGCACAAAGGCCCGGGCACCAGGGACCTGGAATAATTCAGCGTAGGGGTTTGCCATCCTGCTCGACCTCTTGCTCGACGCCCTGGGCTTGCTATCTGAATCCATCAGGGCAAAATACATACGACGCGTATGTGGCAGATCATGCTTCGCATACGCAGCGTATGTCAATCACTTAGCCAAGAGACGCCCATGAGCAGAGCCCGAGCTGAAATGATCGAAGACACCCGCGCCCGCCTGATAGCGAGCGCGCGCCGGGCCTTCGCCACCCAAGGCTATGCCAATACCTCGATGGATGACTTCACTGCCCGCGCCGGCCTGACGCGCGGTGCGCTGTATCACCACTTTGGTGACAAAAAAGGGCTGCTGGCGGCGGTGGTCGCTCAACTCGACAGCGAGATGGACGCGCGCTTGCAACGCATCTCGGAGCAGGCCGTAGAGCCTTGGAGTGGTTTTTGCGAGCGCTGCCGGGCTTATCTGCGCATGGCCCAGGACCCGGAAATCCAGCGCATTGTATTGCAGGATGCACCGGCGGTACTGGGCGACACCGGCTCCCAACAACACTGCGTGGAGTCCTTGCGCCAATTGCTGGAGGCCCTGATGCAAGCGGGCCTGATGCCGACGGCACCCAGCCACGCACTGGCGCAGTTGATCAACGGCAGCCTGGTCAATACCGCGTTGTGGATTGCCCGGGATGAACACCCGGGCACACGGCTGGAGGAAGGCTTGCAAGGCCTGGAGCTGCTCCTGCAGGGGCTGAGCCTCACACCAACCGTTTGATCTGCTTATGCCGCCACACCAGGCGGTAATAGGCGATCTGCAACACCAGCATCGCCAGGTAGGTCACCGGAAATGCCATCCACACCCCTTCCAATCCGAAGTGGGCGTTGAACAGATAGGCCATTGGCAGTTCCACGCCAAGCACGCAGAAGATCGAGATCGCCACCGGCATCAGCACCACGCCGCTGGCGCGCATGATGCCGCCGATCACCGCCTGGAAGCCGAATACCAGAATGCTCCAGAGCATGATGTGCAGCAGGTGTTCGGCCCGTACCCGTGCGCTGTCGTCGGTGATGAACAGGCCCAGCAACCAGTGGGACAGCCCATAGCCGAGCACGATCAGGCCACCGGTGAGGCACAGGTTGATCACAAGCCCCGTGCGCAGGATCGGCCCGATACGCTCCAGGCGCCCGGCGCCAATCGCCTGGGCGCCGAGGATCGAGGCGGTGATGGCAATCGACAGCGCCGGGAACTGCACATAGTTGACGATCTGCGTCACCGCGCCATAGGCCGCCGTGGCCTGGGAACCGTGGCCGTTGACCAGGGCCAGGATGACCAGCTCCGACAGCGATAGCACCACCATCTGCAAGCCCGTCGGCAGGCCGATGCGCAGGACTTTGCCGAGGATGACGCGGTCCAGGCGCAAGGCGGCAAGCAGCTCGCGGTCTGGTGCCATCACGTGGTTTTTGTGGCGCAGGCGCTGGACCAAAAACAGCATCGCCAAAGCGTTACCCACCAGCCCGGCATACACCGCACTCTGTATGCCCAAGGGCGGCAGGCCGATCCAGCCGCGAATCAGCGCAGGCGTCAGCAGCAAGCCCACCAGGGTTGAGACCATCAATGCCAGCAACGGCGAAATCGTGTCGCTGACCCCACGCAACAGTTGGGTATAGAGGATGAACACCAGCAGCAACGGCATGATCAACATCATCATCTGGGCGTAGCCCACGGCATCGTCGAGCACATCCACCGGCGTGCCCAACGCCTGCAATGCCGGGCGCGCAAACAGGCTGCCCAGCACGGCGGCCACCAGGCCCACCAACGCGCCCAGGGTCAGGGTGGCACCGGTAATCACCTTGACCATTCCGGTCTCCTGGGCGCCCCATGCCTGGCCGATCAACACCGAGGCGCCCGCCCCCAGGCCGATCACCAGGGCGATAAAGAAAAACACGATGGGAAACATCCCCGACACCGCGGCCAAGGCCTGGGTGCCCAGCATCTGGCCAACGTAAATGCCGTTGAGGGTGCCGGAAAAGCTTTGCAGGAAATTGGACAGCACCATCGGTGCCAGGAACATGAGGTAGATCTGCCACAGCGGGCGTTGCTGGGTAACGTCCATAAGGGGTCGAGTTCCGGTATGTTTAGCTACAGAAGGCATTGCGCGACAACCAGGCCAGGTAGCTCCGCACGTCCGGCGGCCAGTGCGCGATCTTGCTGGAAAAGTCGGCCTGGTCTTGCGCAAACAACGCTCGCGAGGCGTCTTCAAAACCCGGCAGGTTACCGCCGATGGCGCTCATGAAGCGGTAGCTGGCTTCCTTGGCCTGGCGTGCCTTATCGGCGCCGGCCTGGCCGGTACGCGCCTCATCCACTAACCGGCGTAAGGCGGCCGAGGCACCACCGCGCTGCTGGCCGAGCCACTCCCAATGGCGTGGCAACAAGGTGACCTCGCGGGCGACCACGCCCAACTTCGGGCGGCCCACCGAGGGCGTGGCGGGCGGCTCGTCCTCGATGTGGGCCTGGGCAGGTTGCTGCGGCGCATAGCCCGCCGGCCACGGGTAGTCGACCTGCCTGCCGGTGGCATCATCGAAGACCAGGAAGCTACCGGCGGGCAACGCTTGATCGGCAAGTGCCTCGGCGACTGCGGGGTAAGTACCGGCAGCAATGCGCTGATGAACTGCGAAAGCCGTGCAGAGCGGGAAAATTTGCGTAGGCATTTTTTATTACCCGGATTTTATTTGTTTTACCCGGATCATATTAGTCAACATTTACCGACTTGCAAGGCTGCAACACAGAGATTTTTCCGTGAACATTAGTGGTTGTCGAATCCCTACTCCCAAACGCCTGCGAGGACCTGCGCAACGCAGGGCGATGGCTGCTGATTCGCTTGAGCAACTCCACCACCATCGGCAAGCGGCTCGGCCCCATCCCTTTGGCCCAAGATTTACCCATTTATCCATCTCGGTTGCGTCTTGAATCAACAGCATCACGGGACTGCTTTACATTCTCTCAAGAGTCGCTTCTGATTGGGCTGAAGCACTTTTTGGAACATGACTTTTCATCATCAAGAAACCGATAAGCGGCCATCGTCTCGGCCAGTCGCCGACAAGCCGCAGGAATGCTGCTACTTGGGTGATCGGCCATCCTCGCCAAAGTCCAGGCCAACAAGGCCAACCCGCAGATGCATGTAATGTTGCTTGACGACGGCTTCACCCCTGAAAAGGTGCCGTTTTCGCGTTTGGCAAGCGGTGTCGCAAGTCACTTTTTTCCGGCAGCCCCGCGATTACTGAGTTTGGCGCGCTGCCGGAAAAATCTGGGACTTGGGCATACAACCCCAAATACCTGTCAACTATGACAGTAGACGTGGCTCGATATTAGCTTGTAACTTAAAGCTGCAAGATAAAAACATTACTCACAAATCGAGAGAGAATTTATCATGGATTATCCAGCAGATACTGCATATAGAGGCTTTATCATTCGCCAACATGATCCTGCCTATCAAGCGAATTCATTTCAGGGCTTTGACATTAACGGGAACGCTATTACTCTCCTTAACGCAACCGCAGATCAAGTAAAAGTTTTAATTGATCAGCGCCTTGATCAAGGCTCGGAAAGACACAACTAGTTAACACACCTTCCGACTTCAGCTAATAAGTCTAGCGGCTCGACAACATCGGCCGCTTGGCCCGACTACATCACTCGTTTCTGGATCACATTAAGTGCCCGAAGAAAAATTTCAGGCATTTTCAGTACCTAGATTCTTTTAGAGAGGCCATTTTGTACAAGGGCTTAAGTTGACATGCTGATCCACCTAACGCACATAATTTCTATTCGGGCACTTGGCTCATTTTCAGACAATGTGAGCCGATGGCTTTGCCTGGTTGCAGTTAATGGGAGCCAGACATTTCGCTGAGTGCGAGCCCACGTATTTTCAAACGCAAGCCATTACAATTACGCTTCAATTTTCAAGGTCAGTTTGGGGGACTCTCCCTGTTCATTTTTAATTATGTAATGCAGCGTTATTCTCTTACCAATCCAGTCGACAGAAGGTGACCAGAGCCCGACCACGCCCACTACCGACAAGACCCGTGCGCAGGTGAAAGCCATGCAGGGTTACTTGCAGACAGCGATTTCGATTGATTGGGACCAGGTCAACCAGGCGCGACCGGAGTGGAATGCGCGGTGAGGTCGGTCGATTGAGCGTTGAGGCTTGAGCCCAGCGCAATCGTGACGCGGAGCGTCACAGGGCGCACTTTCCATGGCGTGTCTCCTTAACGCGCGGCTAACACGGCCAGCTCTTCGCGGATGCTGCTAATGCCGGCACCCGCCTTAAGCAACTCATTCACCGCCTGTACACCCCCGTCCTCGCTGATGCTGCGGCACGCCGGCAAATGCAGGATCACTTGCAAGCCGGCCTTGAGCAACTGCAACGCAGTGGTCTTGACGCAATAGTCCAGCGCCAGCCCGCCCACAATCACGCGGGCCACGCCGTGGGCCTTGAGGTACTCAATGACGCCGGTGGACAGTTTGTCGTGCAGGTCGTGGTAACAGGCGCCGTAGGGGTGCAGGTCGGGCTCGACACCTTTCCAGATGAAGTAGTCGTAGTCATAGGGCGTGGGCAATTCATCGAGCAGGGTGAACCCTTCGGTACCCGGCACGCAGTGGCTGACCCAGGTCACATCGGCATGGGCCAGGCCGGTGGGTTGCAGCATCTCGCTGTGCTGCGCGACGACCCAGGGTGCGTGGGGGGTGTGGGCGTCCTTGCTGCCGATGCGGTGGCCGGCAAGGCTGGCCATGTAATTGAGTTCGGCACCAATGCCGTCGCCACCGGCCACTGGCAACTCGTTGGGGCACAAAGGCGTGAAGCTCTTCTGAGCGTCGACGTCGAATGAAGCGATGGCGGCTTTCGAAAGGCTCATGGTCGTTCTCGGGTGGTCTGCACGTACGACCGCCTCCGGGCGACCGTGGAAATCTTGAAGTATGGGACAGTTTACTGCGGGGTTCGATGCGTTGCTGAGTTACCCTATTCTCAAGAACGCTGAAGTTCAAAGGTGGGAGCTGGTTCGCCTGCGATGACGGGAGTGAATCCGCCAACGCTATCGCAGGCAAGCCAGCTTGTATGGTTAGACTTGTAGGGGTGGTGGGACTAAAAGCCAGCATCTGACTCTAGCCAGTACAGACCGTGGGAGACTTCGCCCCACCCCTTCACCAAAGCGCCGATAAGGA
>NZ_JAENSV010000012.1:0-145362 GCF_016613265.1 Pseudomonas sp. MF6751
AGGGAGCCAAAACAACTTGAGCAACCGAGGGGGAGTGCCTCGGTGCCTATTCAGGGCCTCGACATTGATCGGGGCCTTTTCGTTTTCGGCTCCACCACACCCATTGCTCCGAGCTGGGAGTGCTGTGAGAGCCGATTCAATTCCCAAACATGCCCCACGGAGTAGCGCGCATGGAGTATTTGCATCGCCTGCTCGACAGAATCGACTGGGCCATCGCGGGCCTCATTGGGGCGATCGTAGCCAGCTGGTGGCACAAGGACGATCTGACCGACTGGCGAGCCTGGGCCAAGTTCCTGTTCACTGGCATCGTCTGCGCCCTGTACCTAACCGGCATGGTGAGCGCTTACTTGAATGTCACAGAGCCGAGTATTGTGGCCGGTATCGGCTTCTTGCTCGGGACGTTTGGCGGCTCACTCTTGCTGGCCATCAACCGAGCCATCAAAGCCGCTGACCTCTGGGCGCTTATCCGCCAGCGGTTCGGGGGAGGCAATCCACCATGAATCTTGAACTGATCAACTCCATCGCCTGCGGACTTATCGCTGCTTGGGCGACCTGGTGCGTACTGAGCGGGAAGGTGAGGGACGGCATCCTTGGGAAGCTGATCTACACCACGATCGCCATCACCGGTTTCGTCGTGTCGGTGCGCAGCCAGAACATCTTCTTCGGCCCGACCACTGCTGGCCTGACGCTCCATGTCGCCCTGGCCATGGCAGGTGCCCGCCATATCTTCATGGTTACCTACTGGCAGACGGTCAAGGCCTGGCTGTGCAAGACGCTCAACTGCGAACAGTGCATGGGTTGCCCGAAGGCTCCAGAAAGCATCGAACAGCCCAAGCAGTAATCCGCGCCACGTTTTCACAACCGCCGTTTCGTGGCGCGAGATAGATCAATTTATGACCACATCAAAACCGCGAAATTTGCCAAGGGTTCAGATCCGTGGCGGCCAGGTCGTCTCGACTGACAGTTTGTCGAACATGGTGGCCAACATCGGCACCAACCGAGACAAGCGGACCCACAACGTATTCGGCTTTGAGTTCGTCAACCAGATTGAACTTGAAGCGGCGTACCAGTCGAACTGGATTGCCCGCCGGATCGTTGACAAGCCGAACGAGGATGCGCTGCGTGAGTGGCGAACATTCAATGGCAAGCAGGCCAAGGACATCGCGAACGAAGAGCGTCGCTTGGGTGTGCAGCAGGCCTACCTTGATACGTGCTGCTGGGCTGACCTGTATGGTGGGGCCGCGTTGCTGATGGTGACCGGCCAGGACCTGAGTGAGCCCCTCGACCTGAAGAAGATCAAGAAGGGCGACCTGAAGAACCTGGTGGTTCTCGACCGTTGGGACATCCAGCCTACAGAATTCAACCTGACCGACCCGCTCAAACCGAACTGGATGCTCCCTGAGTTCTACATGATGGTGAACGGCGAGCAGCGCATTCACTACAGCCACATCATTCGCCGCACAGGGGCTCGCTTGCCGCGCCGTATGCGCATGTTTGAGCAGGGCTGGGGTGACAGTCGTCTACGTCGCTGCATGTCTGACCTGCGTGATGTGGTGGCTACCAAGGGAGGCATTGCTTCCCTTGTGCTGGAAGCCAACGTCGATACAGTTAGCGTTAAGGGTCTCCAGGGTGCACTAGCAAGCGCCCAGTGCGACCAGGTCACAGAGCGTTACCGTTTGTTCGGCATGATGAAGTCGCTGGTTAACCTCGGCCTGCTTGACCAGGACAACGAAAAGTACGAACGCAACAGCATCTCGTTCTCCGGGCTCAGTCAGATCATGGAGCAGTTCATGGTATGGACTGCCGGCGCCGCCGAGATGCCTGTCACTGAGTTGTGGGGCCAATCAGCCTCCGGCCTGAGCGCCACCGGTGAAGGTGACCGCAAGACCTACGAAGGCACCATCAAGGGCAAACAAGACGGCCAGATGCGTCTCGACCTTGAGGCGCTCGACCAGGTGCTGATCCGTTCTGCCCTGGGCGACTACCCCAATGATCTTGAATTCGAATGGAAGCCTCTATCCCTGCCTACAGGGACTGAACAGGCCCAGGAGGATCTGGCGGACGCCCAGGCCGACGCGCTGAGCATTGAATCCCGAGTCATTCGCCCGAGCCATGCCATGCGCCGCGTTCAGTCGAAAGGCACGTATGCCATAACCGACGAGCAGATCGCCGCCCAAGAGAAGATCGAGAAGGATCAGGACAATGGAATCGGCGACGACGGCAAAGACCTCCCAGGTTTCGACCTTGGAGAAGCTGACGGCGACAAACCTGGCGATGATGGAGCAGCGGAAAAAGAAACCCCGCGCCCCTAAGCCTGTTCTGCCAAGCCAAGAGGCTGAGCGCTATTACAGCGGCCAGCTTAGAGGCATGGTTAGGCTGATGGCTGAAGAGTTGGTCAAGGCGCTTGAGCCTGAGCTGAAACGCCTCAAGCGTGACTACACCGCAGATGCCATGCCGACCATGGATGGCTGGACCGATGACATCCTCGCAGCGATACGCGGGGTTTCGCGCAGGTTCAGCTCGTCCCTGTTCGAGTCGCAGATCCAGCGGGTGGCGGCCAGTACTGTCAGCCGAGCCGAATCCGATAACGCCGAGGACTTCCGCAAGTCTGTCAATCAAGCGGTCGGCGTCGACTTCCAGTTGATCACCCGGCCCAAGGGCATGCAGGACTATCTGGAGGCCTCAACCGCCGAAAACGTCAACCTGATCAAGTCTATACCCGACGAATACTTCAAAAACGTCGAGACGATAGTGCTGGGCGGCATGAAGGATGGTCTCGCACCTACCGCCATCGCCAAGCAGATACAGGAGCAGACCGGTGTAAGTGCCAGACGGGCCAAGCTCATTGCGCGTGATCAGGTGTCGCAACTCAATAGCGACCTGACCCGCCAGCGACAGGCAGCAGCGGGGATCGAATTCTACAAGGCGGTGGATGCGGGCGATCAACGCGTATCTGGCGCACCAGGCGGTAAATACCCGAACGCCAAGATCAGCTGCTACGGAATTGCCCGCCAGGACATTGGCTACGGCCCAGGCATCTACAAGGTAGCTGACGGCGCACCATGGGGCGGCAAGACAGGGTTGCACCCCGGAAAGCATCACGTGCTTTGCCGATGCGTCGGATTGGCTCAAATCCCTGGCGTGAACTACTTCCCCGACAAGGGCTGATCGGCTAAGCACTCAAGGCCGAACTGAACAAGGTACGGCGCCTTCCTGTGCTGCTTGCTACCCTCGTCGGCCAAGTAGTACCGCATCATGCGGTCGCTGACGCCGAGCAGGTTGGCGGCCTTTCGCTGGCTGATGCCGGCCTTGTCCAGCAGCCCGCGCAGATATTCCGGGTCTGGGTTGTACAGTGAGGCGTCAGGCTTCATTTGATTTTGTCTCGAAGAGCTCGTCGGGGGCTTGGACTGCCTCGACCGGATTTGTTGCATTAGCTGCCGCTGACTTAATCAGCTCGACAGCCTGTATCGCGATCGAGATTGCCTCGGAATTGCCTTCATCGTGCTCAAGCATCTTTGCAATGTGAAAAGCATCTTCTGGCGATATTGGGCCTGTTAGCTTGGCGCTCAGGTAGTGATCAATCTCTTCGCTCGCGCCATATTTCGTCAGCGTGTATTCGAGCAGCCGGCCGCACGTCTCGCAGTGACAACAGCCATCATTTTCCTGCTGCCATCCGCCATCAACATATTCAGCCCTGCCCGCTGCAACCTCCGCCTCTGCACACTCAAGACAGTAGGACGGGCCTTGGTCAGTATCATCGCCGCCGATCCAGTGCGGGAACTGGACATCAAGGGAGCTGGCGTGCGCCCAAAGAGCGGACAGCGCCGAGCCCGACAGGTCTTTCGCGCACACCGAAATCAATTCGCTCATATCGTCTTGCTCCGATTTCGCCTCGCCTGAGTGGCTGGCATGGGTCTTACTATATAGGAAACAGTTTCCTAGTCAATAGGCGAAACCAAATATATGAAAAGAATGACCATCGATGAGGCCTTCAAGCCTACGTCGCGAACGCTCACGCCCGAGGGATTCCTCTGCGTGAAAGGGGTTGCAGCGCGCACCGGGGTTTATCAGTACCTGTCGAGCGAGCTGGATCTGGATGGGCCTGAGCGAATCGTCAACGTCTACCGGTCGCCGGAAGAGGTATTCAAGCCTGAGTCCATGGCGACCTACGCCGATAAGGACGTGACCAATGACCACCCGAATGACTTGGTCGACTCGACCACCTTCAAGGAAGTTTCATCCGGTCATGTGCGCGGCGCCGCCCAGCAAGGTGAAAACGTTGAGGTAGATCTGATCATCAAGGATCAGTCGGCCATTGATGACATCGACTCAGGCAAGGCCGAGTTATCACCGGGTTATCTCGCCGAGTACGTCCACGCCCCAGGCGTAGCCCCTGACGGCACGCCCTACGAATACGAGCAGCGTGACATCCAGATAAACCACGTCGCCGTTGTAGAAGCAGCGCGAGGCGGCAAGGTCGCCCGCATTTTTGACCACAAACCGAAAGGTATTACCCATATGGCGACCCGGAAAGTCTTTCTGGACTCCAAGAAAAGCCGCTCCATCATCCTGGACGAAGAGGCCGCAACGGTAGTCGAAGACGCCGTGTCCGCCTTGCAAAAGTTCGCGGACGAAGAGTCGGATCGCGCAGACAAAGCTGAAGCCACCAAGGACGAAGCCGAAGAGAAGCTGGAAGAGGCCAAGAAGGAAACTTCCGACGCCGCTATCGGCCTGCGCGTGAAAGCAACCCTCGACACCATCGCGCTGGCAGCCAAGGTGGTTAAGTCCTTCGACGCCAAAGGCCTGGTCTCCCCTCTGGAGATCAAGCGCGCCGCGATGGCTCAACTCAAGCCGACCCGCGACTGGGCATCCAAGTCTGAGGCCTACGTGACCGCCGCGTTCGATTCCGCAGCCGATGAGGCCGAAGAGAAGAAAACCGAGGACGAAGATGACGATGACGACAAGTCGAAAGTCAACGACAGCCTCAAGCAGTTTGCCAGGGACGCAGCTGCTCGCGGCCTGAAGCCGACCACTGATGGCACTGACGCTTACAACACGTTCCTGCGAGGTGGCAAGTAATGGCTACTGCAATTGATACCTTCGGCCAGTACGCCGGTAAGGCCTACGAAGGCCAGATTAATGACCTGAGCATGGCGGATGTCACTACCGCAGTGGCCTCGGTCGCCATTCCATTCGCGCGCGCTGTGGTCTCGGCCGCTGTCGACAAGCAAGGCGCACTGCCTGCCGCCGGCGCCGGCTTCTTCCTGGGCATCTCCGTGCGTAAGCCTGTGGGCGTGAGCGGCAGCTACATGACCGGCCAAGTCTCCGATAGCGGCAACGCAGTTGGCGGCTACCGCCTGAACGAAGAAGTCAGCCTGCTCAGCACTGGCCGTATCTGGGTCAAGACCCTGGCCGGTGCCACCAAGGGTGCCCAGGTCTACGCCGTGCCGTTGACTGGCGAGCTGACCAACGCTTCCACCGCAGGCAATCACCTGCTGCCTGGCTGCGTATTCAAGACCACCGCGGCGGCGGGTGAGTTGGCGCTGGTACAGGTCAAGTCCGACGTCACCACCACCATCGCCGCTTAAGGATCAGATCGAATGAAGACTTTCGACGCCTCCCCCCAGGCGCAACTGGGCTTTCTGTTGGGTCAACTGACCTACGTTGAACAGGAAGTCCTGCGCCAGCCGTACCCAGAAATCAAATACCCTTCGATCCTGACCGTCGACACCTCGGCGCCGGATTACACCGAGTCGATCGCCTTCAAGGTTCTCGACTACAAGGGTGAGCCAGCGCCAATTGGTGATGTCTCCCACGACTTCCCGCTGGCTGAAATCGCTGCCAAAGTAGGCGGTGTTGACGTGGTTCAGGCTGGCCTGGGCTACACCTACACCCAGATCGAAGTCGGCAAGGCCATGCAAATCGCCAACTCCGTCGGTTTCGGCGGCGCGATCAACCTGTTGGCCGAGAAGCCAATCGCAACCCGCACCCTGACCGAGCAGTGGCTGGACCGTGTAGCGTTCGTCGGTGATGCTCGCTGGCCTTCGCTGACCACTGGCGGCCTGCTGAAGTATCCAGGCGTACCAGTCGTTGCTACCGGCACCCTGCTGGGTGGCGCGAACAAGACCATCGCCCAGATCCTGGCCGGTGGTGGTGAGACGGCTGCAAACGAGATCCTGACCCTGCTGAACAACGCCATCCTGCGTGTTTACGCTACTCAGACCAACTCGATCTTCCGCCCGACTCACATCCTGCTGCCGCTGGTTGAATACGGCCTGTTGACCACTTTCCGGATCCCGAACACCTCGGAAACGCTGGTCAGCTACCTCGAGCGTGTGCTGAACATCAAGATTGAGCCAATCCTGCAGGCGTCCACCGCCGGCGCTGGTGGCGGTAATCGCATGATGGTCTACACCAAGAACGCCCAGTTCGCCAAGTTCCACCTCCCAATGCCTTACACGCTGAACGCGCCGATCCCGTCTCACGGCGGCCTGCGCTTCGAAGCTGCTGGCGTGGTGCGCACTGCTGGTACTGAGCTGCGTGTTCCGATGTCCCACCTGTACGTTGACGGCATCTAAGGAGATCACATGGCTGCGAAGAAAAAGCAAACCGGTGAATCCTCTTCGTCGGAAGCGACCGTCTGGACCAACATCAGCAAAAACCCAGTGATCCTGGGCGATGGCAGCACTGTGGGGGCTGGCGAGCAAACCACCCCCGAGCAGGCTGAGTTCGCTGAAGGTTCGCTGTGGGAAGAGCATGGCGTGCTGGTATCTGGTGCGCCGACTCTGACCGATGACGGCGCTGGCCAGATCGAAGTGTTGAGCGCTGAGATTGAAACTCTGCGCGGTCAACTGCTCACCGCAGGCACCGAGAAGTCGGAACTGCTGGCCGAGATCGAAGAGTTGAAAAAGCAGATCCCTCCCAAAGACTAATCTGAGCAAAACCCAATAGCCCCGCCAGTGCGGGGCTGTTTCATTCTGGAGTCTGACCCGTGGCTGAACTGACCATTGAAGTGACGCCGGCGATCATTGCGGACTTCCGAGCGTTCTACGAAGAATTTTCTGACAGTGCTATTTGGCCTGATGCCAAGATCACCAAAGCGCTGTACATCGCACGCGGCGAGTTTGGCGGCTGCGGCTGTGCTGGGTGGGGAGATTACAAGCCCTACTCATTCCTCCAGCGCGGCTGGTTCGCCCTCGCGGCGCATTACCTGACCTGGAACAAGCTGGCGACTGATGCAACATCGACGGACGGCAGTGCATCGACCCCCTACGCGCAGTCAAGCAAGAGCGTGCGCGATGAGTCGGTGTCATACGCCATTCCAGGCGCGAACGACTCGCTGACGACCTGGGAGGCGGCCCTGGCCCTAACCCCGTACGGTGTCGAGTACCTGCACCTTCGCTCACGGGCTGGCATGGGAGCGATCTGCGTATGATCGAGCCAACCATAAGTATGGTCGGGACGCAGCAGGTCGAACAGGCACTGAAGCAGCTCGCCAAGCGACTTGAAGGTCAGACTCGTGTATTGGTTGGGGTGCCAGAAGGCGCCGGCTCGTACGAAGGCGGTTTGACCATCGCCACCATCGCCGCGGTGAACAACTTCGGCTCTGCAGATGGGCATATCCCGGCTCGACCGTTCCTTGAGCCTGCAATCACGAAGGGCGCGCCGCAGTACCAGCGACTCGCCGAGATAATGATTCCCAAGGTGCTTTCCGGTTCTATGGCCATGACGACCCTGCTTGAACAGATGGGTAACTTGGCCGAAGGGCATGTAAAGCAAGAAATCACCGACTTGGATACGCCGCCAAACGCTCAGTCCACCATCGACAGAAAGGGCTCAAGCAGCCCGCTGATTGATACGGGGGCTCTTCGCCAATCCATCCGCTACGTCATCGACGAGAGCACGGAACCACTCGAAGAGGGTTTGTGATGGGTCTCAACATGCGCGGCCACGTCAGCGGGCCATTCATCACCCACAAGGGCGTGGTGCTCAACCGGTATTCCAGCGCAATTGTGGACTTTGAACCGGTACTGGCTATCACCTACACGGACACTTTTGACGCCAACGTGCAGCCTGTCGGCGATGTAGAGATCCAGTTTTTACAGATCGGTGCCGAGCGAATCAACGACGTGCGAGTCATTCACCGCAATGACGGCAAGGGAATCGAGGTTTCGACCCCTGGAAAGCTGGCCGACATCCTGGTGTTCTCCGAGACGCCCGACAAGCCTGCCACCTGGTGGAAGTCCATCGCCACCGACTACCGGCCCTGGCACAACTTCTGCCGCTCAGTGGTGGCCAAGCTTGACCCTGCCGAGATAGCCAGCCTGGAGGCGCACACAGATGCTTGACTCCAAAGCTCTATCCAAGGCGGTTTGCCGGATTGTCGTGGCGGTTACTGGCCTGCCGGCCGACAAGGTGATCCTTGCGGACAACAACACCGCGGCCCCTTCTGGCAGCTACTGCGCCGTACGACTGCAAAACCCTGAGCAATTCGGTCAGGCGCTCAACTCGCAAACAAACGTTCCGGCGGTTGACGACCCTCAATACGAGGACATCATCGCCAAGGTGGCCACCCAGTTCACGCTGGGGTTCAGCATCAACTTCTACCGGGCTGGCGCCGTGATGTATGCCGCCGCCCTGTGTGAGGCGAACAAGCGAGAACCGGTGAAAACCATCCTGCGCGCTGCAAAGCTTGGCTGGTCCCGCGTGTCACCGATCAACAACCTGACCGGCCTATATCAGGCCGCCATGGAAGAGCGCTCCCAGCTCACCCTCTACCTGTATGGCGAATCCATCGCAGAAGACCGCGTACAGCGGATCTATCGCGCCGGCTTCTCTGTGGAAACCGAACAATCTGGCGCCATCGCGCAAGGGGAAGTAAATGGCTTATCCGGCTGAAGAAATCATCAACATCAACGTCCTGATCAACTCGGCCGGGCTGGGGACTTCCAACTTCGGCGCGGGCATGGTGTTTGCTGACTTCGATTCGTCGAGCGATGCAACATTCGTGACCGGGACCTACCGGGACTACGGCACAGCGGCCCAGGTGGCGGCAGACTTCAACATTGCCTCCGACCCTTACGCGGCTGCACTGGCATGGTTCTCTGCTATTCCCAAGCCGAAGACCCTGCGAATCTACCTGCGCATCGAGGAAGACACCCCTGTTGAGTCGCTGAATGACGCGATTAGCAAGGGGATCTGGTTCTACTGGTACGAGTTTGAGACGTCGATCCGTGCCGTGGATGCTGATGTTTTGGCTTTGGCCGCTGCCGGCGATGCTGCAAGCAAGTTTTTTGCCTTCACCACCAACCAGGCAACCGTTCGAGACCCATCGGTAACTACCGACATCGTCAGCAAGGCATTTTTGCAGGGTTCTCGCCGCATGCTCATCGTGAGCCACGCCACCGAGCCCTACGCTGGTTTCGAGCTGGCGGCTGTGTTCAGTCGCGTAAATTTCAATGCGGCCAACTCGACCATCACCGGCGAATTCAAAAAGCTCCCGGGCATCGACGCCGAAAGCCTGACGCCGACCGCCTACAGCACTATGAAGTCGAAGGGCGCCATCTTCTACACGGTTGTCGAAACCGGTGGCGAGAAGGACATGGGGCGAATCATCAACTCCAAGACCACCTCAACCTTCGGCGAGTACATCGACGACGTGTTCAATCTTGACGCCTTCGTCAACTTTGAGCGTGTGGCGCTGTACAACGCTCTCACCAAGGTTCCTACGAAGCTGCGTCAGACCCCGCCAGGACAGCAGGTGCTTCTCAACGCCGCATCCCAAGTTGGTGAGGTCTTCATCGACAACGGTTATCTGGGCGAGCGCTACTACACCGACGAACAAACCGGTGAAGAAAAACTGAGCCGCGGTTACGAGACGCTGACGAAGGCTGATGAAATCCTCCTGATTTCCGATGCCGAGCGCGCCAATCGTGACTCTGCCCCAATCCGCATGCGCATCTTCCGCGCTGGCGCTATCCATGCTGTCGACCTGACCGCCAACGTTGAATAAGGATCGCCCACATGTCTTTAGCTGATCTTTCTGTAGAAAACACAATTGTGGTCATCACCGGCGTCGGCGTGTTGGACGACTGGGGCCGCACCGACCCGCCTTTCACGATTGAGAACATCGACGACGTTGCGAACCTTAGCCGCGGTCTGGGTGGGAACGCTGTTCGTTTCCACCGCAAGAACCCAGGCCTTCGACTCACTGTGAACTTCATGCCAGGAAGTCCTCAAGCGCTCGCAATGCAGGCTCAGGTGACGGCCCGGGCTGAAATCTCAGGTTCTTATGCCTCAATCTCCGGCCTTGAGGGTAGCGTGTTCTCTGAAGGCGTTATCACTCGCGGAAAGTCCATGGCTCGCGGCGGTCCAGGCATGAATGACGCCACCTTCGTGATCGAGTTCAACAAGGGCAATATCGTATGAGCCAGGCTGAATCCTATATTCGCACCATTGAGCATGACGGCGTAACCTACCGTTTCGGCATGCCAAGCGCGGAGAAGCAGCGGGCGGTTCTGTTCCGCCTTGGCAAGTACGGCGTAGAGCCAATGATCAAGGGCCTGGCCCTGGCAGAGCTTGGCGCGGCATCGTCGTTTGTAGTTGCTGGCGGGATCGTCGGCACCATGCTCGCCCGTATGCCGGAGGACGACTTCAACTTCGTCTGTGACTCCATGCTGGGCAAGCTTTTCAAGGAAGGCGCCGAAAAGCCGCTCACCATGGAAGACTTTTCTGGCCGCTTGAAGACTTACTTCACCATCGTGGTGCTGGCTCTCGGTAATGTCTTTGAGGATTTTTCCGGACTCCTGACCCTCTTCAAGAAATCTACCGATTCAGTCGCGGCGGCGGATTCGAGTCAGGAGAACGAATCAACCCAGCCGTCGACTGGGAGCTCTGGAGACCCTGCGTAGGGATTCCTGGGTTATGCCCGCCGCTTTGCACCTATAGCCAGCTCACGGACGGCACTCATTCACTGGGATGGGTCAAACGGGCCAATCTGGTCATGGATGAAATGATTTACGCCCGCCATCTGGCTGAGGCCAATCGACCGAAATAGCCCTGCACTCGCGGGGCTTTTGTTTTTCAAGGGGCTGAAATTTGAAAGTTCTCGAAAGCTTCTTGATCGCCCTCGGCATGAAGGTCGATGAAAAGTCATTTCAAAAGGCTGATGCGGCGTTTGGAGGTCTGACTAAGTCGGCCTTGCAGCTCGGCGCTGTGTTCGCCGGGAAACTGGCGATAGACAAGGTGGTGGGCGATTTCAAGCAGGCCGGTACCGAGCTGAATAACTTCAACAAGCTGACCGGGTTGAGCACGCAAAACGTGCAGTCGCTCGGCCAGGCATTGAAGGCCCAGGGCGGCAGCGCCTCTGATGCCTTCTCTGCAATGAAGAAGATTCAGGACCTGATGGCATCGCCGATCACCGGTGATACCGGATGGTTCGGCGACGTGGCCAAGCTCGGGCTTAACCCGGACGTGATCATCGGCGCGCAGAACACGGCCGACGCCCTGGCCGGTATCGCTGGCGAGTTCGAGCACATGAGCGCGCTCAACCAGCGCCTCGCCGGCCAGGCCCTGGGATTGGACGATTCCACGGTTCGCCTGCTCATGCGCGGCCGGGACGAGGTAGAGAAGCAGCTGGATTCCCGCGGCAAGCTTGCCGTGATGACCCAGAAGCAAATCGATGACTCTGCGCGCCTGACGAAGGCAACCAGCGAGCTTGACCAGGTGTTCACCGACATCGGTAACACCATTGCGGGCGAGCTGACCCCGGCCCTGGCCGATATGGCCGAGGACTTCGTAGCCTTCTACCGAAACAACAAAGAGCTCGTAGATTCGGGCTTGAAGGAATTCTTCGGCGGCTTGGCTGACAACATTGAGCTTGTCGCCATTGCCATGGCGTTGCTTGGTGGTGGCGCTGCTCTCAAGGGTTTGGCCGCTCTGCGCGCCATTGTTGGTCTCGGTGGTGTTGCTGCCGCTGGATCTGCCGGTGGTGCTGCCGCCGCTGGTGGCGCCTCAATGCTCGCAGTCGCCGGCGGCAGCGCTGCAGCCCTCTTGTATTCCAGCAGCTTGAACAGCGGCGAAGACACCGAACTGCTTAACAATCGCCTGAAGAAAGGCGGCGGCGAGGCTATTGGCGCTGTCGTGGACTACTTCACGTCCAAGGGGTGGACCAAGGAGCAGGCCGAAGGGATCGCTGCCAACCTCGAGGCTGAGAGCGGATTCAAGGCAAACGCCACCGGTGACGGCGGTCAGGCATATGGCCTGGCCCAGTGGCGCCCAGATCGCCAGGCCGAGTTCGCCAAGCAGTACGGCAAGGACATCCGCAAATCTACTGGCGCCGAGCAGCTTGAGTTCATCAACCACGAGTTGACTCGGGGCAACGAGAAGTCGGCCGGCACCAAGCTACGCGCCGCGACCAGCTCCTACGACGCTGCTTCTATCGTCTCCCGCGAATATGAGAGGCCTGCAGATGCTGCGGGCGAGGCCTCCAGACGAGGCGCAAGCGCGGCGGGATACACCGACAACCGCGTGTATCACATCAGTGGCGCCGACACAGAGAAGGTCAAGCAGGTACTCAACGAGCAGATGGGTCAGATGACCGAGCAGACCATGCAGGACTTCAAGAGCCCAGAACTATGAGCCTGATGAGCATCTTCACCAAGACACTGCCGAAGATTGGCCCTCTTGAGTTCGACGCAAAGCTGGAGGGGATTACCAGCAAGGCCATCACCCTGACTCAGTATCCGGTCGAGTTTGGCGCAAATACCAACGACCACGCGATTCTCATGCCGAACCGATACCTGCTCACCGGAGCTGTGTCGAATAGCCCTCTCGGCCTCGGCCTGGATGACATTGGCATGATGGGGGCTGGTGCTATTGCTACGGCAGTCGGAGGTGTTGGCGGGGCGGCGATCACGGCTGTGTCGGCCTATCTCCTGTCTGGTGGCGATGATACCCGGGCGTCAACTGCCTGGGCGTCTCTAACCGCCATCATGGAGGCTCGAGCCAAGTTCGATCTGGACACTGGCAAGGAGATCATGCGCGACATGATGATCATCCGGCTTGATGAGCGTACGCGGCCTGAGAACGAGGATGGCCTGGTGTTTATCGCCGAGCTCCAGCAGGTTCGGATTGTTCGCTCAACAGTTGGTCGTGGCGTCACGTCGGCTGACCAGCTCATGAAGAACGACACTGTGTCCACCCAGGGCGCCCCGATGATCTCCGCCGGCGATGCTGCCGTAGAGGTAATACCATGAGCCGTTACAGCGTTGCCGTCCAAGCACTGCCGGCTCAGACATTCACTGCGCGCCTTGGCAAAAACACTGTGACCGTAGAGCTGCAATGGATGGCACGGTTTGAGGTGTTCCGCGTGAACATCCTGACCGCCTTGGGCTCCCCCCTCACGATGGGGCGATTCCTTCTGCCGAACATCGACCTTCTGGCCGGCCTTTACCCGCCGCCATCCATTTCCTACGGGTCGCTCGTCTTGGAGGGCGATCAGGCAACGCCCGATAACCTGGGTATCGACAACGTTCTGGTGTGGTCAGATGAATGATGAAATCTTCCTTCGCAATTACCGACTGAAGATCGGGCGCAGCACGGGCTCTCGTGTTTACGAGATGCGGCCCAACGAAACAAGCCCAGATCAGGACGGGCTGCGCCTCACATTTCAGGTCACGCACTTCGCCGGCGGCGCGTTCAGCGTTGCCGAAATAACCATCTACAACGTGTCGCGCTACGCATCCAGGCAGATGCTTGGTGACGGCTCAACGGGGAAATACGAGTTCATTTCCCTGGAGGCTGGATACGACGGGCTGTTTGGTTCGATATTCGTGGGCCAAATCACCAACGTTCAGATTCACCTTGAGGATGGCGGCTCTACCCGCGGGATTCGCTTCTTCTGCAAATCTTCCGCGAAAGAGCGCGATCAAAATCTGATCAATTTAACCCTGGCGCCTGAGACGGACCCCGTCCAGATCATTGAGGAATGCGCTTCAGTGTTCGGCGCCGAGATCCAGTTCTATGGGGATTTCTCAGGACTCAAACGCCGCTCGCGTGGAACGGTCCTGCAGGGCAGCCCGACCTCCTGCATGAATGAGCTTGGCGAGACCTTCGCATTCGATTGGATGGTCGAGAACGGCGCGATCAAGATCATCAAGCGCGACTTTGCGCTGGACAATCAGGTCTACGTGATCAGCTCAGGCACCGGGATGATCGGCTCGCCAGTGGTCAGCGACACCGAAGTAGGCATCCGCTACACGCTAAACCCCAAGATAAAGCTCGGCGACACCATCAAGCTTGAATCTATGGCGCCTCGCTTCGAGTTCTCCGGGGCTTTCTTCTACGACGTGCCGCGCACCATCGGCGAGGGCTACTACAAGGTCAACTCACTGGTGTTCGCGGGCGACTCCCACGGTGACCAGTGGGAAAGCCAGATCAGCTGCCTACGCCTCAGCGCGGCGGCCCAGGCCGGAATTTCAGAAAGGGCAACGCGATGAGTGATCCGCTCTCCTCAAGAACACAGGCTGAATACTCCAAGATGCTGCGAGGCATATTCGGCGAGTACCTGAAAGACAACATGCGCACCAGCGTGCCAGGCCATGTCCTTAGCTTCGACCCGGCCACGCAGATGGCAGAGGTTCAGATCGGCCTGATGCTGGAAGACCGCCTTGGCTCGCAGCAGCCACGCCGCCCAATCATCCATGTTCCAGTTCAGTTCTGGGGAGCCGCAGGCGGCACGCTTGAATGCAGGGTTGCCAGCAACACCGAAGGCGTCCTGTTCTTCTCCCAGGAGTGCATTGACTCCTGGGTCGACCAGGGCGGCGTGGCCGTTAAGTCGGAGCCTCGCCGGTTCTCCATCAATGATGCGTACTTCATCCCAGGGGTCAGATCTATCCCAGGCGCGATCACCGATTTCTCAAACGACGGCATCCGCCTGCGTAGCAATGACGGATCGGCTTACTTTTGGATTCACGATGACAAGACGCTCGAAATGGATGGCGTCTCGCTCAACGTTAAGTGCTCAGTCAATTTTGAAAAGTCTGCCAACTTCGAACAGGCCGTAACCACCATTACCACCATTACCAATCAGGGCGTCAGCATCGGCCTCGAGCACACTCACGGCGGCGTAATGCCTGGAAGTGGGACATCTGGAGTAGTGACGCCATGACGGTACGAAAACTGGACGCCGACGGCGACCTAGCCCTGGGGCCTCAGGAGCTCCTGACAGGCTACACCGCCGAGGAAGTCGCGCAGAACGTGGTTACCCGCCTCAAGTTCTTTTTCGGCGAGTGGTTCCTGGATACAACCGACGGAACGGACTGGTTCGGCAGCGTGCTGGGCAAGGGCTCGATCCTGGCGTCTCGTGAGTCGGTGATCCGTCGCCGCATCCTGCTAACGCCAGGGTGCGCAGGCATGACCTCGTTCAGCCTCACTGCAGACATCGATACCCGACAACTCACCGTCACCGCGTCAATCGTCAGCACCTCGGGCGATAACGCAGAAATCAATTTTGTTCAGGCGATCGTCTAATGGCTCAGATCACGGACCAAGGAATCACCGGGCGCTCGCTGAACGAGTACCTCGGCGACATTAAAGAAAAGACGCTGGCGATTGACCCTGAATGGAACATTGACCCAGACAGCCCTGACGGCCAGCGGATCGGCATCGAAGCCGAGATGTTTGCCAACCTCGACGAGGCGGTAGTCGCTGCCTATCGCAGCAAGGACCCGGACAGCGCCACCGGCGAAGCTCTGCGCGACATCGGAAAAATCTCAGGTATCCCGATCCGAGAGGCGACCTATTCAGTCGCACCCATTACCGTGACCGGGCAGACAGGAACCCCTATTCCTGCTCAGTCGCAGGTCAGAAGCAGGATTGATAACACCGTTTGGCTGACAACGGCCGTGATAGTCATAGGTGTGGGGCAGACCGCCACCGGCTTCGCAACGTGCACAACCCCAGGTCGAGTTCTCGCGTCTCCAGGCGAGCTGACGATTATTGGCACCCCTATTGGCGGCTGGTCGTCCGTAACCAATGGTGAGGCCGCCGCAGGAATTCCACAGGAAAGCGACGAAGACTTCCGCATTCGAAGAAACAACGGAGTGTCGCGCGCTGGCAGCAATATGCGCGACAACATGGAAGCCAACATCGCAAGCGTCGATGGCGTTACCGACGTGAAGGTTCTGGAGAACAGCAGTGACTCGCCCTTCGACATCGACGGCGTTCCTTACACTGGGATTGCGGTAATTGTGAACGGCGGATCTGATGCAGACATCGGCCTCGCCATGTATGAAAAACACAACCCCGGCACGCCAATGCTGCCCAGGTACAGCGCCAAGACTGACACTTGGGTTGATCAGCCCGGGGCGAGCGGAGTAAAGGTCACCGGTCTTTCTCCATTGACCGGCAACCCGTACACCATGACCTTTCAGCGCGCCACTGGTCTGCCGGTTTTCGTGTCGATAACGATTCAGCGTGAAGGCGATCTCCCATCGAACATTGATGAGCTGATCAAGGCCGCGATTGTTGCGGACTCGACGCGCAGCCTTTTCAGTGGTGAGACCACCACAGGCTTTAATCGAGGCGGCTATGACATCGGCGAGAAAGCGCCCCCTGGCCGCTTATACACTCCAGTAAACAAGGTGCTTGGCCGGTACGGTGACAGCTATATCACCTCACTAACAATTGGTCGTACCGCGACAAGCCAGGGGTTAAACCCAATCCAGCCCACCATCTCCCAAATCGTCACCTTCGATCCGGAGAACATCGCGATCACGGTGATTCCATGATCATGGATCACGCGGCACGCGCCAAGTCTCGAATCATTAATGAGTACCGCAACAAACAAAGAATGATTCGGTGGCTAACCATCACGCCAGATATTGCCAACCTTCATCTTGAAGGCCCGACTGATCAGATTTCCAGAAGTTACGACGTAGACACCGTGACCGGGGAAATGCTCGACATCATCGGCCGAATCGTCGGAGTTGCCCGCCCAATACTGCGTGATGCGGAATTCGATGTATTTGGGTATGCAGGCAATGACAGGTACACGAACTACAACATCGCGCCATACATCGGCGATGGTGAGGGTATCGATGCCCCGCTCAACAATGATCTTTACCGAAAGCTGATCAAGGCGAAAATTGCCAGAAACATCAGCGACGGTACTGCCGATAGCATCATCCAGTTGGTTGAAATAATCATCGGTGAAAAGGTTACTGCCTTGGTGGACAACGGTGACAAGTCGTTCGATATAGGAGTGGCCTCGGCACTGGATAACACCACGCTGTACCTCATCGAGAACTTCGACCTAATACCGCGGCCTCAAGGCACTCGCATCAACAAGATATTCGTGCTGCCGGTGAATATCGATGCGATCGAAGCTTCGGCATCGCATATCTACGAGTACGGAAACGTTACCCTTCCTGGAGATTTAGCCTGATGGCAAGACAGCCTTTCAACACGCGCTGGGCTCAGGATGTTGAGTCCGAGAGCAGCTTGAACAGCTTCCAGACGCCAAGCGATATTCGCTTGTCGACTGGATGGGAGGGTGGCCAGGACAAGGATGCACCGCCGGCCGGCCAGGAGAACTGGTGGCACAACCGCGTCGATAGCGCTTTGCAAGGCGTAGAGCGAAACGGCGTCATGTCCTGGCACCCTCAAGCGGTATACGGTCTGGGCGCGCCTTCCTACGGTTCCGACGGCAATTACTACGAAAGTATCGCCAACGCCAACCGCGGTAATAACCCCGTTACGACTATTGGTTTCTGGCGATATTGTGGGCCTTCATTTTTCTCGGGGCATAGTCCGGGCGATCTGAAGATGGTCGCGCACAACAATATCCCCACTACAGGGTGGTTGAAGTGCAATGGCGCGCTCTTGCTGCGATCGTCTTACCAGCTTCTGTTTTCTGTCATCGGAACATCGTTCAACACGGGCGGTGAAACCGCGCTCCAGTTCAGGATTCCTGACGCTCGAGGCGGCTTCGCACGAGGATTTGATGATGGAAGCGGAGTTGATGCTGGCCGTGTTTTCGGCGCTCCTCAATCAGATGCGCTCAAGTCTCACGAACTCGACGTAACCGCTGCCTGGACTGATGGTTTAGACAAGCGCGTTTACATGGCGGGCGTGGAGGCTGTATCAAACTCGTATGTCGCTTCCCTTAACTTTAACCCTGCGCAAGCTGGCAGAGCGAGCGGATTCTTAAAGGCAAGCGTTAGCGGGGGTAGCGAAACAAGGCCAAAAAACTTCACCGTCAATTATTGGATTCGATACTGATGAATAACCAGATTACCAACGATCAGCGGATTGTTTACCAGGCCGACGCCAATGGATTTTATGTCGGAGAGACTACGGCCGACCCAGACCCCCAAAACATCGGTAACTGGCTGATCCCCGCAGGCTGTGTCGAAGTAAAACCCCCGGCCGCGCCTCGCGGGAAAATGGCCCAGTGGAGCGGGTACAAGTGGAAGCTCGTCAGCGTATAGGTGAAATATGGAACGTAAGCGCAAGCGTCACTTCAGCGACAAGATGGAAAAGTTCTGTCTTGCCTACGTCGAGACAGCCAACGCCGCCGAGTCCTATCGTCGCGCCTACAACACAGAAAATATGGCCGCTGCCACCATTGGCCGAGAAGGCTACAACACACTCCAGAAGCCCCAGGTTCAAGCCAGGCTCGAAGAATTAAGGAAGAAAGTCATGGAGCGTCACGAAATCACCGTGGACACGCTCCTTGCCGAGCTGGAGGAGGCCAGGAAGGCTGCGCTCGATGCCGACACCCCCCAGACATCCGCAGCTGTCTCAGCCACCATGGGGAAGGCCAAGCTTTTGGGCCTGGACAAGAAGATTGTTGAGCTCACCGGCAAGAACGGCGCGCCGATTGAAACCAGCTCCACGGTCACGGTCGATCAGAAGGCCTTGAACTCTGTCCTGGGCTGCCTATGAGCAAGCTGCTCGACTGGGATGTAATGAGCAGCGCAGAACGACAAGCAGCAAAACTCATCAGCGAGCACTCGCCGCTGTCGTTCATGCGCGTTTTTTTCCAGCTTAACCAGGGCATGAAGATGCTCTGCAACTGGCACCACCGCTACATGGACCATACGGCTTTGAGGGTCCTGTCGGGCGAACTGAAGAACGTGGTGTTCAACATGCCTCCGGGCGGAACCAAGACCGAATTCTGGTCTATCCATGTACCTTCATACGCCATTACCAAATTCGACCGCACGCGCACGCTAAACGTCTCCTACTCAAAGGCTTTGGTTGAGGAGAACTCGAACCGCATCAAGTCCATCATCACCAGTGATGAATATCAGGACTTGTGGCCGTGCGACCTGGGAAAGGCCGACGTGGCCAACTGGGTCATCACAGACGAGCGCGGGCGCAATAAGCACCAGATATTCAGCAGATCCACTGGCGGCCAGATCACCGGTGTGCGTGGCGGCTATATCTCCGAAGGCTTCACCGGCTTCATCAACCTGGATGATCCGGAGAAGGCCGACAGCGCCTTCAGCGCAACCATGCGGGCCAAGGCCCAGCGGATTGTCACCAACACTCTGCGCAGTCGTAGGGCTTCGCCAGATACCCCTGTTATCTGCACCCAGCAGCGCCTGCACACAGACGACGTGTCAGGCTTCCTGCTCAAGGGCGGCATGGGCCTGGACTTCGCGCACATCAAGGTTCCAGCCCTGGTTACGCGCGAATACATCGCCAGCCTTCCTGACGAGATACGTGAACACGCCGAGCGAGACGTTTTTGGCGCCCCTTCAATCGTCCGTGGCGGCGTGGAGTATTGGTCGTACTGGCCGGCCAAGGAAACTGTCGTCGACCTGATGGCTCTGTGGGATCGTGACCCATACACCATGGTCAGCCAATACCAGCAGGAGCCGGTGGCGCTCACTGGGGGCATGATTGATGCCGACTGGTTCAAGACATACGAGCAGTTGCCTTTTCTGGTTTGGCGCGGCGTGTACGTCGATACCGCACAGAAAACGGGCGAGCAGCACGACTTCTCGGTGTTCAACCATTGCGGCCTGGGGGTTGACGGAAACCTCTACATCATCGATGTGCACCGCGGCAAATGGGATGCCGGCGATCTTGAAACGGAAGCCCTACGCATCTGGCAGAAGTGGAGGGATTGGGATCCGTTCCGGCCCGCCGTGCTGCGATATATGCGGGTAGAGGATAAATCGTCAGGCACTGGACTGATTCAAACCATCAGCAAGAAAGGCTCCATCCCAATTGAGCCTCAGCCCCGCGGACCGGCGGCAAACAAGGTTACCCGATGCATGGATGCGGTGCCTTGGATCAAGTCCGGCCGAGTTTTCGTGCCAGCAATTTTCGATGACCAGGGACGAAAGATAGAGCATGTGAAGGATCATCGCGGCGAAACAATCGCCAGCACCGACTGGGTCGCGCCTTTCCTTACCGAGGCATCAGCCTTCACGGCCGATGACAGTCACGACCACGACGACCAGGTAGACACCATGTTCGACGCAGTCGCGGACATGCTCATCAGCAACAGCGGCGATTTCTTCTCCGGCAACTGGCTTTAACCCAAAACCCTAACCCGCCCCAACTTTCGTTGGCCGAACTCGGCTGCGCTCATTAAACACGCCCCAAGGAAACGACATGACTGACCAGACACAGCGGCTCGAACTCGCCACAGTAAAAGCAGAGATCGCCAGCGACATCGTCAGCCGGTTCTCTAATGATCCTGTCGAGGCCGAGCCGATCCCAACCGACTCTGGCGACATACAGAATCTGAAGCAAGTATCAGCCGGTATTGAGGCGGACGGCCAGGCGGCGATCGTTCAGGCGGTAGCGGAAGGGATAGTGGATCTTACGGGGTCGGTATTCTCTGCCGACCAAAGCGCCGATCGATCCGAGTTGGCGGCAAGCGTTTCGATGGCTGCGGCCAACCAGTACCTGACAGTAGCGGACGGCATAGCCGCAACAGTCGGGACCGGGTCCACAAATCGACTGTTCTCTGTGCCCGGCGCGACTAACGATTTTTCTGTCCAGTACCGCAATGATGCCGGTGCGGCAGTGGAGATTGGACGGTCACCCAGCGCTAAAGCCGTTGATGCGGTAAACGCCAGGATCAGCCGTGATGATGCTGTAGGCCTGTATAGGGACGGCGCGCCAGGCTTTGCTTTCCCGATAATGGGTAAAACAGGGAATGTGGTCGGTTTTCTGATCAACGGCGGCGTGTATGCAACTCACCTGGAGATCCCTTCCACGTCTTCCATGCCGGCCCGCGACGGCCCGCTTGGCATTCCGATAATCCAGTCCCTGGTAGACCGCAAGAACGGGATAGTTTTCAATCCAAATGATGGTAGGACGGACTTGCTGTTATCGGATTCAGCGATCAGGTTCATCGCCGATAACATCGGTGGCGTTTCGGCCTATCTGCCGCCGAGTGATATGCGCGGATCGTACGCCGTATTTTCCGTTCGAAAAAATTCTGACTTCAACATCGCCGCCGTCCAGGATCGTGGCGGTCAGACATACGACGGCAAGCAGTTGGCATCTGGCACTTATGACACCATCGTCGCTGATCGTACTGTGCCGATGGAGTTTGACCCAAGCTACGGGCAGTCGAACGCAGGCCAGGGAGGCACTGCGGGCGTGTTAGAAAGCCGGAAGCTGTGGCCGCACACGGCGCTTTCGTTCGATGGGCGCTTCCAGATGCAGGGCAACAACGGGCTGGTCGATGGCTCTACGCTGACTGATCTGGTTCCAGTCTACGATCCGACCGGCGCCACGGTCGGCCAGTACCCGGCCACCATGCGGGCGATCGCATGGGCGCAACTGCAATGCGACAACGGCATACCCCAGGCTGCATCGATTTTGGCCAGCGCCTGGCAGGGGTCGCAGCCCGCCGGCAGTTTTTTGCCGGGCACGAATAACTACACCAACTTGATGACTTTCGCCGCCCGGGCAAAAGTATGCGCCACCAAGTACGGCAGAACTGTGGAGTGCAGGTTCCTGACCTACATCCAGGGCGAGAACGGCACCAACTGGGCCGCTGATTTCGCATCAATGGCGGATGCGGTGATTCCTGCGCTCAAAACTGCACTGGGGCAAGCCAGCGTTTGCGATATTGCTTTGTGGCAGATCGTTGGCGCCGCTCCCGATAATGGTGTGGGGGCCCTGCAGATTGCCGCCAGCAAAAACCGCACCGATACAAAGCTAGTCGGTGCCATGTACCCATTTCCGATTTTCGACACCCTGCACTTGACAGCTCTCGGCCGGCTCATGCAGGGCGACGTTCATGCCGAGTTTCGCCTGCAGGTAGCGCTCGGCAAGACCTGGTCGCCGCTTGGGATGAACACTGCCGTACGCTCTGGGGCGACGGTGACCATCGCGGTCGCGCTGCCTCCCGGCACTAAAGCAGTGTCTAAGGATGTTGATTGGGTGCCGCAGGTCAGCCAGGACGGCTTTGTCTACCGAGACGATTCCGGCGATACCGCGATCACTGCTGTCGCCTATTCGGGTAGCACGATCACCCTGACATTGGCTTCGGTGCCAAGTGGCGCCAACCCGCGTATTCGTTACGCCTTGGACAATGGCCCAGGCGCCGGCTGGTATGCGATGGCTGGTAATGCCGTGGCCCTGACAGATTCACTGTCGCCATCGCATCGCCTTGGACACGCCACGCCAAAATACATCCGACACAACCTGTTGCGTCAACAAATTGGAGTTACCGCATGAGCATCGCCGGAATCCGGATCAACCAAGCCTTCAACAATGATGCACTGACCATCGGCGGCTCGCTGGCCGATTCGCTGATCGGAGACAGCCACCTGATTAACTGGTTTCAGGCTGACGCTCGCAGCGTTACATTAGAGGGGTCCAACATCATCGCCCTACTAGACAGGAAGGGTACGGCGTCGGCTTTTACCCGAGCGGGCGCTGGAAACTCACCGGTACTCACCGACAATATCTTCGGCATCTACCCAGGAGCTAGACTCAGCTCTGCGGAGTCGGATCGAGCGATCTTTTCCGGCACCATGACTGATCTAGCCTTGCCGTTTACGTGGGCCGGAGTGGCCACTCTGCGCACTAATGCTGCCACCAGCAACCTGCTGGCCACTTTCACGTCTACAAGTGTGCGATGCATACTAAACGCCACATTGAATACTTCAGCGCTTAAGCTTCAGTACGGCACAGCTAGTACGGCCGCGCTTGGTATCACTCTGGGGCAGCCTTTCGCTTTCGCTGCTGGGTTCGATGGGGTCAACATCTTTCTGATGGTAAACGGAATTCTCAGTACGGTTCCTGCTGCTGGCGCGCCAAGCCTTTCAGACTTTGCGCTAGGCGGTCTGCCCGGTGGTAGCCAGTTTTGGGATGGTGACGTTTCCGACATTTTTATCAGTAATGTAGCCCTAAACTCGGCAGGCACCGATTCTGTCGCACTGCTATCCAAAATCAGATCTTACATCCAGTCGGTGTACGGGCTTACGCTATAGTCTGACGAGCCTGAACGCCTGCGTCGGTTAATCCGCGCAGGCATTCTTTTGTCTGACACCTAAATCCGCCTAAACACAATAGTCTGCCGGCTCACCCCGAACACGGTGACATAGTTTCCAATTTCGAACACCTGTAGTGGCCCCTTCGATACCGAAGACCATGGCTGCCCCTCGATCGCCTGCTCGTCTGTGATAATCGTGATCGCCGGAAACATCACATGGTCATTCATGCTCATCAGCAACAGCGGCGACTTCTTCTCCGGTAACTGGCTTTAACCGAAACCACTAAACCGCCCCAACTTTCGTTGGCCGAACCCGGCCGCGCTCATTAAACACGCCCCAAGGAAACGACATGACTGACCAGACTCAGCGACTTGAAATCGCGACTGTTCGCGCGGAGATCGGCAGCAATATCACCTTCCGATTCAATAATGATGCGATTGATGCTGGCGGTATCCCAACAGAATCAGGCGACATCAAAAACCTGAAGTTGATTATCAGGGAGATTGAGGACAAGGCCAGCGTATCAAGCTCGATCTATCCGAGCACAGCGGTTGGACTAGCGAATACTCCTGAAGGCGGGATTTTCCTTGTTCAGTCTTCTGACGCAGATGAGATTTACGCCGTTTGGAAAAAAGTTAGCGGTGCAGCAGTTGATACTGGTAAAAGGTCACTTTCTGCCGCTGCGGTGATTGAGGCTACTGAAACAGCTACTGAAGCAGCTGCGTCTGCGCAACAATCTGCCGACGACGCAAGGATTGAGGTTGCACGATTCTTGTCTTCAAGCAATTCACTTCCAACACAGAGAGATGATGGTCAGCCGCTTCAGATTGGCGACAGGGTAATTCTTCTGCCGATCGGCACTGAATATATTTATCGGGCGTCTGGCTGGGAACCTAACGACATCAGCGCCGCCCAGCAAAGTGAAATTGATTCTAAATTGTCCAAGGCTGACGCTGCAAACGCTACGGATGAGACAAAGGGCGTCGCACTTTTTGGCTACTCTGGCCGAGTTCTTAAGGATCGCCTTGACGACGAAATTAACATTCAAGATGTATGGGCCAAACAGGGCGGCGGCACCTCATGGTCTGACGCAATGAATATTGCAATTGATAAGGCATCTTACAATCTAAACAGTGGGCAGCGTAGCGGCATGCGTATCCACCTCCCTGGCGGGCATGATTACGATTTTGCCGATATTCAGCTAAGATCGGGAATTGTGGTGCGCGGAGATGGCCCCAAGAATACCCGTGTTTACTGCACTAAGCCCAATGGTACGATCTTTACTCAATCGATACCCGACAGGGCGAGCGGTGAGTTCAAAAGCATCGGCATTGAAGGAATACTTTTTGACGGGGGTATTGGTACGTCTGGAGCATCGAGGATTGCAAGCACAGCTGTGAATATCGGTGGTATGCATCACTCCTGGATGCGCGACTGCCAATCGCAGAGGTTTAATGGTAAAACGTTTGTCGACGATGACGCTTTTGTGGTTGACTTTCTTTTTGACAATGTACTGTCCAGGGAAAACGAATTCGGATTCCATTTTTACAACCCCTACTCGACATGCATTACATTCAATCGGGTTTATGCCGTAAACAATACTATAAATTGGCGAGTTGAGAATATTGGTGAAGTCGAATGGTGGGGGTGTAAAAACGAAAAATCTTCCGTAGAGGGCATTGGGATTTACGGTGCAAGCTGTATTGCCCGTATAGCAGGAGGGTATAGTGAGGATTGTGCTTTGTCTGGAAATCGCAGCCAGATTAATATCGAAGGTGCCGCAAGCGTTGGTATGCGTGACCACTACATGAAATACAACGCTGACACGGGATCAGATTTGGCGCATGTTGTTGTTAACGGATCTCTTCGAACAATGATAAATAGCATGACGTTTAACTCTGATCCTGGCGCGATTGGTTATGACATTTCCGGATCGGCGTCTGCCACGCGAAATATATTTCTTGGAGAAAACCATCACATTGGTGTCATGTCGAGAATCTCGCCACTTGCAGAGGCCCGGTCATACGGCGCAAACGCACAGACTGTGAGGGGGGCAGCACCATCAGTAATCTTCCAGGACAACAACGGGTCAAGGCTATCCGCCGTTGTCGCGACAGCCGTCAACCAGGTTGATATTCAGAATGGTTCCGGCGCATCGCTTGGCACGTTCAAGTCATCCGGTTTAGAAATCGGTGGAGCGTGGAACGCGCCTCATTTGAACGTAAATGGATTTCACATATGGGCCGGCACCAGCAAGCTGCGAATTAAGTTTGGGGCGCCGACAAGCATCGATGACGGTTCGGCGTTCGTTCTTCAATAAAAAACGCCCACTAGGATGTGGGCGTTTGTTTTAGAACAGTTCGGGGGCGGCTATCTTTAGCCTACTTCCGAATTCTCGCGAGCCTTCCAGCGTGAAATGCTCGGCATCAAAGTACAGATAAGCGCCTTTTTCTGAGATTATGTTGCACTCGTATGATTTTCCGCACTGAACATCAAGAGCGCTTTCATACTTGACGTTTTCGAACTTGTTTTCATTGAAGAAGGTTTTTAATTCCTGATCGTAAGCGTAACGCTCTACGGTTTGGAAGCTTCTAGAAAACGCGTTTATCGTCAATGGTGATATTTTATGAGCCTGCTGGGCGTATTTTGATATGTTTAGCGCTGTGTCATTAAAGATCATCTTTGGACCTATGACAAAAATAGGAGCAGGGCTAATCGCTCTTATTTTGTTAATCATCTCTTTCAGTCCATCCAGATTTTTGCTGCCCCAATTATCATGCAGATAAATCGCATCAGCTGTTTTCAGCTCAGGAGATTCCAAAACAGTTTTCAGCTCGTTTTTGCAATCTTGCTCTTTGGTAGGCCAAACAAAATTGTTTGAAAAATTAAAGCAGTAGAATGATGTCTCAATAAGCTTTATCTGTCCGTTAAAACCATTTTCAGTAAGCGCATATGAGAAATCATAAGCGTGGGAATTCCCCACGACAGCAACCTTTTTTAGCTTGCTTGAGTCGTCGAACTGAGTTGCCTTCGTAGTCATGCCATTCCAATATCTAGACCGCTCCGCAGTCAATTGGTCCTGAGTAAGCAAGGCGTACGGGAAGCGTGCAGGGTAGCCATCCTTGAGGTACACAGCTAAAGGCAGAGCGATAGTGCAGATAAGCCCGGCAACAGCCGCTGAGATCAATGCAGCCGTCATTGGTGTAGATCGGTGGCGGAATGCCTGTTCTACAAAGCGCCAGCTCAGATAGCCCATCAGCGCGGAAGCAGCAACCAAACCTACGGCTATCTCGGTGGTTATTTCAACTTTGGAGTAACGCAAGAAGCTGATTAGCGGCCAATGCCACAGGTACAGGGAGTATGAAATAAGGCCAACGAATACAAGCGGTCGAGTTGACAGCGCGTGCGATACCAGCGTTTTTCCGAAGGTCCGAGACCCGATAATCAGGGCCGCGCCAACGCACGGGATCAGGGCGTTTACTCCAGGGAATCCAGAGTTTTTGGAAAGCAGGAAAGCTGGCGCTATGATCATCAGCAAGCCCGCGAACGCTGCGATATTGGGTGCGATGCTCGCCGTATTGATAGGTTTGCGTTTAGAGAGCCAAATGGCCAGGATAGCGCCAACCATAAGTTCACCAGCTCGCGAAGGCAGTAAAAAATAAGTGCTGGACCATTCGCGCTGAACACCTATTTCCGCAAGAGCGAAGGACGCAACGAGTGCCGCGGCTATAACAGCCAGGCGCCAGGCGCTGGACTTGAGCTTTATGATTAGGATCAGGGCCAGCGGCCATACGAAATAGAACTGCTCTTCAACCGAAAGCGACCAGATGTGTAGGAGCGGCATTTCTTCGGCGCTGGATGAGAAATACCCGCCAGAGTTTTTCCAGAAAAAAACGTTTGACGCAAAGGCGATCGCACTCAAAGTGCTTTGAGATAGAACGCTGTAGTCGCTTGGCAGATACAGGTAATAGCCTGCAGCCATCACGGACAGCAACACTACGTAGAGCGCTGGCAATATCCGTCGAGCCCGGCGCATGTAGAAGTCAGAGAAAGAAAAATCCCCTCTTTCCATCTGGCGCGAAATAATACTAGTTATGAGATAGCCCGAGATAACGAAGAACACATCGACGCCGATATATCCACCAGAAAACGCGCTAAAGCCTACGTGGTTCAGCACCACCAGCAGTACGGCGATGGCTCTCAGACCGTCTATATCTGGCCGGTAGCTCATGTTTTTGTTGTGCATGACTTCCCTATCTCTGGGCATGCCCAGTGGTTAATTGATTTTGGCCGGGATTCTACAAGCGATTGCCCGGTGTGTCAGTGAAGTTACATAACTCGTTTTAACCGCCCGCCATTGCGCGGGCTTTTTATTGCCTGGAGAAGGCCATGCCGATCACCGAGCAGCAGTTGCTGCAGATCCTCCCGAACGCCGGCCGCAATGCCGGCGTTTTTGCGTCTGCGCTGAATCTCGCTATGGACAAATACCAGATTAATACCCGTCTACGAATGGCCGCGTTCATTGCCCAGGTAGGTCATGAGTCGGGCCAATTCCGCTACGTTCGGGAGCTTGGCGGCGATCAGTACCTGAGCAAGTACGACACTGGCGCCCTGGCCAAGCGTCTCGGAAATACTCCAGAGGCCGACGGTGACGGGCAGAAGTATCGCGGGCGGGGGCTGATCCAGATCACTGGGCGCGACAACTACCTGGCGTGCAGCAAGGCCCTGTTCAGTGACGATCGCCTACTGCGCACCCCTGAACTACTTGAGCAGGCAGAGTGGGCGGCCAAGTCTGCCGGGTGGTTCTGGAGCTCCCGCGACCTGAACAAGCTGGCTGACGCAGGAGACTTCAATGGCATTACCCGGCGCATCAATGGCGGCTTGAATGGGCTGGCCGAGCGCGTTTCCTTCTATAACGCTGCGTTGAAGGTGCTGGCATGAACGCCCTGTGGCTGAAAGCCCTTCCATATATAGCAGCGCTTGCCGTCGTCCTGGCCGGCCTGTTCCTCGCCTACAGCCACGGCCAGTCGGTAACCGATGCTGAGTGGCAGGCCAAGTGGAGCGCCCGAGACACCAACGACGCCGCGGCGAAGGCTCTGAACGAATCCACTGAGCGCGCCAAAGAGCAGGCCCGCCAACAGACAATCAACAAGGTGATCCAAGATGGTCAGAAAGTCATTGATCAGGCATATGCTGATGCTGCCGCTTCTCGCAATGATCGCAGCTTGCGGGATGCAGCCGACGCAACTGCCGGTAGAGTCGCAGCCAGTCAAGCCGGCGACCATTCCTGCACTGCCGCCGCAAGCCAGGCAGCTACCCGAGCCGTCATGGTGTTTGCCGACGTGCTCAAGCGCGCTGACCAAAGAGCGGGAGACCTGGCGGCAACTGCTGATCAACGCGGGAGCCGTGGAGTGACGTGCGAGCGGGCTTATGATGGGTTGGGGGAATAGGGATTGTGTTCGGCCGGCAGAACGCCGTAGAAAATGCCAAGCTGTCATTATGTTGGCATTGCGGACCCCAAGAGGCCCTATGAAGCCCCAGCACGAAATTTCTATCGCGCTGGAGCCCTTGATCTTAAAGGGCTGTGAATTACCCCCTACAGGTTAGTATCCTTGGCTTCCTGGCTGCCGTTTGAGCCTGCTTTCAACAAGAAGACGCCATGAGCGAACGAACAACTTCTGCAAGCTGGGCGATGGGCATCGTCAAGGCGCTGGAAATGGATGGCCTGGATTGCCGTGCCTTGTTCAAGCAACTGGGCCTGGACTACGCCGCCCTCAGTGACCCCGACGCGCGCTTCCCGCAAGACGCCATGACCCGCCTGTGGCAACGCGCGGTAGAGGTGTCGGGCAACCCGGCGATTGGCCTGAACATGGGCAAGGTGGTGCGGCCTGCCTCGTTTCATGTTGCCGGTTATGCGTTGATGTCCAGCAACACCCTGGCCGAAGGCTTTATGCGATTGGTGCGCTACCAGCGCATCATCGCCGAAAGTGCTGACTTGAGTTTTCGACTGTTACCCGAAGGCTATGCGTTGATTCTGACGGTGCATGGCGATCACTTGCCGCCGACCCGTCAAAGCGCCGAAGCCTCGCTGGCCAGCGCCCTGGCCCTATGTGGCTGGCTCACCGGGCGCACACTGCAGCCCCGCAAAGTGCTGCTGCAAGGCGAGCAGCCAGCGGACCTGGCGCCCTACCAACAGGCCTTTCATGCGCCTTTGCAATTCAATGCACCCTATGACGCGCTGATTTTCGAGCAGGCGGACATGGAGGCGCCGCTGCCCACGGCCAACGAAGCCATGGCGCTGTTGCATGATCGCTTTGCCGGTGAATACCTGGCGCGTTTTTCCGAAAGCCGCGTGACCCATAAGGCGCGTCAGGTGCTGTGCCGCCTGTTGCCTCAGGGCGAGCCCAAGCGCGAAGCCGTGGCCCAGACGTTGCACCTGTCCCAGCGCACCTTGCAGCGGCGGCTGCAGGAGGAGGGCACCAGCTTCCAGGCCTTGCTTGATGACACACGGCGCGAACTGGCCGAGCAGTACCTGGCACAACCCAGCATGACCTTGCTGGAAATCGCTTACCTGCTGGGGTTTGCCGACCCGAGCAACTTTTTCCGCGCGTTTCGCCGCTGGTTCGATGCCACGCCCGGTGAATATCGGGCGCGCTTGCAACAAATGTCGTCGGTCAGTGACGCCAGAACGCCGGAATGCACAACACAAACACGGTGATGATCTCCAGGCGACCCAACAACATGCCCAAAGACAGGATCCACTTGGCGGCATCCGGCAGGGTGGCGAAGTTACCGGCCGGGCCGATGGTTTCCCCCAGGCCGGGGCCCACGCCGGAAACGGTACTGGCGGCGCCGGTCAACGCGGTCATCCAGTCCACGCCCAGCAGCGACAGGGCCAGGGCGATCATGCAGATGGTGATGGCGAAGAAAAACGAAAAAGTCAGGATCGACCGCACAATCTCTTCATCGAGGCGATGGCCGTTGTACTTCTGCTTGATCACCGCGCGCGGATGGATCAACTGATTCAAGTTGGCCTTGAGCAGGATGTAGGCCACCTGGAAACGAAAGATTTTGATACCGCCCGCGGTGGAGCCCGAGCAGCCGCCGATAAAGCCCAGGTAGAAAAACAGCATCAGTGAGAAGTTGCCCCACAGGCTGTAGTCCCCCAGTGCAAAGCCGGTGGTGGTCACCACAGACGTCACGTTCAGCGCCACATGGCGCAAGGCATCGAGCCAGTGCAGGTTGGTGGTCCACCAGTACCAGGTGCCGAGTACCAGCCAGGTCACCAGCAACAGGCCGAGCAAGCCTTGCACCTGCTGGTCCTTGATCAGCGCCCGACGGTTACCGCGCAAAGTGGCCACGTACAGGGCGAACGGCAAGCTGCCCAGGATCATCACCACCACCGCGACCCAGTGCACCGCCGGTTGTTTCCAATGGGCCAGGGACTCGTCCGAGGTGGAAAACCCACCCGTAGAGATTGCCGACATCGCATGGTTGATCGCATCGAACACGCCCATTCCGGCCCACCAGAAGGCCAGGCTGCCGAAGATGGTGATGCCCACATACGCCGCCACGATCAGGCGCGCCACCATGTGTGAACGAGGCATGACCTTTTCCGAGCGATCCGAGGATTCGGTCTGGAACAGGCGCATGCCACCAATGCGCAGCAGCGGCAGGATCGCCACCGCCATGCCGATAAAGCCGATACCGCCGAGCCAGTGCAGCAGCGAACGCCACATCAAGATGCCCGGCGACATGCTGTCCAGCCCGCTCAACACGGTGGAGCCTGTGGCGGTGATGCCGGACATGCTTTCAAAGAACGAGTCGGTGTAGCTGATGTGCTGGGTCAGCAAAAAGGGCAGGGCGGCGAAGATGCACACCACCACCCAACTACTGACCGTCAGCAGGTACATGTCCCTGGGGCGCAGGTGCACGTGCTCTGGGCGACCAGGGATGACCAGCGCCAGGCCGGCGATAAAGGTAATCAGGCTGGCCCACAGGAACGAGGGCAGGTCGCTGGTGCGTTCGAAGATCACCAGGGTCGCCATCGGGATCACCATGGCGACCGCAAGGGTGATCAGGAAGATGCCGATGATGAAACCGATGATGCGCAGGGTCGGCAACGCCATGAAGTTCGCTCGGGTGATTGGGCAGAGGCGCCATTCTACCTGCGGTGCAGGTCTTGTAAACCAAGGGCTGCCGGTTGATGGAGAACCCCTGTGTGTGGCTTGGTGTTTACACAACTTCGCAGCGACGCTGAAGCTGTGGCGAGGGAGCTTGCTCCCGTGACAACCTATCAACTGACGCAGATTTCCCTGACACACCACGATCCAAATGTGGGAGCTGGCTTGCCTGCGAAGACTGCCTAACAGTCAACACAGTTGGATTGTGTACATATCCATTCCTGCGGTAACGGCTACTTAGGGTTCCGCCCTGACGGCGGCTCACTTTGCAAAAGCGGCAAAGTAAGCAAAGCGCTCTTGCCCCACCACTCGGCACCTCGCTTGGGCTCGGTGTGCCCGAACGCAGACTTGAATCCGTGGGCCGCCGCCACGCGCCATCCATGGCGCGGGGCGGCTAACCCGGCGTCCTGCCGGGTTACCCACGAATTCAAGCCTGCGTTCGGCCAGCGTGGTTTAACGGGGCGCCTAAGATCAAAAGCAGATCAAGAGCAAGATCAAGAGCGACTCGCTTCGCATCGTGGTTACCGTCGGCTGCTACGGGCGGTCTGCAAAGTTGTGTAGATACCTCTGCTGCGATGGCGGTGTATCCGTGACAATTAGTCGACCGGACCACCGCCATCGCCGGCAAGCCAGCTCCTACAGGTATAGCGGCGGCAGTTATTGCGCGCATGAAAAAGGCGACCCGCAGGTCGCCTCTTTCAACTGCGCTTGATCAGAACTCGTGATCAGCGCTGTCCGGGTTCAGGTCACTGATACCCAGCTTGCCGGCAGCAGCCTCGATCGAGCCGGTCTGCTTGACCAGGGCGGCAATCGAGTCACGCACGATCTGGTTGCCCTTTTCATTGTCGGCGGCGATCAACTGGTCGTAGTGCTCGCCGTTGTTGGCGTGGTCAACCATCACCTGGATCTTCGCTTCGGTGGCCGCCAGGTCAGCCTTGAGGGCTGCATCGGCTGCCGGATCGGCCTTGGCCACCAGGGACGACAGGCTGGCGCCGGTCAGCTTGGTGCCGTCAACACGGGTGTATTCGCCCAGGTAGACGTTACGGATGCCCTTGGCGTCATAGAAGTGCGAGTAATGGGTGTTGTCGCTGAAGCAGTCCTGTTCGTCTTCCGGCGAGTTGGCTTCCAGGGACACTTTCATGCGCTCCCCGGCAAGTTCGCCCAGAGACAGGCTGCCCATGCCGAACAGCATTTTACGCAAGCCATCGGTGCCCGGTTCCGACTCCAGGGTGGCGCGGTAGTTGTCTTCGACGTTGGGCTTCCAGTTGCCGACCATTTCCTGCAGGTCGCTGACCAGCAGTTGTGTGACAGCGCGCAGGTAAGTGCGGCGACGCTCGTTGTGGCCGCCGGTTGCACCGTCACCGGTCATGTAGTCCGATGCCGGGCGGTTGCCCGCGCCTGGGCCGGTGCCGTTGAGGTCCTGGCCCCACAGCAGGAATTCGATGGCGTGGTAGCCGGTGGCGACGTTCGCTTCGGAACCGCCCAGTTCATTGAGGCTGGCGAGTTTTTCCGGAGTGATCTCCTTGACGTCGACCTTGTCTTCGCCGACCTGGATCTCGTTATTGGCGATGATATTGGCGTTCGCACCTGGGTTACCCAGCGCGTGCTCGTAGGACTTGTCGACGTAGTCGATCAGGCCTTCGTCCAGGGGCCAGGCGTTCACCTGGCCTTCCCAGTCGTCGATGATGGTGTTGCCGAAGCGGAATACTTCGCTCTGCAGGTAGGGTACGCGTGCGGCGATCCAGGCGGTACGGGCCGCTTTCAGGGTTTCGTCGTTCGGGTTGGCGAGGAAGGTATCGATTGCGGTCTGCAGGGTTTTTGCGGTGGATTCGGCATCGCTGTACACCGCAAACACCATGTCTGCGTAGTGCGCGACCACGGCCTTGGCGGCCGCTTCGTCGACCTGGCCAGCCGGGGCAGCCGCCGGTGCGGTAGTGCTGGCGGCAGCGGGTGCCTGGGGCGCGGCGGCCTTGTCTTTACCTTCGCCGCAACCGGCGAGAGAAATGGCAATGGCCAGCAGACTGGCGGTGGCCAGGGGCATACGAATCATGGCGAACATCCTGCTTCGGTTGTTGAAAGGGCGCGCGGGGAGCGCAAACGCTGCGACATAATGCGAAAGATTTGCATTTTGTGTAAAGGCTTATACGCGGGAAATATTGAGTATCGAAGTGTAAATTCAAAGACTCACGGCGTTATTGCGCTCTGACTGCTTCAGATAAGCCGTCAACTCCCGGGCCTGCAGCGGTTTGCTGTAGTGATAACCCTGCCCCTCATGGCACCCCTCGGAGATGATGTAGGCCTCCTGTTCGGCAGTCTCCACGCCTTCGGCAATCACCTGCATGCCCAGGCTTTTGCCCAATTGGATAATGGCGCGCACGATGGTGGCGTCATCGTCGTCGTCCTGCAGGTCCTGGACGAAGCTCTTGTCGATCTTGATCTTGTCCAGGGGCAGGCTCTTGAGGTAACTCAAGGATGAGTAGCCGGTGCCGAAGTCATCAATGGCGATCAGCGCGCCGGAGCGACGCAGGCTCAGCAGGTGCTGGGCTGCGGTGCTGATGTCTTCCATCAGGCCGGTCTCGGTCACTTCCAGCTCCAGGCTGCGGGGCGGCAGGCGATAGATCTGCATCAGGTTGTTGACCACCCGCGGCAACTCGGTGTGGTGCAGTTGCACGGTGGACAGGTTGACGGCCATGCGCAGCGCGGTGAAACCCTGGTCATGCCATTCGCGCAGTTGCCGACACGCCTGGTCCAGCACCCATTCGCCGATGGGAATGATGGTGCCGTTCTGTTCCGCCAACGGAATGAACAAGTCCGGCGGTACCAGCCCATGTTCCGGGTGTTGCCAGCGAAGCAGCGCTTCCACACCGACCACGTGATGGTCGAGATAGCTGATTTGTGGTTGGTACACCAAGTGAAACTGCTCGCGGCCCAAGGCGTCTCGCAAGTCTTTCTCCAGTTCACGACGCCGGCGCATTTCGCTGTCGACGCTGGCGATATAAAACTGATAGCGGTTGCGCGAGCGGCTCTTGGCCAGGGTCATGGTCTGCTCGGCTTTCTGGAGCAACTTCTCGGTGCTGTCGCCATCTTCCGGGAACAGCGTGATGCCGATGGTGGCGCGCAGGCGGATCAGGTCATGCTCAAGGGCGAACTCTGCTTCCAGGTCATCAAGGATGCTTTGCGCCAGTTCGGCGGCTTCGTAGGGCTGGTCGATATCAGCTTGCACCAGGGCGAACTGGTCGCCGCCCAGGCGGGCGAGCGTGCCCAGGCGGCCACTATGGGCGCGCAAGCGATCAGCCAAGGCCAGCAAGAGTTTGTCGCCGGCCTGGTAGGTGAATTGCTCGTTGACGCTCTTGAAATCATCCAGCCCCACGCATAACACCGCGACACGGCGTTGCCGGCGGCCGGCGTCCGTGAGGATTTTGTCCAGTTGCGCCTGCAACTTCTGGCGGTTCGGCAGGCCGGTCAGGAAGTCGTATTGGGCCATGCGCAACAGGCTCGATTCGGCCTCGTGGCGCAGGTGGGTATTGCGCTCGATGGATTCGAGCAATTGGTTGGCGGTGTTTATCCACTGCCCCAGTTCGTTGCGTTCGTGGCCCTTGAGCTGAGGGATCTTGTGCTCGCTGGGACGGTCCGGGTTGATCGAGGTCAGGTGCTCGATTATCCGCGACAGCGGTTTGGTGAGCATCCAGTGATACACCAGGTACAGCACCAGCCCCATGACCAGGGCGCGCAATACGCCCGAGATAAAGATGATGACCGAGCTGACCAGAAAACTTCGGCCATAGGTGGCGGTGTCGAGGGTGATGCTCAGGTCGCCGTAATATTCGCTGTAGGGGCCCTTGCCGACCAACGCAGTAGTAAAGGAGCGTTCCTGGCCAAGAATCAGGTCGGTCAACCAGCGGCTGGGCGACTGCTGTAAAGGACGGCTTTTTTCCGCCAGCATGGTCTCGTTGGGGTGCCCGATGGAGGCCATGCGCACAGCGTCGTCCTGGAACAGACCTTCGATCACCTGCATGCCCATCTCGCGATCCAGGCTGTACACGGCCTGGGTGGAGGGGTCGCGAAACATGTCGAGGATGCGCTGGGCATCGCCCGCCACGGCCTGGCGCGTCTTGTAGGCATCAAAAACGATCTGCGCCACGCTCAGCGCCACACCCACGATCAATGCCGACAGCAGCACAACCCGTAGCAACTTCACCGACAAGCTGTTCTTGAGTTCCAGCTTCAAAGGGGCATTCCTTGTCTCATGCGGGTGGCCGTCAATATGCCATGAGTATTGGCAATCTGGTGATGGCAGTCAAAGGGACATTCGGGCTTGAGATTAATTGAAGGGGCTGGATAAACGTGGAGGGATACCCGCTTATGTCAGGACGTTTGAGGCGTGGGCTGGACGCCGGGCAGAGAAGAAGAAGGCGGAACAGATCCGCCTTCTGTTTGGCGACGCTCTCAAAAATTGATCTTACCCTCTGGCTGTTGCTCTTCCCCTCCGACCTTTGACTGTTCACCCGCTATGTCTACGAGTTTGTTCGTCAAGTCCAGTGCGCTTTTCGCCAGGTCCATTCCCTTCTCAAGAAGACCGGATAACATTGGCACTGCACCCGCGGCCGTTGAAATAGGATCCATTGTCATTCTCCACATTGATTCAGGAGGTTTATTCCTCCTGGCGTTTGTGTGGTGAATAGTTACCGTTGGGTTCCGGGATTTCTGGCATGGCAATCAGGGCGCCCATGAAAAAGCCCGGCAATCGCCGGGCTCTTTTTACTGCAAGCGTCGCTTAGGCAGTGAAGGTCTTGCCTTCGAACTGCTCAGCCACGAACTTCCAGTTGACCAGGTTCCAGAACGCTTCTACATACTTTGGACGCACGTTGCGGTAGTCGATGTAGTAGGCATGTTCCCAGACGTCGCAGGTCAACAGCGGGGTGTCGCCGTTGGTCAGCGGGTTGCCGGCGCCGATGGTGCTGGCCAGGGCCAGGGAACCGTCAGCCTTTTTCACCAGCCAGCCCCAACCGGAACCGAAGGTGCCGACCGAAGTCTTGGTGAACTCTTCCTTGAACTTGTCGAACGAACCGAACGCAGCGTTGATGGCTTCAGCCAGTGCACCGGTTGGTTGGCCGCCGGCGTTCGGCGCCAGGCAGTTCCAGTAGAAAGTGTGGTTCCAGACCTGAGCGGCGTTGTTGAAGATGCCGCCCGAGGAAGACTTGACGATCTCTTCCAGGGTCTTGCCTTCGAACTCGGTGCCAGGCACCAGGTTGTTCAGGTTCACGACATAGGTGTTGTGGTGCTTGTCGTGGTGGTATTCCAAGGTTTCCTTGGAGATGTGCGGCTGCAGGGCATCGTGTGCGTAGGGCAGCGGCGGCAATTCGAAAGCCATGATGATTCTCCTAATCAGGTCAGTTGCGGTGAGCGCAAGGCCGATCACGGGCGGCCAAACATGCGCCGGGGAGTTTGTACTCTTTGCGGCGCAGGGGTCCGATCATAGCACCGGGGGTGCGGCATAACCACGCAACAACTGTGTGGGATAGAGGTTCCAGAGCGTTTTGGAATATTGCTCAGGCGCTGATCAGTTGATAGGCCACCGAGAACATCATCGCGGCTACCAGCAGGTCCAGCAGGCGCCAGGTGGCCGGGCGTGCCAGCCAGGGTGCCAACCATGCCGCACCCAGCGCCAGGGTGGCGAACCACAGGAACGATGCACTGGCTGCACCGGCTACGTAGGCACCGGGTTCGGTTTGTTGCGCGCCCAGGGAGCCGATCAGCAGGACGGTATCCAGGTAGACATGGGGGTTGAGCAAGGTGACCGCCAAAGCGCTCAGCAGCACAGCGCGCAATGAGCGCGTCTTGAGGCTGTCGCTTTGGTCCAGGCTCTGCTTGGAGCACGCCCTGCGCAGCGCGCATGCGCCGTACCAGAGCAAGAACGCTGCACCGCCCCAGCGTGCCACCGCCAGCAGTAGCGGGCTCTGCGCCAGCACGGTGGCCAGCCCGAATACCCCAGCGGCCACTAGCAGTGCGTCGCAGATCACACACAACGCCGCCACGGGTAAGTGATGTTCGCGGCGCAGGCTCTGCGCGAGTACGAATGCATTTTGGCTGCCGATTGCCATGATCAACCCGAGGGCCACCAGCAAACCGTTCATATAGCTTTGCCACATAGAGGGAGATCCTTGTTGATGCTCAAACGATGCTGGCTATGGTGCGGGTCGGGGCTGTATAAGAAAAACCAATATTGCTGATCGCTCATTAGAGAAACTGATGTTCGACTATAAATTGCTTTCCGCCTTGGCGGCGGTGGTGGAACAAGCTGGCTTTGAGCGCGGTGCCCAGGTGTTGGGGCTGTCGCAATCAGCCATCTCCCAACGCATCAAGCTATTGGAGGCGCGCGTCGGCCAGCCGGTGTTGATACGGGCCTCGCCGCCAACGCCCACCGATATCGGTCGGCGCCTGCTCAACCATGTGCAGCAGGTGCGGTTGCTGGAGCGTGACCTGCAAAGCCAGGTGCCGGCCCTGGACGAGGAGGGCATGCCTGAGCGCCTGCGCATTGCCCTGAATGCCGACAGCCTCGCCACTTGGTGGGCCGAGGCTGTCAGCGACTTTTGCGCCGAACAGCATGTGTTGCTGGACCTGGTGGTCGAAGACCAGACCGTGGGCCTCAAGCGCATGCGCGCCGGTGAAGTGGCGGCCTGCATTTGTGCCAGCGAGCGTCCCGTGGCCGGCGCTCGCAGCCTGTTGCTGGGCGCCATGCGTTATCGGGCGCTCGCCAGCCCGGCCTTTCTGGCGCGGCATTTTCCTGGAGGCGTGCGGGCCGACCAATTGGCGCGCACGCCTGCGCTGGTGTTCGGCCCGGATGATTTCCTACAGCACCGCTACCTGGCGTCCCTTGGCGTGGACGGTGGTTTCGAACACCATCTGTGCCCGTCATCCGAAGGTTTTATCCGCCTGACGGAAGCCGGCCTGGGGTGGGGCCTGGTGCCTGAATTGCAGGTACGCGACCAGTTGGAAACCGGTGTATTGGTCGAGTTATTGCCAGATAAGCCCATCGATGTGCCGCTGTACTGGCATCATTGGCGCAGTGGCGGGCAACTGTTGGGCTTGTTGACCGACCATCTGGCCGATGTGTGTGGCCATTGGTTGGTGCCGTTGGAGTGATGGCGCGCGTCAAGGCAAGAGCGATGAAAAATGAAAGAACACGGAGTACGACATGAAAATTCTGGTCACCGGCGCAAGCGGCTTCATTGGCGGGCGCTTTGCGCGCTTCGCCCTTGAGCAGGGCCTGGACGTGCGGGTCAACGGGCGGCGCGCAGAGGGTGTGGAACACCTGGTGCGGCGCGGTGCCGAGTTCATCCAGGGTGATCTGAATGATGCCGACCTTGTGCGCGATCTGTGCCGCGATGTCGAAGCCGTGGTGCATTGCGCCGGCGCCGTCGGGCTGTGGGGCAAGTACCAGGACTTCCACCAGAACAACGTATTGGTCACCGAAAACGTCGTCGAAGCCTGCCTGAAACAGCGCGTGGGGCGCCTGGTGCACCTGTCGTCGCCGTCGATCTATTTTGACGGTCGCGATCACCTTGGGCTCACCGAAGAGCAAGTGCCCAAGCGTTTCAAGCATCCCTATGCCGCTACCAAGTACCTGGCCGAGCAGAAGGTGTTCGGCGCCCAGGAGTTCGGCCTGCAAGTGATAGCCCTGCGCCCACGCTTTGTCACCGGGGCCGGCGATATGAGCATCTTCCCGCGCTTGCTGAAAATGCAGCGCAAGAACCGCCTGGCGATCGTCGGCGACGGCTTGAACAAAGTCGACTTCACCAGCGTGCACAACCTCAACGAGGCGCTGCTCAGCAGTTTGCTCGCCACCGGCTCGGCCCTGGGCAAAGCCTACAACATCAGCAATGGCGCACCGGTGCCGATCTGGGATGTGGTGAACTACGTGATGCGGCAGATGGAGCTGCCCCAAGTGACCCGCTATCGGTCCTACGGTTTGTCCTACAGCGTGGCGGCGTTGAACGAGGCATTCTGCGCGATGTGGCCGGGGCGGCCGGAACCGGCGTTATCGCGTCTGGGCATGCAAGTGATGAATAAAAACTTCACCCTCGACATCAGTCGCGCCAGGCATTATCTCGACTACGAGCCCAAGGTCAGCCTGTGGGCCGCGCTCGACGAGTTCTGCAGTTGGTGGAAAGCCCAGGACCCGGGCCGCCAATAACCTCATAAGCAGCAACACTTCGGGAACCCAATTCCAGGTTCCGAGTCGATCCATGCGCCGGGAGTGCGGTTTATACTCCTGCCGCTCGGCTTTACAGCCAGCCATCTCATTGATTCAGGGTAGATTCATGCGTAACGATGCTAAAGACGACTTCGACAACGTTCCCAGCCTGCGGGCCGACCTTGGGGATGACGATGATTTCGTGCCGACCCCCGCGACGTCGGTGCGTTCGCGAACGACGCCCGTGGTCAAGGTCAAGAGCGCCAGCACTGGCCCGTTGTGGGCACTGGTCGGCGCGCTGTTGATCGCTTTTGCGGGCCTGGCCTGGTGGAGCTTCCAGCAGATTTCCCTGATGGGCCAGCAGTTGGTTGCCACCCAGGAAAGCTTTGCCCGCATCAGCGAAGAAGCGGCAGGACGGCTACAGGCGATTTCCGGCAAGGTCGTGGCCAGCGAAGCGAATGTGAACAACGGCAGCGAAGCCTTGAAGCTGCAGATCAAGCAACTGGAAGCCCAGTTGCAGGAGCAGGGCAAGCAACAGTTGGGCGTAGCGGGTCAAGCCTCCGAGTTGGACAGCCGCCTGGCCCAGATGAGTGCCAGCACCACCGAACTGACAGCGGCCAATACCAAACTGCAAGGCCAGGTGCAGGCCCTCACTGACGCGGTCGCCGGCCTCACGGCAGCACAGGCCGAGATCAAGGGCCTGGCCACCGATGTGGCGGCGTTGAAGAAGCAAGGCAACCCAAGCGCTGCCATCGCCCGTCTCGAGCAAGACCTAGTGGTACTCAAGAGCGCCCAGGAAAACCAGCCGGCCAACATCGACGCGCCGACCAACAAGGAATTCGACGTGTTCCGCATCCAGACCACGCGCAATATCACCACCTTGCAGAGCCAGGTGCAGAACTTGAATCAGCGTCTCAATGCGCCTGCTGCGGTCACCCCACTGGGTCAATGAACTCAAAATCATCCTCTGTAGGAGCGAGCTTGCTCGCAAAAAACGTTAACGATCACGCAGGTTTCCTGGAATAAACGCGGCGCTTGTGAGCTTTTCGCGAGCAAGCTCGCTCCTACATTCGGGTGTTGATTGTCACCGCTCGGTGACATTTCTTTTCCCCTTCGTTACTTGCCCCTGCCGCGCCCTTGTTTAGACTCCAGTCATCCCAAAAAAACAATAAGGGCCACCCATGACCACCCACCCACTGCCTGCCAGCAGTTGGCTGAATGCACCTGCCCATTACGCTTGGCTCGCCGCAGAAGGCCAGCGCCTGTTGGCGTTCGCCAAGGCATCGCGCCTGCCGGACGGGTTCGGCAACCTCGACGATAAAGGCCAGTTGCCGGCCAATGCCCGCGCCGAAACCATGAACACCGCGCGCATGACCCACAGCTTTGCCATGGCCCATGCCATGGGGTTGCCGGGTTATGCCGAACTGGTGGCGCACGGTGTGGCAGCGCTCAGCGGCCCGCTGCGTGACAGTGAGCACGGTGGCTGGTTCGCCGCGCCCCAGGCGGCTGATGGCAACACCGGCAAGGCCGCCTACCTGCACGCCTTCGTGGCCCTCGCCGCCAGCTCTGCCGTGGTGGCCGGCGCGCCGGGTGCGCACACATTAATGAACGACGCCGTCCATATCATCGACCAGTTCTTCTGGAGCGAAGAGGAGGGCGTCATGCTCGAATCCTTTGTCCGGGACTGGAGCGGCGTCGAAGCCTATCGTGGCGCCAACAGCAACATGCACGCCACCGAAGCTTTCCTGGCATTGGCCGATGTCAGTGGTGATACACGTTGGCTGGACCGTGCGCTGCGCATCGTCGAACGGGTGATCCACACCCACGCCGCTGGCAACCAGTTCATGGTCATCGAACATTTCGATGCGCACTGGAAGCCGTTGCTCGGTTACAACCAAGACAACCCCGCCGATGGCTTTCGCCCCTACGGCATCACCCCCGGCCATGGTTTCGAATGGGCGCGGTTGCTGCTGCACCTTGAAGCTGCGCGCCTCAAGGCCAAGCTGGCCGCGCCGGACTGGCTGGTGAGCGACGCCAAAGGCCTGTTCGCCAGTGCCTGCGAGTATGCCTGGGCGGTGGATGGTGCGCCGGGCCTTGTCTACACTCTGGATTGGAACCAGCGCCCGGTGGTACGCGAGCGCCTGCACTGGACCCATGCTGAAGCCAGCGCCGCTGCTCAGGCGCTGCTCAAACGTACCGGCGAGCTGCATTACGAAACCTGGTACCGACGCTTCTGGGAGTTTTGCGAAACCCACTTCATCGACCGGCTCCAGGGCAGTTGGCACCACGAACTCAGCCCGCACAACCAACCCAGCAGCAAAATCTGGGGCGGCAAACCTGACCTGTACCATGCCTGGCAAGCGGTCGTGCTGCCTGCACTGCCCTTGGCACCCAGCCTGGCCAGTGCATTGGGCAGCGGATGCTATGTCACCAAGTGGTGACATTTGTACGTCCCTTTGTTACCTGCGCCCCGAAAATCCATGTTTAAACTCCGTGCAGCGCAAGCTCTAGACTTGCATGCATAACAACAAGAAAAGGTACTCAGATGAACGCGATTAATCGCCTCGCCGTCGCTATTTCCATTGCCTCGTTGTTCCCCCTCAGTGCATTTGCCGCCGACTCCAAAGGTACGGTGGAAGTGGTGCATTGGTGGACCTCCGGCGGTGAAAAAGCGGCTGTGGATGTCCTGAAGGCCCAAGTTGAGAAAGACGGCTTCACCTGGAAAGACGGTGCAGTGGCAGGCGGCGGTGGCGCCACCGCCATGACCGTGCTGAAAAGCCGCGCGGTCGCTGGCAACCCGCCAGGCGTTGCCCAGATCAAAGGCCCCGATATCCAGGAATGGGCCTCTACTGGCCTGCTCGACACCGACGTGCTCAAAGACGTCGCCAAAGAAGAAAAATGGGATTCGCTGCTCGACAAGAAAGTCTCCGACACCGTGAAATACGACGGTGACTACGTGGCCGTGCCGGTGAATATCCACCGCGTGAACTGGCTGTGGATCAACCCGGAAGTCTTCAAGAAAGCCGGCATCACCAAGAACCCAACCACCCTCGAAGAATTCTATGCAGCGGGCGACAAGCTCAAGGCTGCAGGCTTCATTGCGCTCGCCCACGGCGGCCAGCCTTGGCAGGACAGCACCGTGTTCGAAGCGGTGGTGCTTTCGGTAATGGGCGCTGATGGCTACAAGAAAGCGCTGGTCGACCTGGATAACGGCGCACTGACCGGCCCGGAAATGGTCAAGGCCCTCACCGAGCTGAAGAAAGTCGCGACCTACATGGACGTCGACGGCAAGGGCCAGGACTGGAACCTGGAAGCTGGCAAGGTCATCAATGGCAAGGCCGGCATGCAGATCATGGGTGACTGGGCCAAGTCCGAGTGGACCGCCGCCAAAAAAGTCGCTGGCAAGGATTATGAGTGCGTAGCGTTCCCGGGCACTGATAAAGCCTTCACCTACAACATCGACTCCCTGGCGGTGTTCAAGCAGAAAGACAAAGGCACTGCTGCGGGTCAGCAGGACATCGCCAAAGTAGTGTTGGGTGAAAACTTCCAGAAGGTGTTCAGCATCAACAAGGGCTCGATCCCTGTGCGTAACGACATGCTGACCAAGATGGAATCCTACGGCTTTGATTCCTGCGCCCAGACCGCCGCCAAGGACTTCCTGGCCGACGCCAAGACTGGCGGCCTGCAGCCAAGCATGGCGCACAACATGGCCACCACCCTGGCGGTGCAAGGTGCGTTCTTTGATGTCGTGACCAACTTCATCAACGACCCGAAAGCCGACCCGGCCGACACGGCCAAGAAGCTTGGCGCGGCGATCAAGTCGGCCAAGTAACACCCTATGTAGGAACCCGGCTTGCTGTGGCGAGGGAGCTTGCTCCCGCTGGGGTGCGAAGCGCCCCCAAAGACAGCGTCTGCTTCGCAGCCGAGCGGGAGCAAGCTCCCTCGCCACAAAAGCGGGTTCCTGCAGGCTGTAGTCCTTTTTCCCTGTACTGGATTTTCCCATGAGTTCTGTTGCTGTGTTCAGCAAGGCCTCGCCATTCGATGTGCTGCAGCGCTGGCTCCCTAAACTGGTGCTGGCGCCGAGCATGTTCATCGTGCTGGTGGGCTTTTATGGCTACATCCTGTGGACGTTCGTGCTGTCGTTCACCACCTCGACGTTCCTGCCCAGCTACAAATGGGCGGGCCTGGCGCAGTATCAGCGGCTGTTCGATAACGACCGCTGGTGGGTGGCGAGCAAGAACCTGGCCGTGTTCGGCGGCATGTTCATCGGCATCACCCTGGTGATCGGTGTGCTGCTGGCGATTTTCCTCGACCAGAAAATCCGCCGCGAAGGCTTTATCCGCACCATTTACCTGTACCCGATGGCGCTCTCCATGATCGTCACCGGTACCGCCTGGAAATGGCTGCTCAACCCGGGCATGGGCCTGGACAAACTCCTGCGGGACTGGGGCTGGGAAGGCTTCCGTCTCGACTGGCTGATCGACCCGGACCGCGTGGTCTACTGCCTGGTGATCGCCGCTGTGTGGCAAGCCTCGGGCTTTATCATGGCGATGTTCCTCGCCGGCCTGCGCGGTGTTGATCAGTCGATCATCCGCGCTGCGCAGATCGATGGCGCAAGCCTGCCGCGTATCTACTGGAGCGTGGTGCTGCCGAGCCTGCGCCCGGTGTTCTTCAGTGCGGTGATGATCCTGGCGCACATTGCGATCAAGAGCTTCGACCTGGTGGCGGCAATGACCGCAGGCGGCCCGGGCTACTCGTCCGACCTGCCGGCGATGTTCATGTACTCGTTCACCTTCAGTCGCGGCCAGATGGGCATGGGTTCGGCCAGTGCAATCCTGATGCTCGGTGCGATCCTCGCGATCATTGTGCCGTACCTGTATTCCGAGCTGAGGACCAAGCGCAATGACTAGTCTCGCCGCAAAACCTGCCATCAGCCTGAGCCGCATCGCGATCTACGCGGTGCTGATCCTGGCGGTGCTGCTGTACCTGGTGCCGCTGGTGGTGATGCTGCTCACCAGCTTCAAGACCCCGGAAGACATCAGCACCGGTAACCTGCTGAGCTGGCCCACCGTGGTCAGCGGCATCGGCTGGGTCAAGGCCTGGGCCACCGTGGATGGCTACTTCTGGAACTCGATCAAGATCACCGTTCCTGCTGTGCTCATCTCTACCGCCATTGGCGCCTTGAACGGCTACGTGTTGTCGTTCTGGCGCTTCCGCGGTTCGCAGTTGTTCTTCGGCCTGCTGCTGTTCGGCTGCTTCCTGCCGTTCCAGACTGTACTGCTGCCCGCGTCGTTCACCCTCGGCAAGATGGGCCTGGCCAGCACCACCACCGGCCTGGTGTTTATCCACGTGGTCTACGGCCTGGCGTTCACCACGCTGTTTTTCCGTAACTACTACGTGAGCATCCCGGATGCGCTGATCAAGGCGGCACGCCTGGACGGAGCGGGTTTCTTCACCATCTTCCGCCGGATCATCCTGCCGATGTCGACGCCGATCATCATGGTCTGCCTGATCTGGCAGTTCACCCAGATCTGGAACGACTTCCTGTTCGGTGTGGTGTTCTCCAGCGGCGACTCCCAGCCCATCACGGTGGCGCTGAACAACCTGGTCAACACCAGCACCGGGGCCAAGGAATATAACGTGGATATGGCGGCGGCGATGATCGCCGGGCTGCCGACCCTGCTGGTCTATGTGATCGCAGGCAAGTATTTCGTGCGCGGCCTCACGGCCGGCGCGGTCAAGGGGTAATCATGGCTACGCTTGAACTTCGCAATGTAAACAAGACCTATGGCGCCGGCCTGCCCGACACCTTGAAGAACATCGAACTGTCGATCAAGGAAGGCGAGTTCCTCATCCTGGTCGGCCCGTCGGGCTGTGGTAAATCCACGCTGATGAACTGCATCGCCGGCCTTGAGACCATCACCGGCGGCGCGATCATGATCGGTGATCAAGACGTCAGCGGCATGAGCCCCAAGGACCGTGACATCGCCATGGTGTTCCAGTCCTACGCGCTGTACCCGACCATGAGCGTGCGCGAGAACATCGAGTTCGGCCTCAAGATCCGCAAGATGCCGCAAGCCGACATCGACGCCGAAGTGGCGCGCGTGGCCAAGTTGCTGCAGATCGAACACCTGCTCAACCGCAAGCCGGGCCAGTTGTCCGGTGGCCAGCAACAGCGCGTGGCCATGGGCCGTGCCCTGGCGCGTCGGCCGAAGATCTACCTGTTCGACGAACCGCTGTCCAACCTCGACGCCAAGCTGCGCGTCGAGATGCGTACCGAAATGAAGCTGATGCACCAGCGTCTGAAAACCACTACCGTTTATGTGACCCACGACCAGATCGAAGCGATGACCCTGGGCGACAAAGTGGCGGTGATGAAGGACGGCATCATTCAGCAATTCGGCACCCCGAAGGAAATTTACAACGACCCTGCCAACCTGTTTGTGGCAAGCTTTATCGGTTCACCACCGATGAACTTCGTTCCCATGCGTCTAAAACGCCAGAACGGTGGTCTGGTCGCGCTGCTCGACAGCGGCCAGGCCCGTTGCGAGTTGCCGCTGGGCATGAATGACGCCGGTTTGGAAGACCGCGATGTGATCCTGGGCCTGCGCCCGGAGCAGATCGTGCTGGCAGCGGGCGAGGGCAACGGCTCGTCGAGCATTCGCGCCGAAGTGCAGGTGACCGAGCCTACCGGCCCGGACACCCTGGTGTTTGTGCAGCTCAACGACACCAAGGTCTGCTGCCGTTTGGCGCCGGACGTGGCGCCGCAAGTGGGCGAGACCCTGACCTTGCAGTTCGACCCGGCCAAGGTATTGCTGTTTGACGCCAAGACCGGTGAGCGGTTGGGCGCAGTGGCTTCATTGCCGGCACAGGGGCATGCCGACAATGTGACCCAGTTCAAGGGCCGTTAAGCAAGATAAGTGATTGTTTTAGTTAAAAAATGTAACCCGCGTTAGATAAAAACAGTTTAATAACAATAAAGACGAGGATGTAGGGATGAAAAAGCAACACAATAACACCCGGCTGATCTGCCAACTGTCAGCGGCAGCAGCCCTTGTATTGTCCGCCAATGCGATGGCGGCCGATGCATTCAGCGCCGATTCCAAGTGGATGACCGGCGATTGGGGCGGTGAGCGTACCAAGCTGATCGAGCAAGGTATCGACATCAAGGCCGACTACGTGGGCGAGATGGGCTACAACGCCCATGGCGGCTACAACGACGACAAGACCGGTCGTTACTCCGACCAGTTCGGTCTGGGCGTGGCGCTGGACCTGCAAAAACTGTGGGGCTGGGATAACACCCAGGCCAAGATCCAGTTGACCAATCGTAATGGCCAGAACATCTCCAATGACCGCATTGGCGACCCGCGTGCCGGCACCTTGAGTTCCTCGCAAGAAGTGTATGGCCGTGGCCACATGGTGCGTCTGACCCAGTTCTGGATTCAGCACCAGATGTTCGACAACAAGCTGGACGTGAAGCTCGGTTACTTCGGTGAAGGCGAAGACTTCAACACCTTCCCTTGTGACTTCCAGAACCTGTCGTTCTGCGGCTCGCAGGTCGGTAACTACGTCAATACCTGGTACAACTGGCCGGTCGCCCAGGCCGCTATTCGCGTGAAATACAACATCACGCCTGAGCTGTATGCGCAAATCGGTGCCTACAACCAGAACCCGTCGCAGCTGGAGCACGGCAACGGCTTCAAACTCAGCGGCAGTGGTACCAAGGGCACCGTGATTCCGGTGGAATTGGTCTGGTCGCCGAAGGTTAATAACCTGCCGGGCGAATACCGTGTGGGTTTCTATAAAAGTGCGGCCGATGCTCCGGATGTACGTGAAGACGTCAACGGTAACGATGCGGTCCTCAGCGGCGCCGACTTCCGTACCCGCAGCAGCAAGAAAGGCTACTGGTTCGTTGCGCAACAGCAACTCACCACCCATAACGGCGACGCTTCCCGTGGCCTGAACATTGCAGCCAACGCGACCTTCCATGACAAGGAAACCAACCTGGTCGACAACTACCAGTCGTTGATGCTCGTGTACAAAGGCCCATTCGACGCGCGTCCAAAAGATGACGTCGGCATTGGCGTCGCTCGCCTGCATGTCAACGATGACGTGAAGAAGAACTCTCAATTGCTCAACGCCGCCAATGGTGTGAGCGACTACGACAATCCGCTGTACACGCCGATTCGTGAGACTGAATACAACGTCGAACTCAACTACGGTTTCCACGTCACCAACTGGCTGACTGTGCGTCCGAACCTGCAGTACGTTGTCCAGCCTGGCGGCGTGGATAAAGTCGACAACGCGCTGGTAGCGGGCCTGAAAATTCAGTCTACGTTCTAACGCTGTTGCGATAAGCTCCTCTCTCTGTGCGCATTTGCGGGTAGCCATGGCTATCCGCTTTTTTTTGCGTGGCACTGTGATATTCGGGATCTGGGCACATGCACGAGCAACCGCTGCAACGCTTTTTCAAATCCCTGCGCGAGCGTCCGGTGTTCGCCTGGGAGCGCTTTCAGATGCGCGATGTGTTGGTGATCGACCATCCGTTGTGTCAGGCGGTGTTCAGTCGCCAGGGCGCGCAATTGTTGCATTTTCAGCCCACCGGCCAGAAGCCATGGCTGTGGTGCGCGGCCAAGTGGCCACAGGTCGGCGCCATTCGGGGCGGCGTACCGGTGTGCTGGCCGTGGTATGGCCGCCACCCTAGCGAAAATGCCTGGCCTTCCCACGGATGGGCCCGCTTGATCGACTGGAAACTGCTCGACAGCAGCACCGATGACGACGGCGTGCGCCTGCATTGGCAATTGCAGCTGTGCGACTGGCAGGTGGATTTGCACGCGCACCTGGGCGACACCCTGAAACTGCGCCTGAGCACCGAGCATCACGACGAGCTGCCGTGCCAGTTGAGTCATGCATTGCACGCTTACTGGCGTATTGGTCACGTTGATGAGGTAGCGCTGTCTGGGCTCGAAGGAGCGCAAGGTTACGACCAGCTCAATCGCCAGGTTTGCCAGCAGGAAGGTGAATTGCGGGTCGATGGCGGATGCCAGCGGGTGTTCCAGCATGAGGGCGAATTGCAGCTCAAGGACCACGCCTGGCAGCGTGAACTGTGCATCGACACCGGCGACAGCGCCGACACGGTGGTGTGGCACCCGGGGAGCCGGCCGCTGTTGGGCGTGAGTTTTAACGAAGCGTCGGGGTTTGTGTGCGTAGAGGCGGCGATGGCGGCGGCGAGCCTGGCGCCGGGGGAGAGGGCCCACTTGAGTTTGCAGGCCAGGGCAGGGGTTTAGCGGTGTGGCTGATGGCGCTATCGCAGGCAAGCCAGCTCCCACCTTTGGAATGCATTCCCCTGTGGGAGCTGGCTTGCCTGCGATAGCGCCGGTACTGCTGGTAGAGCTGCCTGCTAGTTGAATTCATCCCCAACCGGATACCGGCTGTCATTCAAACTCTCTTTGATCTTGCGCAAATGCGGCTGGAAATCCACTCCGCGACGCAGGGTCATACCCGTTGCCAACACGTCCAATACCGTCAATTGGATAATCCGAGAAGTCATCGGCATGTAGATATCCGTGTCTTCCGGCAACGGGATGTTCAGGCTCACCGTACTGGCCTTGGCCAGCGGCGAGTTTTCGGCGGTCACGCCCAGCACTGACGCACCGTTTTCCCGAGCGATACGCGCCACTTCCACCAGCTCGCGGGTACGGCCGGTGTAGGAAATGATCACGAACAACTCACCGGTGTGCGCCACCGAGGCGATCATGCGTTGCATCAGCACGTCGGCATGGGCGGTCACCGCCAGGTTGAAGCGGAAGAACTTGTGCAACGCGTCCATGGCTACGGGGGCCGAAGCGCCGAGGCCAAAGAAGTGGATTTGCCGCGCCTGGATCAACAAGTCCACGGCCTTGCTGATCAGCGCCGGGTCCAGGGCCTGGCACGCACTGTCCAAGGAGGCAATGGCGCTGCCAAAGATCTTCTGGGTGTAGGCCTCGGGGTTATCATCGGCCTCCACGGCGCGGCTGACATACGCGGCGCCACTGGCCAGGCTTTGCGCCAACTGCAATTTGAGTTCAGGGTAACCGCTGACACCGAACGAACGGCAGAAGCGGTTGACCGTCGGTTCACTGACCGAGGCGGCCTGGGCGAGGGCGGCGATCGAGAAGCGTGTGGCCTGCTGCGGGTTGAGCAGGATCACTTCAGCGACTTTGCGCTCGGCCTTGTTCAATTCTTCGAGGCGGTTCCGGATCTGTTCCAGAAGATTTCGCACGCGGTCCATTCAGTCTTTCCTTCGGGCGACGATGCAAATAAAAAGGCGGTAACCAATCGATGAGTGGCGTTTCGCGGTGGCCTATCCTACTGAGGGTAGCTGAACACCACCACTCGCAATGCGTATTTCGGGAAAATGTTGTGGTTATTACTACATTTTTCCTTGAGTGATGCCTTGAAAAAAGGTATTTGTAGCTTAACTTGATAAAAGAACAAACATCATGCCTTCGATAACCGTGGAACCCTGCACCTTTGCCCTGTTTGGCGCCTTGGGTGATCTGGCGCTGCGCAAGTTATTTCCTGCCCTTTATCAACTCGATGGCGCCGGGTTGCTGCACGACGACACACGCATCCTGGCCCTGGCCCGTGAAGCCGGCTCCGAGCAGCAACACCTGGCCCATATCGAAAAAGAATTGCGTAAATACGTCGGCAAAGAGCTCGACGAAGCCGTGGCCCAGCGTTTCCTCGCACGCCTGGCTTATGTGCATGTCGACTTCATGAAGGCCGACGACTACGTCGCCCTGGCCGAAAAAGCCGGCAGCGAGCAACGCCTGATTGCCTACTTCGCCACCCCGGCGGCGGTGTACGGCGCGATCTGCGAAAACCTGTCCAAGGTCGGCCTGGCGGAAAATACCCGCGTAGTGCTGGAAAAACCCATCGGTTCGGACCTGGAGTCGTCGCGCAAGGTCAACGACGCCGTGGCGCAGTTCTTTCCGGAAAACCGCACCTATCGCATCGACCACTACCTGGGCAAAGAGACGGTGCAGAACCTGATCGCCCTGCGTTTCGCGAACAGCCTGTTCGAAACCCAGTGGAACCAGAACTACATCTCCCACGTGGAAATCACCGTGGCCGAGCAGGTCGGCATCGAAGGCCGTTGGGGCTACTTCGACAAGGCTGGCCAACTGCGCGACATGATCCAGAATCACCTGTTGCAACTGCTTTGCCTGATTGCCATGGACCCGCCTGCCGACCTGTCTGCCGACAGCATCCGCGACGAGAAGGTCAAGGTGCTCAAGGCGCTGGCGCCGATCAGCCCCGAGGGCCTGACCACTCAGGTAGTCCGTGGCCAGTACATCGCCGGCTACAGCGCTGGTAAAGCCGTGCCGGGTTACCTGGAAGAAGACAACTCCAACACCCAGAGCGACACCGAGACGTTCGTTGCCCTGCGTGCCGATATCCGTAACTGGCGCTGGGCCGGCGTGCCGTTCTACCTGCGTACCGGCAAGCGTATGCCGCAAAAACTGTCGCAGATCGTCATTCACTTCAAGGAACCGTCCCACTACATCTTCGCCCCGGAGCAGCGCCTGCAGATCAGCAACAAGCTGATCATCCGCCTGCAGCCGGACGAAGGTATTTCCCTGCGTGTGATGACCAAAGAGCAGGGCCTGGACAAAGGCATGCAACTGCGCAGCGGACCACTGCAGTTGAATTTTTCCGACACCTATCGCAGCGCACGCATCCCCGATGCCTACGAGCGATTGTTGCTGGAAGTGATGCGCGGCAATCAGAACCTGTTTGTTCGCAAAGATGAAATCGAAGCCGCGTGGAAGTGGTGTGACCAGTTGATCGCCGGGTGGAAAAAATCCGGTGATGCGCCCAAGCCGTATGCGGCGGGGTCCTGGGGGCCGATGAGCTCCATTGCACTGATCACGCGGGATGGGAGGTCGTGGTATGGCGATATCTGAATTGAAACTGCCTCAGGGCGTCACTGCCCATGAGTACCGTACGCCTGCGCTGCTGGCCGATGGCCTGGCCAATGACGTGGCTGAGCAACTGCGCTCGGCCATCAGCGCCCGTGGCGAGGCCACGTTGGTGGTGTCCGGTGGCCGCAGCCCCGTGGCGTTTTTCCAGAACCTGGCCAAGCAGGGCCTGGACTGGTCCAAGGTCACCATCACCCTGGCCGATGAGCGCTGGGTGCCGGTCGAACACGCCGACAGCAATGCTGGCCTGTTGAAGCAACACTTGCTGCAAGGTCCGGCGGCCAAGGCGAAGTTCTTGAGCCTGTACAGCCCCGCTGCCAACCTTGAAGATGCTGCCGAGCAGGCCGATCGCCTGCTGGGCGAGTTGCCAGCCATTGATGTGCTGGTGCTGGGCATGGGCGATGATGGCCACACCGCATCGCTGTTCCCCAACAGCCCTAACCTGAGCGAAGCGCTGAAGGCCGACGGTACCCGCCGTTGCTGGCCGATGCTGGCGCCCACTGTGCCGCACCAGCGCCTGACCATGAGTCGTGCGCTGCTGGCCACGGCCAGCTACACCGTGCTGTCGATTTCCGGCAGTTCGAAATTGACTACCTTGAGCGCCGCCCTGGCCAGCGACGATGTTGCTGCCATGCCGATTCGCGCGTTTTTGCAACCTACTCTAGAGATTTACTGGTGCCCATGAGCCAAGGATCAGCCGCTATGAAAAGCCCTCAACCGACCGTGTCCATGGCGGATAAAGTTGCCTTGATCGACAGCCTCTGCGCCAAGGCGCGGATCCTGCCGGTGATCACCATCGCCCGCGAGCAGGACATCCTGCCGTTGGCCGACGCCCTGGCCGCTGGCGGTTTGACCGCGCTGGAAGTGACCCTGCGTTCCGAGTTCGGCCTCAAGGCCATTCAGGTCTTGCGCGAGCAACGTCCTGAGCTGTGCACCGGTGCCGGTACCGTGCTCGACCGTCACATGCTCGAAGCGGCAGAAGTGGCAGGCTCGCAATTTATCGTCACCCCCGGCATCACCCGTGACTTGCTGGAAGCCTCGGTACACAGCCCGATCCCGCTGTTGCCGGGCATCAGCAACGCCTCCGGCATCATGGAAGGCTACGGCCTGGGTTATCGCCGCTTCAAGCTGTTCCCGGCTGAAGTCAGCGGTGGTGTTGCTGCCATCAAGGCTCTCGGCGGCCCGTTCGGCGAAGTCAAATTCTGCCCGACTGGCGGTGTTGGCCCGGCCAACATCAAGAGCTACATGGCGTTGAAAAACGTGATGTGCGTGGGCGGCAGCTGGATGCTGGATCCGGAGTGGGTCAAGAACGGCGACTGGGCGCGTATCCAGGAAGTCACTGCCCAGGCGCTGGCGCTGCTGGACTGAACTGATTTATCGAATCGTTGTTGCTGTGCTTAACGGCATTTTTGCGGCGCACTTGGTCGGTGTGCCGCTTTTTTTTGCCTGTAAAAAAACCTCAAGCACATCGCCGCTTTGAAGGTGGGAGCTGGCTTGCCTGCGATAGCTCTTTATCAGTTAGCCCATCTTTGGCTGATACACCGTTATCGCAGGCAAGCCAGCTCCTACAGTTTTAAACGGTGTTTAGTTTGGTGATCGCGTGGACTAGTACATTGATGTCCGCCTTCGACGTCACCAGCCCCGGCGTCACCCGGATACAGGTGCCAAACGCTGCCCCCGTGCGCGTAGTGGTGAACAGGCCGTGCTCCTTGAGCAACCGGTCCACCATCGTCTGCTGATCACGCCCGATGAACTTGAAGGCTGTGATCCCGCAGTACAGTCGCGGGTCATCCGAGGTCAGTACTTCAATCCCCGGCAGCGGCCGTACCTGGTTTACCCACAGGTTGCGCAGGTAATTGACGCGTGCGCCCTTGGCCGCAGCGCCACCCAACTGTCGATGCTCTTCAAACACCAGGGGCAAGGTCATCAGCGCCGGAAAGTTCGGCGTGCTATAGGACGTACGCGCTCGCACATCGGTGGCTGGGTAGTGAAACTCGCCCATATCCGGGTCGATATCGGCCAGGCGCTCCGGTGCGATGTACAAAAAGCCCAGGGTCAGCGGCGCGCCGATCCACTTGTGCAGGTTGAAGCCTGCGAACTGAATGCCCAGTTCGGCCAGGTTGAAGTCGATCTGGCCCAAGGCGTGGGCGCCGTCGAGGATCACGTCGATTGCGCGTTCGCGCGCGGCCTTGGCAATGGCCGCAACCGGCATGACCAGGCCCGTACGGTGGGTCACATGGGTCAAGGCCATTAATCTCAGACGCGGGTACTGCACAAACGCATCGTGATAAGTCTGCACCAGGCTGTCGAAACTGGCCGGGTGGGTGTGGGCCACCTCTATCACTTCCACGCCGCGAGTCGCTGCCAGCCAGCGCATGGCGCCTTTGACCGTGTCGTATTCCAGGTCGCTGATCAGCACCTGGTCGCCGGGTTGCAGGCGGTTGTAGTTGCGGATCAGTGACTGCAAGGCTTCGGTAGCGTTACGGGTGAAAGCGACCGATTCGGGGTCGACATCAATCAACCCGGCCAACTGGCGGCGTATCTCGTTGTTTTCACCCTGCTCAAAACGCTGGCGCACATGCACAGAGTTGCTGCGGTTGATAAAGCTGATGTGCTCAAGGTACTGGGCCTGCACCGCCCGGCTCATGCGCCCGAAGTAGCCGTTTTCCAGGTTGATCGGGCCGGGCTCGTATTCATAGCGCTGGGCGATGGCGTGCCAGTGCGGTTCGTTATCGGCATTCCTTGGCATGGTGAGTCTCTCAATGGCGGGGGGCGGGTCTGCCATGTTTGGCGCGCAGTGGTTCAAGCAATTCGGACAGGCCGTTGTGGTCGATTTCCTGCATCAAGGCCAGCAAACCGCCCAGTTCCCCGTGGGGGAAACCTTCACGGGCGAACCAATTCAGGTAGGGCCCGGGCAGGTCGGCAATGATCCGGCCTTTGTATTTGCCAAAGGGCATTTGGCGGGTGATCAGCAGTTCGAGTTTTTCGGGATTCATGAGCGTCGTAGGGTTGAGGCCAGGCTTTCGAAAATACAGGCATTCTGCATGAAGGCCAAATGACAGATCATGCAAATAACCAACATACAGATGGTTCAATAATTCGTAAGATATTGAAAATAAACATAAAAATAATTTTTATAAACCTGGCACGGGCGCTGCAATAACCAAGGCAACCTTCTAACCCGTACAAGGAATTGAAAAATGACTGATATCAACAAAGAATCGATCTCCGTACTGAACGACCTGATCGAGACCAGCATCGACGGCCAAAAGGGTTTCAAGGAATGCGCTGAAGACATCAAGCATCCAGAACTCAAGGCCCTGTTTGCAAAGCGCTCCGCTGATTGCGCGACAGCCGCTGCTGAACTGAAAACTGCTGTGCGTGCCTTGGGTGGCGATCCTGAAGATTCCGGCAGCATGGCCGGCGCCTTGCACCGTGGCTGGGTCGACGTGAAGTCGATGGTCACCGGCAAGGACGAAGAGGCCGTATTGAACGAAGCCGAGCGCGGTGAAGACCACGCACTGAAGGCTTACAAGGAAGCGATCGAGAAGATCAACAAGCACAACCTGGTGGGCATTCGTGACTTGGTTGAGCGTCAGTACCACGGTGTACAGCGTAACCACGACCAGGTAAAAGCCCTGCGTAACCAGGCTCGCGCTCAGTCGTAAGACCTGAGGTAAGACCTACGCTGGACCTAGTGTGGGAGCGGGCTTGCTCGCGAAAGCGGTGGATCAGTCACTGTTGTATTGGCTGATACACCGCATTCGCGGGCGAGCCCGCTCCCACATTTTTTTATGCAAAGGCTGGAATGTAGATCAGCCGATGCTGATTGGCGGCAGCTCGGTCAGGGTCACGACTTGCTGTTTGCGTGGCGCCAGAATTTCCGCCTCGCCATCGACTACCAACTCATCACGCTGATTGAACACCCGAGTGGCAATGCGCACGCGAAACTTCGGCAGTTTCTCGAGGATTTCCAAACGCACGGTCAGGGTGTCGCCGATCTTCACCGGTTTCTGGAAGGTCATTTGCTGGCCGATATAGATCGTGCCTGGCCCAGGCAACTCGCAGGCCACCGCCGCGCTGATCAGCGCACCGCTGAACATGCCGTGGGCAATCCGCTCCTTGAACATGGTCGCCTTGGCGTATTCAGCGTCCAGGTGCACCGGGTTGTGGTCACCCGACATGGCGGCGAACAGCTGGATATCGCGCTCTTCGACGGTTTTGCTGAAGCTGGCAGTCTGGCCCACTTCAAGCGCTTCGTACGGGGTGTTGGTTACCTGGGTCATCTCAACGTGCATCCTGTGGCTTAACGGTAATTAATCGGCTGATTTTAAAGCAAAAACTATTCGCAGCGGGTGGGCCTGCGCAACGCCAGCGCCTGGTCGAGCCAGGTCAGCAGGTCGGCGGTGACTTCATCACGGTTGGTTTCGTTGAATACTTCATGGCGCGCCTGCGGGTAAAGCGTCAATTGCACGTCCTGGCAACCGGCCTCACGCAGGGCGTGGGCCAGGTGCTTGAGACGCTTGCCTTCACTCACCGGATCACGATCGCCGCCCATCACCAGGATCGGCAGGCCGGGATCAATCTGCGCCAGGTTGGAGACTTTGCTGATCTGCTGCAAGCCGCCCAACAGGTCGATCCACAGTTGATTGGTGCAACGAAAGCCACAGAGTGGGTCGTTGATGTAGTTGTCCACTTCAACCGGGTCGCGGCTGAGCCAGTCAAAGGCGGTGCGATTGGGTTTGAAGGCTTTGTTAAATGAGCCGAACGACAAGAAGTCGATCAACGCACTGCGCCCTCGCAGGCCTTGGCGTGCACGCTCGATGCGCGCAATGATTCGCGCTGCACGGTAGAGGGCCACCGGTTGGAAATTCGAGCCGCTGAGTATTGCGCCATGCAAGCTGGCGCTGTGATGCAGCAAGTACGCCTGGGAGATATAGCTGCCCATGCTGTGGCCCAGCAAGATGATCGGCAGCCCGGGGTGCTGTTGGCCGATGTGCTGATTAAGGCTGGCCAGATCGCCCACGACTTTGTTCCAGCCATCCGTTTCAGCATATAGCCCAACGGTGCCGGCCTCGGCGGTACGGCCATGCCCACGCTGGTCCAGCGCATATACGCCATACCCTGCGCCACACAACGCCTGCGCCAGGCGCGCATAGCGACCGCCGTGCTCGGCCATGCCATGGGAAATCATCACCACGGCCCTGGGCGGGCCGTCGGGCATCCATTGGTTGACGTACAGACGGGTGTGGTCGTTCGCGGTCAGCCAGAAGGTGCTGTGGTTCATGGCGGCTTCCTTTGCTCAGGGTGGTGGCATTGTATAGCTCATCCGGCGTGAGGCGGGGTATCTGCCTACGCCTTAGGTACAAGATTCATACAATCAATGACACAGTTCAGCGTCTTGCCTGTTTGGCCATAGCTGCTAACTTCCCCAAAGCTCCGCTTCTTATTGCTGCACATCTGCATGGCAGCGGCCGGACACACTCAGGTAAAGAGGACAAGAATAATGCAACCTGATTTCTGGAATGACAAACGCGCGGCGGGAGTCCCCAATGCCATCGACCTCAGCACCTACAAGTCGGTGATCGAGGTCTTCGAGCGTTCCTGCAAGACCTTTGCCGACCGTCCGGCATTCAGCAGCATGGGCATTACCCTCACCTACGCCGAGCTTGAGCGCCAGAGTGCGGCGTTTGCCGGTTACCTGCAGCAGCACACCGACCTCAAGCCCGGCGAGCGCATCGCGGTGCAGCTGCCCAACGTGCTGCATTACCCGGTTGCGGTGTTCGGCGCACTGCGCGCCGGGCTGATCGTGGTCAACACCAACCCGCTTTATACGCCGCGCGAGATGCGCCATCAGTTCAAGGATGCCGGTGTGCGGGCGCTGGTCTACCTCAACCTGTTCGGTTCACGTGTGCAGGAGGTGTGCACCGACACGGAGATCGACTACCTGATCGAAGCCAGGATGGGCGATTTCATGCCCGCCGCTAAAGGCTGGCTGGTCAACACCGTGGTCGACAAGGTGAAGAAGATGGTCCCGGCCTATCACCTGCCACGGGCGGTGTCGTTCAAGCGCGCCCTGCGCATGGGCGCGGGCCTTGGAGTGACGCGCCATCCGGTGACCCTGGACGACGTCGCCGTGCTGCAATACACCGGCGGCACCACTGGGCTGGCCAAGGGCGCGATGCTCACTCACGGCAACCTGGTGGCGAACATGCAGCAAGTGCGGGCGTGCATGTCGCAACTGGGCGACGACGGCCATCCGCTGATCAAGGAAGGGCAGGAGGTGATGATTGCACCGCTGCCGCTGTACCACATCTATGCATTCACGGCCAATTGCATGTGCATGATGGTCTCCGGTAACCACAACGTGCTGATCACCAACCCACGGGACATCGGCGGGTTTATCAAGGAGCTCAAACAGTGGCAGTTCTCCGGCCTGTTGGGGCTCAACACACTGTTTGTGGCGCTGATGGACCACCCGGATTTCAAGACCCTGGATTTCTCCCACCTGAAGATTACCAACTCCGGCGGCACCGCCCTGGTCAAGGCCACGGCGGAACGCTGGAAAGCGGTGACCGGCTGCGCCATCGGCGAAGGCTACGGCCTCACCGAAACCTCGCCAGTGGCAAGTACCAACCCCTATGGGGGCCTGTCGCGCCTGGGTACCGTGGGCATCCCGGTGCCGGGTACGGCGATGAAAGTCGTGGATGACCTGGGGCAAGAACTGCCATTGGGCGAGCGCGGCGAGCTGTGCATCCAGGGCCCACAAGTGATGAAGGGCTACTGGCAGCAACCGGCCGCCACCGCCGAAACCCTGGACGCCGATGGCTGGTTGAAGACCGGTGACATTGCGGTGATCGACACCGATGGCTATATCAGTATTGTGGATCGCAAGAAGGATTTGATCATCGTCTCGGGTTTCAACGTGTACCCCAACGAAATTGAAGACGTGATCATGGCCCACCCGGCCGTGGCCAACTGCGCCGTGATCGGCGTACCGGACGAGCGCACGGGGGAGGCGGTAAAGCTGTTCGTGGTGGCGCGGGCCCAGGGGGTGAGCCTCGAGGAACTGAAGGCGTACTGCAAGGCCAACTTCACAGGGTACAAGGTGCCCAAGCATATTGTGTTGAGAGAGTCGTTGCCGATGACGCCGGTGGGGAAAATTCTGCGCCGGGAGTTGCGCGACATCGCTTGAATTGAAATAGGGTACAAAAATGTGGGAGCTGGTTTGCCCGCGATAGCAGTGTTTCAGTCGCCTGTTGAATTGACTGATCCACCGCTATCGCAGGCAGGCCAGCTCCCACACTGTATTTTTCGCCCTTGAGAGCCTGTTCTAGAGCCATTCCTGGCGTTATAGAATTTTTGCTCTAAAAGTGACCATTGGATGTTCTTGAGTCATGTTTATGACTGTAGGGCCCTCTTTTGGCTCTAGGCGGCCCTTGGCAAAGCTGCTACTCTCGGCGCGCTTTGTGACTTCTAGGCCTGCTTGAAAGCGCCAGACTCACCTAAAAACATACACCAATAATAATCGCATCAAATGCGATGATGAATTCGCGTCGCTGAGGAGTGGGCTTCCATGAATGAAGACTTTTGGAAGGATAAGTACCCCGCCGGGATTGCTGCACAGATCAATCCAGACGAGTATCCGAATATTCAGGCGGTACTGAAGCAGTCCTGCCAGCGCTTCGCCAACAAACCGGCTTTCAGCAACCTGGGCAAGACAGTCACCTACGGTGAACTGTACGAATTGTCCGGCGCATTCGCCGCGTATCTGCAACAGCATACCGATTTGAAGCCCGGCGATCGAATCGCCGTGCAACTGCCCAACGTTCTGCAATACCCCGTCGCTGTATTCGGTGCGATCCGCGCCGGCCTGATCGTGGTCAACACCAACCCGCTGTACACCGCGCGGGAGATGGAACACCAATTCAATGATTCGGGGGCCAAGGCCCTGGTTTGCCTGGCCAACATGGCGCACCTGGCTGAAAAAGTCGTGCCCAAGACCGCCGTCAAGCACGTGATCGTCACCGAAGTTGCCGACCTGCTCTCGCCGTTCAAGCGCGTGCTGATCAACAGCGTGATCAAGTACGTGAAGAAAATGGTCCCGGCCTATCATCTGCCCCAGGCCATCAAGTTCAACGACGTACTCGCCAAGGGCCATGGCCAGCCGGTCAACGATGCCAGCCCGGCCAGCGGCGATGTGGCCGTGCTGCAATACACCGGCGGTACCACCGGCGTGGCCAAGGGCGCGATGCTGACCCACCGCAACCTCGTCGCCAACATGCTGCAATGCAAGGCGCTGATGGGCTCCAACCTCAATGAAGGCTGCGAGATCCTGATCACGCCGCTGCCGCTCTACCACATCTATGCCTTCACCTTTCATTGCATGGCGATGATGCTGATCGGCAACCACAACATCCTGATCAGCAACCCGCGCGACCTGCCGGCGATGGTTAAGGAACTGTCGAAGTGGAAGTTCAGCGGCTTCGTCGGCCTCAACACCCTGTTCGTGGCACTGTGCAACAACGAGGGTTTCCGCAAGCTGGACTTCTCTGCGCTGAAGGTCACCCTGTCGGGCGGCATGGCGTTGCAACTGGCTGCGGCGGAGCGTTGGAAGGCTGTGACCGGCTGCGCGATCTGCGAAGGCTACGGCATGACCGAAACCAGCCCGGTGGCTACGGTCAACCCGATCCAGCACATCCAGATCGGCACCATCGGCATTCCGGTGCCTTCCACCGCGTGTAAAGTCATCGCCGACGACGGTACCGAGCTTGCACTGGGCGAAACTGGCGAGTTGTGTGTGAAAGGTCCGCAAGTGATGAAGGGCTACTGGCAGCGCCAGGACGCTACCGACGAGATGCTCGACAGCGAGGGCTGGCTGAAGACCGGCGACATCGCGATCATCCAGCCAGACGGCTACATGCGTATCGTCGACCGCAAGAAGGACATGATTCTGGTCTCCGGCTTCAACGTCTACCCCAACGAGCTGGAAGACGTGCTGGCGGGCCTGCCGGGTGTGCTGCAGTGTGCGGCTATCGGCGTACCGGATGAAAAATCCGGCGAGCACATCAAATTGTTCATCGTGGTCAAGCCAGGGGCTACCCTGACCAAGGACCAGGTGATGGAACACATGCGCGCCAACGTCACCGGCTACAAGGTGCCCAAGGCCGTCGAGTTCCGTGATGCGCTGCCGACCACCAACGTGGGCAAGATCCTGCGGCGTGAATTGCGTGATGAAGAACTGAAGAAACTCGGTCTTAAAAAGTAACCCATAAAAAACCCCGCCGATGCGGGGTTTCTTATGGGGGGCGCTGGCGAAACACTTACCCCCTGTGGGAGCTGGTTTGCCTGCGATAGCGCTACAGCAGCCACTGCTGTATCGCCTGACTCACTGCTATCGCGGGCAAGCCCGCTCCCACAGGGTTACCGGGGTTACAGCGCGAACTGCGCGAAGCTCACACCCGCACCGGCGGGGCGTACGTCCTTCAAGAACGAGTCCTTATCCGCGCTTAGCTCCAGGGTAATCTCCGGCTTGCGCTTGCCCGCATTGCGTACCACCAGCCCTTCGAGTTTTTCACGCAGGAACACGGTCGGCACCTTCAGGTGCAGCAACTGGTCGGTGTCGGCGTTGTGCATCAACAGGTGGATCCACTCGTACTGGCCTACGGCAATACGCCCCACCGGCAGGTCGAACCACCAGATGTTGCGTTTGCGGTCCAGGTCGGTGAAGTGGCAGTTGTTGACGCCGAGTACGGCACCGCCCAGTTCCTGGTTTCTGCGGGCAATGGCCTGTGCTTTATTGAGTTTCATAACCTTCCTACGGGATCTGTTATTCAGCGTTGCAGCCTGAATGTGCCGGGCATTCTCGTGGGTTGGCTGCAAAACATAAAGCCAAACCTGCCGCTTGCGATGAAATGCTTGCGCAAAAATAATTGAAACTCTGCCGTTGCGCTTCAGGTCAACCGCTACGTAGTGACCAAAAACCATTTGATTGTTATCAGGAGTAATACCATGAGCAGCACTTCCGATAAGGTAAAGGGCTTGGCGAACGAAGCTGTCGGTAACATCAAGCAAGGCGTCGGTAAAGTCACAGACAATGACAAGCTGCGTGCTGAAGGCGTGATCCAAGAGAAAAAAGGCGAAGCTCAGCAAGCAGTGGGCAAGACCAAGGACGCAGTGAAAAAAGCCACTGAGTAACATGTCCTGGCTGGCTGAACCCAGCAGCCCGACGGCCATCCACGGATGGCCGTTTTTGTATCCGGTGCTGCAACTAAACTTTCGAAATTGTTTCAAAGTCGCCAAATGGGCTACTTTGATGTAGAAAACGGCCCCTGAGTCGCCCACGAACTCAACCTCTTTTGCGGCGAAAGGAGACGCTATGCTTTTTCCAGTACTCGATGGTCTCAAGCTGCACAAGGTGCTGGTACGCACCATCAAGGAATTCGTCGATGACGAGATGCCTACCTACGCCTCGGCACTGGCCTACCAGATGCTGTTCTCTTTGTTTCCGTTCCTGCTGTTCCTCATTGCTCTGATCGGCTTCCTGCATTTGCCCGACTTCTTCAGTTGGCTGCGCCTGCAATCGGAGCTGGTGTTGCCTCCCCAGGCGCTGGAACAGGTCAACCCGGTGATCGATCAGTTGCAGCAGTCCAAGGGCGGCTTGCTCTCGGTGGGTATCGTTATCGCCCTGTGGACGGCCTCTGCGGGCGTGCGCCTGATGATGAGCGCCATGAACGCCGCCTACGATGTAGTTGAAGGTCGGCCGATCTGGAAGCGTTTCCCGCTGTCGATTTTCTACACCGTGGGTATCGCCGGCATGCTGCTGGCGGCCGCCGCGCTGATGGTGCTGGGCCCGCAAGTCATGGAGTGGCTGGCCGGGCAGATCGGCATGCAGGAATTCGTGGTCACGCTGTGGACCATCCTGCGCTGGCCGCTGATTGTGATCTTGCTGATGTTCGCCGTGGCCCTCATGTACTACGTGATGCCGGACGTCGAACAGGAATTCCGCTTTATCACCCCCGGCTCCGTCTTGGCCGTGGTGGTATGGATCGTCGCCTCCCTTGGCTTTGGCTACTACGTCAAGACCTTCGCGGACTACAACGCCATGTATGGCAGTATTGGTGCGATCATTGTCTTGCTCCTGTATTTCTACATCTCTGCCGCCGTACTGCTGCTGGGCGCGGAGATGAACGCGGTGATCGAGCATATGTCTGCCGAGGGCAAGGACCCCGGTGAGAAGGAAATAGGCGAGCCGGGCCACACCGATGAAAAACAACACGTCTCTGGCTTAGGCCGGGACCACTCCAAGCCTATGACCGAGCCTGAACAATGATCCGTGAAATCCTGAAAATGGGCGACGAGCGCCTGCTGCGTATCGCCCCGCCGGTGCCGCCGGAAATGTTCGACAGCCCGGAGTTGTGGCAACTGATCGACGATATGTTCCAGACCATGGAGCACGTGGGCGGCGTTGGCCTGGCGGCGCCGCAGATTGGCGTGGACCTGCAACTGGTGATCTTCGGTTTCGAGGCCAGCGAACGCTACCCGGACGCGCCGCCTGTGCCGCAGACCATCTTGATCAACCCGCTGATCACACCGCTCAGCCCGCTGCAGGAAGAGGGCTATGAAGGTTGCCTGTCAGTGCCCGGCCTGCGCGGCGCCGTGAACCGTTACCAGCAGATCCGCTACGAAGGGTTCGACCCCAAAGGCGAGCCGATCGTACGTTTTGCCGACGGCTTCCATGCGCGGGTGGTGCAGCATGAGTGCGACCATTTGATCGGCAGGCTGTACCCATCGCGGATTACCGACTTCAGCAAATTCGGATTTATTGAAGTGATGTTCCCGGAGCTGGACCCAACGGCTGACGAATAGCCCTTCTGACACACTCACAGTTCAACTGTGGGAGCTGGCTTGCCTGCGATGGCGGTGGGCCAGCTACCTTATTTGTAGCTGATACACCGCCATCGCAGGCAAGCCAGCTCCCACATTGGATCAGTGTTTTGGGGCATTGAGCCCCATCGCAATCATCGGTTTATTGCGCTTGTAACGCACCAGCCGCTCACTCAGCGATTGCGGCAAAACCGTGTCCTGGCTGAACCCCATGCCCTGATACAACCCTTCCAGGTCCGGATGGCACAGCAACCAGACAGTCTCCTCACAACCTGCCACGGCCTCGCTAATCAGTCGCGCCGCCAGCTGCTGGCCACGATAAGTCGGCGCCACAAACACCCCCGTCAGCCACTGCCCACCCATCACCGGGCTCAAGCACAAGCCGGCCACGATCTCGCCATCTCGCACTACCCACAAACGGCCGCCCTTGAGCGCTTTCATCGATGAATTGTGGCTGCGGTAAAACTTGTTCAGCAGTGGCCATAGAGGCTCGGCCAGCGGTTCGATGTGCAATGGGGGCATGGGGTTCAGACAAGCGTTATCCAGGGCAGGGGATTATAAGCGCCTTCTGCCGGGCAATAGGTGGTATACCCAGTGCTACATCCCCTGTTAATGGAGCATGCATCATGGCCAAAGGTATGGATTCAAAGAAAGCCGCGAAGAAAAAACCGGCAAAGACCGCGGATGAAAAACGCGCGGACAAGAAGACCAAAAAATCCGAAGCAGGCCTTTTCGGTCACTGAGTTACACGCTTAGAACCAAACGATCTGCAAGATTTTCCCGCCTCATTGCACAGAGCAGGAAACACCTGCTCTGAGCTGCCGATGGCCAATTACCTTGATCCGACCCACCGCCGGGAAATCGAAGCCCTGGCGACGACCTTTGTGGCAAGAACCGAGTGGCCGACCTGGCTGCTGTTGATCGGCGTATATGCCGGCTGGTTTGCGGTGATCCTTGGCAGCCGGTGGCTGGGCCTGTGGCTGAGCATGTTGCTGCTGATTCCGCTGCTGACCCTGTGGCTATCGGTGCAGCACGAATTGCTCCACGGCCATCCGACCCGTTCGTTATGGCTGAATAAACTCCTCGGCTATGCCCCTTTCGCGGTGTGGTATCCCTACACGCTGTACCGCGACAGCCACCTGTTGCACCATAACGACCATGACCTGACCCTGCCGGGCATCGACCCGGAAAGCCGCTACCTCAATCAGCAGCAATGGAACAACAGCTCACTGTTCGAACGTGGCGTGCATTGGCTGACCAAGACCGTGTTTGGCCGCTTCCTGCTGGCTGCGCCGTTGGCCATTGGCCGGTTGGCACGTCACGAGTTTCAACGCCTGCCCCAGGTATGGCCGATGTGGCTGGCCCACGGCGCCGTCACTGTGCTGATGCTGAGTTTCATCGCCTACTACAGCGCGCTTGCGGTATGGCATTACCTGCTGCTGGTCAGCGTGCCAGCCTTGTCCCTGGCCTCGATCCGTTCCTTCTATGAGCACCGCCCCCATCCCCGGCCGGAACAGCGCACAGTGCTCAACGAAGCGTCCTGGCCCTGGGCCTGGCTGTTTCTCAACAACAATCTGCACCTGGTGCACCACGATCTGCCAAAGTTGCCGTGGTACCTGCTGCCCAGGGTGTACCGTGCCCGGCGCGAGCAGTGGCTGGCGCGCAGCGGTGGTTTCCTGGTGCAAGGGTACGGCCAGTTGATCAGCCGCCACGGCCTCAAGGCCATCGACAGTCCCCGGCACCCGTTTGCCTGAGAGACGACCATGAGTGAGCACTACGCCGACCTGCGCATGTACGTTGCGCCCGAGCCCATCCAGCAGGCCAATCAACACTGGCTGGCGCGCATCCTCGAGCGCTTGAAGTTGCATCGTCTTGATGCCGACCACCTCGACTTGCCCGGCCTGTGGCTGGCGCCGCAATTGCTCGTCAGCCAAACCTGCGGCTACCCGCTGATGACCCAACTGCGCGGCCAGGTGCGCATCATTGGGCGCCCCCGTTACGAGTTGGCCCACAGCAGCCACGGCGAACATTGCAGCCTGCTGTTGACTCGCGCTGACAACCCGCGTACCCGCCTGGCGCAGTTCTACCAGAGCCGCGGCGTGATCAACGACCACGACTCCAACAGCGGCATGAACCTGCTGCGTGACTGCCTGGCGCCGTTGCAGCGCGACGGGCGGTTCTTCGCCAGCGTCGGCATCAGCGGCGCCCACCGCGAGAGCTTGCGTTGGCTGCGTGAAGGCCGCGCCGACCTCGCTGCCATCGACAGCGTCACCTACGACTACCTCGCCCGATTCGCCCCCGAAGAGGTCGCGGGCCTGCGCGTCATCGCCCGCAGCGCGCCGAGCCCGACTTTGCCCTACATAGGCGCGCTGGGCTTGAGCGATGCGCAGGTAGCGCAGATTCGTGAGGCGATGAACCTGGCGTTGCAGGACCTGCCGCAGGTGGCGCAAACCCTCGGTGTCCGAGCTGTGCTTCCTGCCAGCGAAGATGACTACCAGGTGGTGTTGGATTACCAGCGTAAAGCCGCCAGCATCGGCTATCCGGTACTTCAATAAGGTTATATAAAAATACGTTTTAAATATTATTAAAGCATAAGAAGCCTTGCTAGGATTGCTTCACCGGAACACCGGACATACCGCGCAACCTACTCAGAAGGAGCCACTATGTCCGGCGCCGATCGTGCTCACAGCGACTACGTGGGCTCACTGTTTCGCATTCATTACCCTTGGCTGTGCAGCCGCTTGCACCGCTACCTCAACTCCCGTGCCCACGCCGAAGACATCGCCGTCGACGCCTTTGTCCAGCTCCTGAGTGCACCTCAGCTAGCGCCAATACGAAAGCCCCGCGCATTGCTTACCACCATTGCCCAGCGCCTGGTGTACCAGGTGTGGCGCCGGCGTGACCTGGAGCGTGCCTACTTCGCTGCGTTGGATGACGATGCAGCCTGCACCGAGGATCGGGCCCAGGTACTCGAAGCCCTGCAAGCCATCGATCTATCGCTCGACCGCTTGCCGGCCAAGGTCAAGACGACGTTCCTGTTGTCTCGCGTCAACGGCCTGACTTACCCCCAGATTGCCGCCGAACTGGGGATTTCCCAGCGCTCGGTCAGTGACTACATGGCCCGCGCTGTTACCGGCCTCGAATCCCACACTGACGGTGCTCACTTTGAATCTGAATCGAACCACCAAGAGGCAACTTATGAAAGCAATCAAACACCTGCTGGGCAGTTCGCTGCTGGCATTGGCGGTACTGGCGCAACCCACCTCGGCGGCCGAACCTTCCACGCTGCGCATCGGCTACCAGAAAAGCTCGGTCAGCATGGTGCTCGCCCGTGAGCACAAGCTCTTCGAAGCCGCACTGCCGGGCACCCAGGTGCAGTGGACCGAATTCCTCGGTGGCCCGCCGCTGATCGAAGCGCTCAACGCCGGCAGCCTGGACATCGGCAATATTGGCGATATCCCGCCGATCTTCGCCCAGGCGGCCGGGATCGACTTGCAGTATTTTGCCGTCGAGCCTAACGAGGGCAAGGCCGAAGCAGTGCTGGTGCCCAAGGCCAGTGCCGTGCAGAACGTGGCCGAACTCAAGGGCAAGCGCGTGGCATTGCTCAAGGGCTCCAGTGCCCACAACCTGTTCCTCAAAAGCCTGCTGCACGCCGGGTTGCAGTGGAAGGATGTGAACGTGGTGTACCTGTCGCCTTCCGACGGCCGCGCCGCGTTCGAACAAGGCAAGGTGGACGCATGGGTGGTGTGGGACCCGTACTACTCGGCCGCCGTGATCGACGGCTCGGCACGCGTGCTGCGGGACGGGCAAGGGTTGAACCCTGCGGGTAGTTTCTTCGTGGTCAACCACCCGTTTGCCAAGCAGCACCCAGGGGCCATCGACACGATTATCCAGACGCTTGGCAAGGCGCAGCGCCTGTCGCTTGATCAGCCCGACGCGAGCATCACGCTGATGGCCGGCACCCTGGGCCTGCAACCGGCGGTGGTCAAAAGCTACTTCGAACATCGCTCGCCCGAGCCGATCCGCCCCTTGGCGGCCATCGACATTGCCAACCAGCAACGCACCGCCGACCTGTTTTTTGCCAACGGCCTGATCCCGAAAAAAGTCGATGTGCAGCAGGCTGTCTTCAAGCCCCTTGGCCATCCATGAGCCAGACCCCTGAACCGATCAGTGTGGGAGCTGGCTTGCCTGCGATACAGACACCTCGGTGTATCAGATGAGCCGAGGTGATGCTATCGCAGGCAAGCCAGCTCCCACAGGTTCAGATCGCAGCCAGGGTCTCTTTCATTGTCTGGGCTGGCGAGACAGTAGCCTTCGCCGCCACCTGCTGCTGTTGCTGCTCCTTCAAACGCTCGGCCACTTGTTTGGCGATGGCGTCTTGTTTGTCCTGGGGCATCGCCTGCACTTGTTCTTCGGTCAGCCCTTGTTCCTTGAGTAACTGTTCACGAATACGTTCGGCTGGGGTCTTGCTCATGTATTCGGTGAACTCGGTACGCGCCCCATTAGTTGTGGCCTGTAACTGCACGCGAGTCTTGGCGAAGGCTTCGTCGATGCGATCGCTGGCCTTGTCCAATTCCCTCTGCGCGGCGGGCACTGTCACGCTGTGTTGCGCAGCCTGCAGGGCGCCGCTGTACAGCGCACTGGCGGCGGCGTTGGCGGGGTCCATGTCGGGTCGCGTGATCTGTTGCACGTTCGACGCCGCTTGAGTGTTGTTAACCAGCATGATCGTTCACCTATGAAAACAGACGGTGCGACAGCTGGAGCAAATACTGTGCCGGTTGCCAGACCCCAGTGTTTACTGGGGCTGGCGTCGTCGGCGCGGCAAGCCTTCTCCTTGTGCGGCCAACCGTTGCCGTCAGTGAGCGATGTTCTCCAGCGCCAGGTTGCGCGTGCGCGGCCCAAACCAACTGATGGTAATCATCACGATCAACATGCTGCTGGCAATAAACGCCAACACGCCCGGCGTGCCCAGGTGCTCGAGGATAAAACCGATCAACAGGCTGCTGAACACCGTGGATAAACGGCTGAACGAATAGCAGAACCCGACCGCCCGCGCACGGATATTGGTGGGGAACAATTCGCTCTGGTACGAGTGATAACTGAAGCTCAGCCAGGCATTGCAGAAGGTGATCATCACCCCGCAGAAAATCAGCCCTAACGCTGTGGTTTGCAGGGCAAACAGGCTGCCGAAGATCACTGCACCCATGGCCGAGCCGACAATTTGCCACTTGTTCTCAAAGCGGTTGGCCACCTTGACGAACAACAGCGGGCCCAGCGGGTAGGCGAGGGTGATGATGAAGGCATAGAGCAGGCTGTGGGTCACGCTGACACCCTGGCCCGAGAGCAAGGCCGGCAGCCAGTTGCCGAAGCCGAAGAAGCCGATGGCCTGGAATACATGAAACACGATCAGCATCAAGGCGCGGCGACGGTAGGGCGGCTGCCAGATATCGGCGAAACGGCCATTGCCCTGCACGCTGATCGCTTCGGGTTCAGGTTCGTCCAGCGGCTTGCCGTGGTCCTTTCGGCAGCGTGCCTCCAGGTTGTTCAGGATCGTGTCGGCCTCTTCGAAGCGTCCCTTTTGTGCAAGCCAGCGCGGTGACTCCGGCAGGCGCTTGCGCAGTTGCCAGATAAACAGCGCAAACACCGCACTTGAGAGCACCACCCAGCGCCAGCCCGCGATACCGAACGGCGCCTGTGGCACCAGCCACCACGACATCAACGCCACGGCCGGCACCGACAGAAACTGGATAAAAAACGCAAAGGCAAACGCCGAACTGCGCATACGCTTGGGCACCAGCTCCGAAAGGTAGGCGTCGATGGTTACCAGTTCGATACCCAGGCCAATGCCCACCAGAAAGCGCATGCAGATGATGCCCACGGCCGAGGTCTGGATGCCCATCAACACTGTGGCCACTGTGTACCAGACCAACGCAAAGGTGAAAATCGCGCGTCGCCCGAAGCGGTCAGCGATGGGGCTGAGCAGGCTGGCGCCGAGGAACAGGCCGAGGAACGTGGCCGAGGCGAAAGCGGCTTGGTCCGAAAAGCCGAAAACACCTTCGCTGCCGGTATGAAAAATTCCGTCGCTGATCAGGCCAGGGCTGATATAGGCGGTTTGGAACAGGTCATACAGCTCGAAAAAACCGCCGATGGAGAGCAACGCCACCAGGCGCCAAATAGTGGCGACGGCGGGCAGGCGGTCGATGCGGGCGCTGATGTGGGCGGCGCGGGTGGGGTCTGAGACGCAGGCGGCGAGTGGGGGCATGAATAACCTTCAGTTGGGCGAGTTGGAAGCTTCGAGCTTTAAGCCAAACCGCTATTGGGCTTGGAGCTTAAAGTGCGCAACTGCTTCTCTAATTGTGGCCGTCGAGCGCGAACGTCTTGAAGCCGGCGTGCTGGCTGAGGCGTTGGTAATACGCCGCGATGGCGGGGTAGGACGGCCGCTCCATGGGTGTCATCTGCCACCGATGTACCGAAAGGCCAATCAAGATGTCAGCGAGGGTGAACTCTTCGCCGGCCACGTAGGCGCCGGTCTTGGTCAACTGTTGTTCTAGCAGGGCCATCTTGTCATTCCAGGCCTGCACACCCGCCTGGATGCGTTGCGGGTCCTGATAGTCCGGGTTTTGACGCACCAGTGCGTGGAACGCATAGCCCCACGAAGGGTTGAGTTCGGTGGCCTGCCAGTCCATCCACTGTTCGACCCGTGCACGCAAGGCAGGCTCAACGGGTAGCAAGTCATGGCGCTGATAGAGGCCGACAAGGTAGCGGCAGATGGTATTGGACTCCCATAGCACGCCATGGTCGTCGATCAGCACTGGCACCTGGGCGTTGGGGTTCAAGGCGAGGAAATCGGGGGATTGGGTAGGCTTGAAACCGATGCCCCAGTCTTCGCGCACGTAGTCGATGCCCAATTCCTGGCAGGTCCACAGTACTTTTCGCACGTTGATTGAAGAGGTACGACCCAAGATTTTCAGTGAATGGCCCATGGTGCTTCCCTGGCATTTGGAGAATGACCAATCTAGCAGGGGCCGGGCACGACGGCGAGGGTATGAAGCGGGCACGGTCGAAAATGTGGGAGCTGGCTTGCCTGCGATAGCGGTGGTTCAGTTGAAGATGCGTTGACTGACCCACCGCCTTCGCGAGCAAGCCCGCTCCCACAGGGGATCTGTGCCAGGCGCTGATTCTGTGGACACTACATGGCCAGCTCTCACATTGATTGCGTTCGGCTCGACGCTCAGGTGCTCTCGCGCACCTGTAACTCAAACCCCATATCCACCACTGGCTTGGCCACCTTGTTGCCCGCCATGATCGTCAGCAGATGCTCTGCTGCCCGACGCCCGATGGCTTCCCGTGGCGTGCTGATGCTGCTCAGGCGCGGCACCATGAATGACGAGGCGGGTAGGTCGTTGAAGCCCAGCACCGCCACACGTTCAGGCACCTTGATGCCATGGCGCAGGGCTTCGAGCAGGGCGCCCTGGGCCAGGTCGTCGTTGCCGAAGAAGATCGCGTCCACATCCGGATGGGCGGCCAGCAGTTGCAAAAACAGTTCGCCTCCCAGGCCCACGGAAGACGGGCGTGGCGTCAGCAGCTCCAGCGCCGGGTCGTACATGCCGGCCTGTTGCAAGGCGCGGCGAAAGCCTTCGCCGCGCAGCAAGGTGCGTTGGTCCAGTTGTGCGCCGATATAGGCCAGGCGCTTGCGACCACGGGACAGCAAGTGCGCCGCCGCGGTCTCGCCGGCGGCCAGTTGCGAGAAACCCACACAGTTCACCCCGGCATTGGGGTCCAGATCCATCATGTACACACAGGGCACATTGCTGGCCTCGACCATTCGTCGCGCGCTTTCGGTGCGGTCAAAACCGGTCAGCAACAAACCCCGTGGCTGGTAGGCCATGTAGTTGCGCAACAGGTCTTCTTCTTCATCGCGCGAATAATGGGAGTTGCCGATCAGTACTTCAAAGCCCTTGGGCCGCAGCACTTGGTGGATGGCTTCGAGGGTTTCGATAAACAGCAGGTTGGACAGTGACGGCACTAGCACCACCACCGAATGGCTCTGCGCCGAGGCCAGGGCACGGGCGGCGGGGTTGACCACGTAGCTCAGTTCGGCGGCGGCCTGTTGCACTTTTTCCACCAGTTCGGTGGCCACGGTACTGATACCGCGCAGGGCACGGGAGGCCGTGATCGGGCTGACGCCGGCCAGGCGCGCCACTTCATTGAGGGTAGGGCGGCCCGTCGTGCGGGTATTTTTATCGTTCTTGGAGGTCATCAGGCGGCTTGCCAAACAAAAATCGAGGCACTAAGGTAGCGCTGTCTCCAAAGGGCTGCAAATTCTTGGATAAAGGGTTGCCTGATCCTGTCCAGCTCTTGAAGTCAATCTGTTGGAACGGATGCACGCGTCACTCCATAAAAATGACAAGTCGGCGCGGGAAAAGCCTGTTTTTGCACTAGCCTTACGCTATGCAAAGGTAGCGCTATCTGCGTCCTGAGGTGTTTCATGAGTCAACCTGTTACCGCCCTGGTCATCATGGGTGTTTCCGGCTGTGGCAAGTCCAGCGTCAGCCAAGCCCTGTGCGCCCTTAACGGCGCCACTGCCATTGAAGGCGACAGCTTTCACCCTGCCGCGAACATCGAAAAGATGAGCGCCGGCCACCCCCTCAACGACGACGACCGCGCCGGCTGGCTCGATATCCTGTGCGATGAACTGCGTCGCGCGTTGAAAGCGGGCGAGCATCCTGTACTGACCTGTTCGGCCCTGAAGAAAAAATACCGTGACCACCTGCGCGAAGCTGCGCCGGGCCTGGGTTTTGTCTTCCTGGAGCTGACCCGCGAAGTCGCCGCCGACCGCGTGTCTCACCGCCCCGGCCATTTCATGCCGGCAAGCCTGATCGACAGCCAGTTCGCCACCCTTGAATCGCCCAAGGGCGAACCGCTGACCCTGGCCTTGAACGCCAGTGAAGACAGCGTCGAGGAGCTGGCCGCGCAGACCCATACCTGGTGGCGCAAGCACGGCTTTGAACCTACTCATTAATTTTTTGCCGGAAAAGATAGCGCTATCCCCGGCAGGAAGTTCAACACCCGCTTTAATAACAACAACAAACAGGAGAGACCCCCCATGTTTGGCATGTCCCACGAGTCTTACCTGCTGCTAGATGCAGTAGTCACTATCATTGGGTTGATCGTACTGATCACCAAGTTCAAGGTGCACCCGTTCATTGCACTGATCATCGCGGCCGGTTTCCTCGGCCTGACCTCGGGCATGCCCGTGGACAAGATCATCAAGGCGTTCCAGGACGGTTTCGGCGGGGTCCTCGGCTTTGTCGGCATCATCCTCGCGCTCGGCACGATGCTCGGCAAGATGATGGCCGAGTCCGGCGGTGCCGATCAGATCGCCCAGACCCTGATCCGCGCCTTCGGCAAAGAGAAGGTCCAGTGGGCCATGATGTTCGCCGCGTTCCTGGTGGGCATCCCGCTGTTCTTCGAGATCGGCTTTGTATTGCTGATCCCGCTGGTGTTTATCGTCGCCCGGCGTACCGGCGTGTCGTTGATCAAGATCGGTATTCCGCTGCTCGCTGGTCTCTCGGCGGTGCATGGCCTGGTGCCACCGCACCCGGGCCCGCTGCTGGCCATCGGCGTGTTCGGTGCTGATATCGGCAAGACCATCCTGTACGGCCTGATCGTCGCACTGCCGACCGCCATCATCGCCGGTCCGATCTTCGGTACGTTCATCGCCAAGTACATCCCGGGCAACCCGTCCCAGGAACTGGTGGACCAACTGGCCCGCGAAACCGATAACAAGTCGCTGCCAAGCTTCAGCATCACCCTGGTCACCGTGCTGCTGCCGGTGTTCCTGATGCTGCTCAAAACCTTTGCCGACATCGCGTTCGTCGAAGGCAACGTGGTACGCAACTGGATGGACATGATCGGCCACCCGATCACCGCACTGTTGCTGGCTTTGCTGTTATCGCTGTACACCTTTGGCCATCGTCAGGGCATCCACTCCAAGCAGATCCTCAAGCTGCTCGACGCCAGCCTTGCGCCGACCGCCGCGATCATCCTGATCATCGGTGCCGGTGGTGGCTTCAAGCAGATGCTGGTGACCAGCGGCGTGGGCGACGTGATCGGCCATATGGCGGTGAACGCGCAGATCAACCCGATCCTGCTGGCGTGGCTGGTGGCGGCGGTGATTCGGATTGCCACCGGTTCAGCGACGGTCGCGACCATTACCGGCGCGGGCATTGTGGTGCCGGTGGTGGGGATGATCCCTGGGGTTAACCGCGAGTTGCTGGTACTGGCGACGGGCGCGGGTTCGTTGATCCTGTCTCACGTCAACGATGCGGGGTTCTGGCTGGTCAAGCAGTACTTCAACATGACCGTGGCCGAGACGTTCAAGACCTGGACGGCGATGGAGACCATTCTGTCGATCGTGGCACTGATCTTCATCATGTTGCTGTCGTTGGTGGTGTAAGCCACACCCCAAAGCAAGGGTGGGAACTGATCAAATGTGGGAGCTGGCTTGCCTGCGATAGCGGTAGTGAATCCAACACTGCCATCGCAGGCAAGCCAGCTCCCACATTGATTGGGTTTCTTCAGGTAGATCAGGTCAGGCTTTAGTCACCAACCCATCCGCCCTGAACATCCCGCGAATCCCACGCACGGCCTGGCGAATCCGGTCTTGGTTTTCGATCAGCGCAAAGCGCACATGATCGTCGCCATACTCACCAAAGCCGATCCCCGGCGACACACACACCTTCGCTTCCAATAGCAGTTTCTTGGCAAACTCCAGCGAGCCCATGGCCGCGTACTGCTCGGGAATCTTGGCCCAGACGTACATCGACGCCTTCGGATTCTCCACCATCCAGCCCAGTTCATGCAGGCCCTTGACCAGCACATTGCGACGCTGGCGGTACTGCTCGGCGATGTCCTTCACGCACTGTTGGTCGCCTTCCAGCGCCGCAATCGCCGCCACTTGCAGCGGGGTGAAGGTGCCGTAGTCGTGGTAGCTCTTGATGCGTGCCAGGGCGTTGACCAGTTCCGGGTTGCCCACCATGAAGCCGATGCGCCAGCCGGCCATGTTGTAGCTCTTGGACAGGGTGAAAAACTCCACCGCAATGTCCTTGGCGCCGGGCACTTGCATGATCGAGGGGGCTTTCCAGCCGTCGTAGACGATGTCGGCGTAGGCCAGGTCGTGCACCACCAGCACGTCGTACTGCTTGGCCAGGGCGATCACCCGTTCGAAGAAGTCCAGTTCCACACACTGCGCGGTCGGGTTGGACGGGAAGCCGAGGATCATCATCTTCGGCTTGGGGATCGAGCCACGAATCGCGCGCTCCAGCTCTGCGAAGAAATCCACGCCCGGTATCAGCGGCACCGAACGTACCTGGGCGCCGGCAATCACTGCGCCGTAGATATGAATCGGGTAGCTGGGGTTGGGCACCAGCACGGTATCGCCCTGGTCCAGGGTGGCCAGCATCAAGTGCGCCAGGCCTTCCTTGGAACCGATGGTCACGATGGCTTCGGACTCCGGGTCGATATCCACCTGATAACGGTCCTTGTACCAACGCGAAATCGCCCGGCGCAGGCGCGGAATGCCTTTGGAGGTGGAGTAGCCGTGGGTGTCTTCACGCTGGGCGACGGTGACCATTTTCTCCACGATATGAGGAGGCGTGGCGCCGTCAGGATTACCCATGCTCAAGTCAATGATGTCTTCGCCGCGCCGACGCGCAGCCATCTTCAGCTCGGCAGTGATATTGAATACATACGGGGGGAGTCGATCTATGCGCGCAAAGCGGCGCGGCGAACCTTGGTCTGCCATTGTTGCCTCGAGGTACGTAAGCGCCCGGAACCGTCCGAGCGACGTCGGCCACTGCGGTGGCCTGCGGGGCAGACAATACGGGCGATGATGGCCAGTTGTCCAGATGTGTAGGAAATTTTTCTACATGGAGTACAACGCGGATATGCCCCTATACTCGATGCGGGTTTGTTCCCTCATAAGAAGGAGACTGTTCGTATGGATCAGCAGACAAAACAACCGTTGGAGCCACGCCTGGAAGCCGGCAAGGCCCTGGTGATCGCCGGGGTACAAGGGCGATATTCGAAGGCCACCGTGGGCGATATCCCACGGCTGTGGGAGTTGTTCGATACCTGCATCAAGGACATCAAGAAGCGCGTCGGCGGTGTGACCTACGGGGTGTGCCATAACCCGCATCACGGTGAATTCGATTACCTGGCAGGTGTTGAAGTCCCGGCCAGGAAGGACGTGCCGAGCAATTTCGAGGTGATCGAAATTCCGCCACTCAACTATGCCGTGTTCCCCCACTACGGGCCGGTGCAGGCGCTTGAGCAAACCTACGAGCGCATCATGTTCGAATGGCTGCCGCATTCGGGCTACAAGGTCATGGGCGCGGATTTCGAGCGCTATAGCGCGGACTTCGATGCCAGGAAGGGCACGGGGACGGTGGAAATCTGGCTGCCGATCGGGGAGCGGGGCTGACACTGCACCCGATGTCACGTAAACACGACATGCACGCTTAAAAGTCATGTTTACGTGACATTGCCGCTATGGATTAAACCTGAAACTCAACCGGCGCTCATACCCTACGCGACCCTTGTACGCCTCACCGCGATCCACCCATCCCGCCCCCAGATACAATCCCATTGCCGCCAGGTTGTGGGCATCCACCGACAACTCCAACCCCTTGATCTGCGGCCAGGCCTCGCGCGCCACGGCAGGCAACGCCTGCAAACACATCTTGCCGTATCCACGCCCCTGCTGATGCCGGTCTACCTGTAGCGCGTGGAGTGTGGCGCTGTGTTCATCGGCCCAATGAGGCAGGCACGGTGGTCGCTTGAGCAGCAGGAACGCCACGGGAAGGTCGTCGGCCAACAGCGCAAAGCCCTTGACCCCAGGGCTCGGGTTGGCGAGCAGGGTATTGAGGGCGCAATACATATCACCGCAAAACGGCAGTTGTTCAGGGTGAACTTCGATGGCGCCGACTTGCTGTTGTTGCACAGCGTTCAGCGCCTCGTAGGCAACGAGGCGGGTTGGCATGGGACTATCCGAACGGCTGCAAGGGAAGTGGCAGTTTATCGGGTTTGAGCCACGGGAAATTATTTTTCAGGGGGATGTCGATTTCCCTCGGGGCCATTCGACTAAGGGTGTCTTCCGTGATTTTCCACCCCAAGGAGTCATCGCCATGAGCACTGCAATCAAGAGCCTGATCGAGCAATGGAAAGACGCCGTCGTCAGTCGCCAAATCGACAAAATTGTCAGCTTTTACGCCGACGATATCGTCTCGTTCGACGCTGTAACCGCTCTGCAATTCAAGGGCAAGGCGGCCTATCGCGCGCATTGGGAGGCGTGCATGGAGCACTGCCCCGGCCCCGGCATCTTCGAGTTTCATGAACTGCATGTCGTCGAAGCGCCAGACAGCGCATTCGCCCACTGGCTGGCCCACTGCGGCGGTGCCGGGCCGGACGGTGAGGTGAAGGCTTGCTGGATGCGTGTCACCGCCGGCTACCAGCGCATCGATGGCCAATGGAAGGTGGTGCACGAGCACTGGTCGGCGCCGTTTGATATGCAAAGCGGCACGGCGTTGTTCGACCTGAAACCTTGAGCACCGCGAACTATAGTCAGTAGTCCGAAAACGGAGAACGCCATGAAATACCTGTGCCTGATCTACAGCAACGAACAGGCGTTGCACACTTCGCCCGACAGCCCCCATGACTCGGAATGTCTGGCCTACGCCGAGGCCATCCAGGCCAGCGGGCGCATGCTGGCCGCCGAGCCGCTGGAGTCGGTGACCACCGCCACCACCGTGCGCATGCGCAACGGCAAGCTGTCGATCACCGACGGGCCGTTTGCCGAAACCAAGGAGCAGCTCGCCGGGTTCTACCTGATCGACGCCAAGGACCTCAATGAAGCGCTCCAGGTGGCTGGCGGCATTCCGGCGGCCCGGGTCGGCAGTGTGGAAGTGCGCCCCGTGCGCCAATTGAATCTCTCAACACAATAATCAAAAGACTTGAGGAGGTTTCCCGTGAACACTCAACCCGCCGAATTTGAACTGTCCATCAGCCGCTTGATCGATGCGCCGCGCCGCCGGGTGTTTCGCGCCTGGACTGAGCCAACCCTGCTGCAACAATGGTGGGGCCCCCACGGCATGACCACCCCTGAATGCGAGATGAACCTGTGGGTCGGCGGCTTGTTCCGCACCTTGATGCGCGCCCCGGATGGCAGCGAGTACCCGACCCAGGGAGTGTTCCTGGAAATCGACGCGCCCAACCGCCTGGTGTTTACCGACGCGTTCATGCCGGGTTGGGTGCCCTCGGGCAAGCCGTTCATGAGCGCCGAAGTCACCTTTGAAGATGTCGGCGGCAAGACGCTCTACACCGCCCGCGCCATGCACTGGAGTGCCGAGGACAAGCAGGCCCATGAAGCCATGGGCTTTCATGACGGCTGGGGCCAGAGCCTGGACCGCCTGGTGAAGTTGGTGACCGAGGACATGGTCGATTGACCCAGCAGATCGACGCTATTTACCGCCGCGAATCACGCCGCGTGCTCGCGACGTTGATTCGTGTGCTGGGGGATTTCGACTTGGCCGAGGAGGCGCTGCACGAAGCATTTCTCGTCGCCTTGCAGCGCTGGCCCGAGGATGGCGTGCCGGATAATCCACGGGCGTGGCTGGTGTCCACCGGCCGCTTCAAAGCCATCGACCGTCTGCGTCGGCAGTCGCGTTTTACCCCGTTATTGGAGGAGCAGGCCGAGGCGTTGGAGGCCGTGCCTTGGAGTGATGACGACGTGGAAGACGACCGCCTGCGCCTGATGTTCACTTGCTGCCACCCAGCGTTGGCGGCCGATGCCCAGGTTGCGCTGACCTTGCGCGAGATCTGCGACCTGAGCACCGAGGCCATCGCTCACGCTTTTCTTGCCACGCCCACCACCATTGCCCAACGCATCGTGCGCGCCAAGGGCAAGATCCGTGAGGCGAAAATTCCCTATCAAGTGCCGTCTCGCGCCGAATTGCCCGAACGATTGGACAGTGTGCTGCGGGTGATTTACCTGGTGTTCAACGAGGGCTATTCGGCCTCGGCGGGTGCCGACCTCACCCGCGAGGACTTGACCTTGGAGGCCATTCGCCTGGGGCGTTTGCTGCTGGAGTTGCTGCCCGAGCCGGAAGTCATGGGCTTGCTGGCGTTAATGTTGCTGCACGAGTCGCGTCGGCCTGCCCGCACTTCTGCCAGCGGCGAACTGGTGCTGTTGGACGCTCAGGATCGTACGCTTTGGGACAGGGCCTTGATCGCTGAAGGCTGCGCATTGGTGGAGCTGGCGCTGGTTACGCCACGCTTCGGGCCGTATTGCTTGCAGGCTGCGATTGCCGCCGTGCATGCCGAGGCGCCCAGCGCAGGGGAAACCGATTGGCGGCAGATTGTCGGGCTCTACGATGTATTGCTCAGGTCTGTGCCGTCGCCGGTGATCGAGTTGAACCGTGCGGTAGCGGTGGCAATGGAGCAGGGGCCGTTGGCGGGGTTGGTGCTGGTAGACAACCTTTTGCAGCGCGGTGAGTTGCAGGACTACCACTTGGCGCATTCGGCGCGTGGGGAGTTTTGCCGGCAGTTGGGGCGGTTTGACGAAGCTCGCAGCGCGTACGAAAAAGCGCTGTCGCTGACGCAACAGGCGCCAGAAAAACGCTTCATCACGCGACGCCTCGCCGAACTCAAATAGCCAACACGATGTTATGACGCCCCGCGATCCAATGTGGGAGCTGGCTTGCCTGCGATGACGGCCTGACAGCCAACGTCTCTCTAACGGCCCCCTCTACATTTCACTGCGTTCACTCCAGCATCTTGCCCAGCAACCAGCTCCCCGCAGGCCCCGGCGGCTGGTGCCGGGACCACAGCGCATCCACCGCCACCGAACGCGGCCAACTGCGCACCTTGAGTTCAACCAACTGGTTACCGCCAAAGCGCTCCACCAGCCAGCGTGGAATCGGTGCCCAGCCAAACCCCAGCTGTGCCATTTCCATCAGCATCAGGTAACTCGGCGCCGACCATACTCGCTGCGTGCCGCGGTTTTCATTGGGGCTGATGATGCTCGCCAAACGCAACTCCCGGTGTTGTTGCAAGGTGTGCGGATGAACCTTGTCCAGACTCGCCAATGGGTGTCCAGGCGAGACGAACAGTGCGATCTCCGTGCGCTCCTCCACCGTGGAGAAGGAAAGGTCCGGCGGGTAGGCTTCTTGTTTCTCGATAAACGCGATCTGCGCCCGGCCACTTTGCACCAGCGCAATCAAGTCTTCGCATTCCGCGATCAGGCATTCCAGCTCAAGGTCCGGGTAGCGTTGCTCGAAGGCAGTGAGGGCGACCTCGAATCGATCGGATTGGTAAGTATCGGACATGGCGATACTCAATTTCGGCTCCAGGCCTTGCGATAACTGACTGGCTGCCAGCTCCAGGCGGCTACTGGCTTCCAGCACCTGTTCTGCCCGTTGCAGCAACACTTGCCCCGCCGGCGTGAGGGTCGGCTTGCGGCTGCTGCGGTCAAACAGCACCACGTTCAGGTCAATCTCAAGGCTGGCCACTGCCGCGCTCACGGTGGACTGGCTTTTGCCCAGCTTGCGCGCCGCCGCGGAAAACGAGCCTTGGATGGCTGCCTGGACAAATGCCTGGAGCACTTCATGGGAGGCCATGACTATCGCCTTGATCGATGGTTATTGGTTATGAAGTATCGAGACAAAGCCTGATCATGGCAACCATCGTCACTCACGGAGCCGGGTCATGACCCCTACCAAATCCTTTACTGAACGCGTGTTTCAAGCCCTTGGTTTCGAAGGGCTGGCCTTATTGATTTGCACGCCGCTGTTGGTGTGGATCACCGGCCGGCCGGCGCTGGAAATGGGCGCAGTGACCCTGGGCATCAGCCTGTTGGCACTGAGCTGGAACGTGGTGTTCAACAGCCTGTTCGACCGCCTTAAAACCCGCCTGCAACTGGCCAACAGTGGTTGGACCCGTGTGCTGCACGCGCTGCTGTTTGAAGGCGGCCTGATCCTCTTGGCTGTGCCGTTGATTGCCGCTTTGATGAAGATCAGCCTGCTGGAAGCCTTCATCCTCGACATAGGCGTGTTGTTGTTCTTCCTGCCGTACACCTACGTGTACCACTGGGGTTATGACGTATTGCGCGAGAAATTCGCCGGTAAAACCCCAGTTACCCCGTAGGCGTACGTCGCTTATAGGAACATCCCGCCCGACGCCTCGATCCGCTGGCCGGTGATCCAGTGGCTGCCATCGGCCAGCAAGATCGAAATCGCCCCGCCAATGTCGTCCGGCAAACCAGCGCGGCCCAGGGCGGTGTTATTGGCCACCATCGCATTCACATCGGTGTTATCGCGCACCGCACCGCCGCCGAAGTCGGTGGCGATAGCACCCGGTGCCAGGGTGTTCACGGTAATACCCCGTGGGCCCAGTTCTTTAGCCTGGTAGCGCGACAAGACTTCCACCGCGCCTTTCATGGACGCGTAAGCGGCATAACCCGGCAGGCTGAAGCGCGCCAGGCCGCTGGAGACATTGATAATGCGCCCGCCATCGCTGATCAGCGGCAGCAGTTTTTGCGTAAGGAAAAACGGTGCCTTCACATGGATCGCCACCAACTGGTCGAACTGGGCTTCGGTGGTTTCGGCAAAGCTTGCGTAGGTGCCAACCCCGGCATTGTTGATCAGGAAGTTGAAATGTTCCTGGGCGAACACATCCTTGAGCAGGGTGCCGATCTGGCCAACGAATGTATCGAAGGTTGCGCTCTGGCTGACGTCCAGCTGCAGCATGGCGGCGCGACCGCCCAAGGCCTCTACCTGGGTAACCACGGCTTGGGCTTCAGCCGCTGCGCTGTGGTAAGTGCCGATGATGTCGATGCCTTGCGCAGCCAGGTGCAGGGCGGCGCTTTTACCCAGGCCACGGCTGGCGCCAGTGATGAGTGCGATTTTACGGGTCATGGTGCAGTCCTCGAATGGGGTGAGTGGGACTGAGTGTATTTGTCCGGCCATAACGTGATAAACAGGCTGATATCGGAATCACTGGCCGGATAAGGCGAACAATCTAATGAACAAGCTTGAGTTGCTGCGCACCTTCGTACGCGTCACTGAGTTGTCGAGTTTTACCCAGGCCGGTCAAAGTCTGGGCTTGCCGCGCTCTACGGTCTCCGAGCATGTGCAGGCGTTGGAGGAGTTGCTCGGCGCACGGCTGTTGCAACGCACCACGCGCAAGGTGCAGGCGACCCAGGATGGTCGTGTGTTGTATGAGCGCAGCAAGGATCTGCTGGCGCATATGGAAGAGCTGGAAGGTTTGTTCCGTCAGGACGAAACCCAATTGGCCGGGCGCATACGGGTGGACATGCCCAACGTCATGGCGCGGGGCTTGATCTTGCCGAACTTGCCCACGTTCATGGCGCGCCATCCTCTGATCGACATGGAGATCAGCGGTTCGGACCGCCAGGTGGACCTGATCGCCGAAGGTTTTGATTGCGTGGTGCGCGTCGGCGCGCAGCCCGATCAAACCGTGGTAGCGCGGCGGGTGTGCAGCATGCCGATGGTCAACTGCGCGAGCGCGGCATACCTGCAACGGTATGGCGTGCCCGAAACCCTGGCAGACCTGGCGCATCACCAGTTGGTGCATTACGTGCGGCCGCTGGGCGCACGCTCGGCCGGGTTCGAATACATGGTGGGCAACAAGGTGCAGCGGCTGCCGATGGCAGGCCGGGTGACGGTCAACAGCACCGACGCCTATCAATCGGCGTGCCTGGGCGGGTTTGGCATCACCCAGGTGCCGCAGCTCGGGATACGCGACTTATTGGCCAGCGGCGAGTTGGTGGCGGTGCTGCCCGACTACCAAGCGCCGCCGTTGGATGTGTCGTTGCTGTACGCCGGCCAGCGGCATCTGCCGTTGCGAGTGCGGGTGTTCATGGACTGGTTGACCGCCACCCTGCAAGCTCATCTTTAACGGCGTGCCGACAACTGCTGGGGCGCCAGGAACGCGTCGTGAAAGTAATCTCGGAACGCTTGCATCGCTGGCGTAAACGCACGCTCGCGGTGCCAGGCCAGGCCGACGCTCATGGGTGTGACCGGGTCGGTCACGGTCAGGGTTTCGATGCGTTTGCCTTCCAGGGACCAGGGCCGGTGTACCAGGTCTGACAGGATCGCCACGCCACTGCCGTTGGCAACCATGCTGCGCACCGCCTCCACTGAGCTGGTGCGCAGCCGCACCTTGGGCGTTTGCCCGGCCTGTTCCCAGTAGCGCATGGCGCTGTGTTCGGCTTCGTCGACGGTGAGCAAAATGTAGGGTTCTTGGGCCACGTCGGCCAGGCTCACGGCACCGCGTTCGCACAACGGGTGATGGCTGGGCAGCCACAAGCGGCGCTCGGAGTTGAACAGAATTTCCGAGACGATATCCGCGTGGGTAAGGTTGGCGGTCAGCACCACGGCCATGTCGAACTGGCCGTCGAGCAGGCCCTGTTCGATGGCCTGGCGCTCCTGTTCGAACACCTCGATGGTTACGTCCGGATGCCAATGCTCCATGCGCTGTAAATGGTGGGGCAAGAAATAACCCAGCACGGTGTAACTGGCCGCCACCCGCAGCACGCCGCTGGCGCGGTAGTCCGGCAGCGGGCTGTTGAGGGCGTCCTCCACGCTGCGCACAATCACATAGGCACGGTTGAGAAAATGCCGCCCGGCGTCGGTGAGGTTCATGCCTTGGGCCGAGCGCACGAACAACTGCACGCCGAGCATGGCTTCCAGCTCCTTGATCGCCGTGGTCACCGCCGATTGGGAAATATTCAGGTGAATTGCTGCCTGGGAAATCTGGCCGATCTCGGCAGTGGCGACGAAGTAGCGAACCTGGCGCAAGGTGAGGGACATGAGCGATATCTGATTTTCAGAAGATGGGCCATCTGATAATAGATCTTCCCAAGGGGTCAAGCCCCGGCCTACTTTGCGGGCATCACCTTTGGCGGAGCGACCCCGATGCAGGCAGTGGATTTCAATTCAGACATGGGCGAAAGCTTTGGCCCCTGGACCATCGGCGACGGCGTCGACGCAGAGCTGATGGCCTATATCAGCTCGGCCAATATCGCCACCGGCTTTCACGCCGGCGACCCCGGCACCATGCGCCGCACCGTCGAGCGCGCCAAGCAACTGGGTGTGGCCATCGGCGCGCACCCAGGCTTTCGTGACCTGGTGGGGTTCGGTCGCCGGCATATCAACGCACCGGCCCAGGAACTGGTGGACGACATGCTCTACCAGCTCGGTGCCCTGCGTGAAATGGCCCGTGCCCAAGGCGTGACCCTGCAACATATCAAACCTCACGGCGCGCTTTACATGCACCTGGCCCGTGATGAAGAGGCCGCCCGGCTGTTGGTGCAGAACCTGCAAATCATTGAGCCCACGCTGATGCTGTACTGCATGCCCAACTCGGTGATCTGGCGCATCGCCAAGGAACTGGGGCAGCCGGTGGTGCGCGAGTTCTATGCCGACCGTGAATACGACCTGAGCGGCTCCATCGTGTTTACCCGCAATGTGCGGGCGCTGGATCCAGCCACAGTGGCCGCCCGGGTCTTGCGTGCGTGTCAGGCCGGCCTGGTACGTACCGTCGAAGGCGAAGACCTGGCGATCGAGTTCGATTCCATCTGCCTGCACAGCGACACCCCTGGCGCCCTGGATCTGGTGGAGGCTACCCGTGAAGCCTTGGACCAGGCGGGTATCGACGTCAGAACACCCCGATAAGATCCAACCCTTACTTTTTTGCCTGCCTTTCTACAATGATTCCAAGAGGAACAGACATGGCTGAAACGTCCCCCATCCGCTACAGCTTCGGCGGTGATGAACACCTGTTTGCCGAGGTCAGCGACAGCATGTCCCTGGAGGCTTTTTTCAAGGGCATGGCGGTGACCCGTGCGGTGGAGCGCCTGGCCCTGGAAGGCGTACTGGATGTCTGCCTGGCCAATTCATCGTTCCAGATTCGCTTCGACCCCGACCGCATCGCGCCTCACGCGTTGCTCGACGCCGTGCAAAGCGCCGAAGCCCAGGCGGTGACTGAGCGCACCTTGCGCACGCGCATCATCGAAATCCCGGTGCTCTATAACGACCCCTGGACCCACGAAACCCTGATGCGCTTTCGTGACCGCCACCAAGACCCCAGCGGCACAGACCTGGAATACGCCGCACGCATCAATGGCCTGGCCGACGTGGACGCGTTCATCGCCGCCCACAGTGGCGCGCCGTGGTTTGTGTCGATGGTCGGCTTTGTCGCGGGCTTGCCGTTCATGTTCCAGATGGTCGAACGCGAGCGGCAATTGCAGGTGCCCAAATACCTGCGGCCACGCACCGACACACCGAAACTGACCCTGGGCCATGGCGGTTGCTTTGGCTGTATCTACTCAGTGCGAGGGGCGGGCGGTTATCAGATGTTCGGCGTTACCCCGGCACCGATCTACGACCCGGCGCAGCAGTTGGCGTACCTCAAGGAGCACATGGTGTTCTTCCGCCCTGGCGATATCGTGCAGTTCAAGCCGATGGACCGCGAGGCATATGACCTGGCGGTCGCCGAGGTGGACGCCGGGCGTTTCGACTTGCGCATTCGCCCGGTGGAGTTTTCCCTGGATGCCTTTCTCGCCGACCCCATCGGCTATCCGAAAACCCTGCAGGAGGCGCTGGCATGATCAAGGTCCTCAAACCCGGCCTCGCCACCTCCGTGCAGGACCTGGGCCGCGAAGGTTATTACCATTTGGGCATCCCACCATCGGGGGCGCTGGACCAATACGCGTTGAGTGCGGCCAACCACCTGGTGGGCAATCCCGTGGGCGCGGCGGGCCTGGAATGCACGCTGATCGGGCCGGAGCTGGAGTTCCAGCAGGACGCGCTGGTGGCCTTGAGCGGCGCCTTGATGTCGCCGCGCCTGGACGATGAAGTGGTGCATCAGGACACCGCCTTTGCCGTACGCGCCGGGCAGGTGCTGCGGTTCGAGTTTCCCAAGGCCGGCGCACGCACCTACCTCGCCGTCGCCGGCGGTATCGACGTGCCGTTGGTGCTCGGCAGCCGCTCCACCTACACCCTCGGCGCCCTCGGCGGGTTTAATGGCCGACGCTTGCAGGAGGGCGATCAATTGCCGATCGGTACCGCCAGCGGCACCGGGCGTGCGGGCGACAGCTTGCCGATGGCGTTGCGGCGTTCGGTCGGCGGCGATGTGACGTTGCGGGTGGTGCCGGGGCTGTATTACGAACGCTTGAGCTTGGAGGCCAAAAGCAGCTTTTTTGCCGAGCCGTGGACGGTCGGCTCCGAGGCCGATCGCATTGGCTATCGCTTCAAGGGCGGCAGCGCGTTGAGCTTCCAGCCACGGGAGCAGCCGTTTGGCGCGGGCTCCGATCCTTCCAACATCGTGGACAGTTGCTACCCGATTGGCTCGATTCAAGTGCCGGCCGGGCTGGAACCGATTGTGCTGCACCGCGATGCGGTGTCGGGCGGTGGCTACGCGATGATTGGCACGGTGATCAGCGCCGACCTGGACTTGATCGGGCAGATGCAGCCCAACCAGCGAGCGGGGTTTGTGGCGGTGAGTCTGGAGGAGGCTTTGGAGGCGCGGCGGGTGTACAAGAAGCGGCTCAAAGCGATGACGGGACTCTTCAATCACTGAATAAACGCAAACTCCTGTGGGAGCTGGCTCATTTCAATTTGAGAATGTGCGCAATGCCTGGTGATCAGTGGCTGGACGCTTCAAACACTGAACATACGCATAACCCTGTGGGAGCTGGCTTGCCTGCGATAGCGGTGGGTCAGCTTGCATCGCTTTGGCTGATCCACCGCAATCGCAGGCAAGCCAGCTCCCACATTTGATCTTCGTTGCTTTGAGCATTTGCGCAATGCCCACTGGCCAGTGATCAAGGCCGCGCCAGCATCGTGAGGGCGATGGCTGGACGTTTCAATCACTGAATAAACGCAAAAACCTGTGGGAGCTGGCTTGCCTGCGATAGCGGTGGGTCAGCTTGCATCGCCTTGGCTGATACACCGCAATCGCAGGCAAGCTCCCACAGTAAGGGTTTATTTCAACTTGAGAATTTGCGGAATGCCCACCGCCCGGCGATCAGGGTAAAAGTTGCAACCAAGGCCACCAGTATCCAGAAGCCTTCCGGATCTTGGGACAGGGGCACCCCACCCACATTCATGCCAAAAAAACCGGCAATGATATTGATCGGCAGCGCCAGCACCGTCACCACCGTGAGGGTAAACAACGTGCGGTTGCTCTGTTCATTGAGGTTGGCGGCGATCTCTTCCTGCAACAGTTTTATGCGTTCGCCCAGGGCGGTCAGGTCGTTGATGATCAGCGCAAACTCTTCGGTAGATTTGCGCAATTCCTTCACGTCTTCCTTTTGCAGCCATTGCGGCGGGCGATTGAGCAGGCGCAGCAGCGAGCCCGGCTCCAAAGCCAGCAGGCGTTGCAGGCGCACCAGCACGCGGCGGGCGGCGCCCAGTTCGGCACGATTGGTGGACAGGCGCGAAGACAACAGCTGATCCTCGATTTGGTCAACGCTGATGCTGGTCTTGCGCACGATCTGCGTCAGCACTTCGCCCTGGTCGCGCAGCAGGTGCACCAACAGCTCCAAGGGGGAGCGAAAGTGCTCGCCGGCCTTCACCGACGAGCGCAATTTATCCACCGAGTGCAACGGCTGCAGGCGTGCGCTCACCAGCAAGCGGCTGCGCGCGCACACCCACAGCGTGGAAATATCCGACGACACCATGCTGCTGAAGTTGAACACCACATCGTTGACCACGGCCAATAAGGCCGAGTCCACATGCTCGATGCGCGTGGAGCGTGAGCCCTCGTGCAAAGCTTCAAAAAACTCTTCTGGCAGTGACAAATGCGCCTGCATCCAGCGCTCGCAGGCGGCGTGCGCCAGGTTCAGGTGCAGCCACAGGAATTCTTCCGGGTCTGGCGGTTGCTGCAAGGCGGCGAGGGCGGTGGCGGAATCAATTTGCTGGCCTTTCTCGCCGGGGCGAAAACGAAAACCGTAAAGCAGGCCAAACAGATCGGAATCCTGATGGCCGTGGTCGATGCTGTGGTTCATGGCGACTCGCAGAGAAAGGGCCTGTAGGACGTTTCACAGGTTCCTGAGCGAATCATTGCAAGGCGGTATGACGGTTATGTGACGGTTTGAGGCTCGCATAAAAAAACGCGCCACCCAAAGGTGGCGCGTTTTTTCAAGGTTCAACTCAGGTGTCTTGCTTGTTTTCCAGCACGGCACCGGTTTTGGCGTCGAGCTTCACATCCCATTTCTTGCCGGTGGTGTCGGTCAGGTCCACTTCGTAGACCAGCTTGCCAGCTTCGTGATCCAACTCGGTATCGTTGATGGTCGCGCCGGCATGTTGGGCGACGGCGGCGGCGTTGAGCTTTTCGAACGCCATCACTTCACCGGACTTGAGCAGGCTGGGAATCTGGTCTGGACGGACATCAGCCTGGGCCAGGCCGGCGGTCAAGGTCAGGGCAGTAGCGGCGAACAGGGCAGTCAAGGTTTTCATGGTGTATGTCCTTCTTAGGTTGAGCTGTTTAAGTGGCGCCAGATTAACCAGCGCAACTTAACTCAGCCTTAATGGCTCACTGACACCAACGCTTTTAGTACTTATGGTCGTTGAGCAGGTCTTGCACGCTGGACGACGGCCAGCGCTTGTAGAACTTCAACAGCTCGGCGGCGCGGTTGGTGAAGATGCCATCGACGCCGGCCTTCATGACCTTCTCGAAGTCCACCGGCTCATCCACGGTATACACATGCACCAGCAGGCCCTTGTCGTGGGTCAGCTTGTTCATTTCCGGCTTCACCAGGTCGGTGTAGCTCTGGTCGCCGTGGTCGGTCAGCTCTGCCGACGGGCCGGTGCCGATGGCGCCGAGGCTTTTGGCTTCATCGACCCACTTTTCGAATTCGGCGGCGTCTTTGGGCTCTTGCTTGGCGTAGTAGGCGGCCTTGGTGGGTTCGCCAGACTCGGCGAAGGTCACTTTGGATTTGGGTTCGATGCTGCCTTCACCCACCCACAGCAGCAGGATTTTCGGGGTGTTGGGCATTTCTTTCTGCAGCTCTTTGAGGCTGGCGGTTTCGAAGGTTTGCAGCACCACGCGGCCCTTGCCTTGGCCGACACCGGTGTTGCTCTTGCCCAGTTTTGAGCCGGCGGAGCTCAGCCAGCCTTTGTCGAGCAGCTTGTTTTTCAGGTCAGCTTCGATACCGGGGAACTGCTTGGGCTCCTTGGTCTCGATGTACAGGCCGGGTTTGTGCGAGGGGTTGCCTTCGGCGATCTTGATGATGTCGTCCAGGCTCAGGATTTTCAGGCCAACGAAACCAGGGCGCGCGCGGTCCGGGTAGGCGGCGTTGAACCAGCTGCCGGCGTCGAGGGTTTGCAGTTCTTTCCAGGTGAACTCGTTGGCAGGCGCGTCTTTGCGCTCGGGGAACTTGGTGGCAACGTCGGTGGTGCGCTGCAGGTTGTTGTCGTGCAGGGCGAACAGTACGCCGTCCTTGCTACGTTGCAGGTCCAGTTCCAGGTAGTCGGCGCCCAGGTCGCGTGCAACCTTGTAGGCAGCGGCGGTGGATTCAGGTGCGTCGTAGGATGCGCCACGGTGAGCGATCACGGCAGGATAGGGGATGCCTTCGTTTGTCGCCAATTCGGCCGGGCTGACCGGTTCGGCAGCCTGTGCCTGGCCAAGGCCGAGCATCAACGCCAGCAGCAAGGCGCTTTTGGAAAACGTGACAGGCATATGCGAAGTCCTTTCGTGGAGGTAACTTTTAGAAGGTGTCCTTTTTAACAATTGATTGCGAACGGCGCTATCACCAAACCGACATTAACGTGCGCACCGGCCAATTTTGTCGACTTTTTTGCAGGGGGTTGCAGTATTCTTACGGGTAGCTGCCCCGTCAGAGGGCGGTAATTTCTGCCACGCGTGTAAACCATCTTTCCAGTCCCTGTGGGACTTTTCAGTGAGGTTTACCATGCGCATCACTTCCGAGCTTATCTGCCAGGCCGCCGACCAACTCCAGGGATTTGTCGGCCTCAACCGCAAGACCGGCCAGTACATCGTACGTTTCAGCGAAGACTCATTCGGCATGGACGTGGCCGATGACGGCATCATCCCCACGGCCGAGTTCGTCTGGCTGCCGGCCGCCGACCACACCATGACCCTGTGCCGAGTCCGCCTGCAGTTGTTGCTCGACCAGAATATCGACGAGCGCATCAACATCACCGAGCCGCTACGCGTGTATATGCGCCGGGTAGAGATCCCGCAGATCAGCGCGTTGCGTAGTTTGGTGAGCTGAGCGTCCGCGATTTTGCTAACGATGACGAGCAAATGTGGGAGCTGGCTTGCCCGCGATAGTATCACTGCGGTTTCACTGCATCACCGAGGTGTCTGCATCGCAGGCAAGTCAGCTCCCACCGGGTTCGGTGATTCAAGTGGAGAAGGTGTAGGCCCGCTCTACCTTGCATACCCGTGTGTGAAACGCCGCATACCAGGTGGCCCGCCCTTGCTCGCGCACCTGCCGATGCTCGGCCTGCTGTTTCCAGGCCAGTATCGCCGCCTCACTGGCCCAGTAGGACACGGTGATCCCCAGTCCATCCTCCCGCGCCGATTCTACCCCCAGGAACCCCGGTTGTTGCCTGGCCAGTTCCAGCATGCGTGTGGCGGCCTCGCCATAACCCAGGTCGGCGTCGGTGCGCAGCGAGCTGAAAATCACCGCGTAATAAGGTGGGGCGGGTGTCTTGGCGATCATACCGATACCTCCTGGCAGGCCTTGAGCAGCGCAATCGCCAGCGGCGGCGTGATGCCCTTGAGTGCGGCGCGTTCGGGCTGGAACAGGGTGGCGACGAAGAACGGGTGGTCGAGCAGTTCCACCGCGCGCAGATCGCCCGCCGAATCGTGGCCGGTGGGAATCAGGTTGGTGTCCAGCAGGGCGTCGGCAAAGGTGGGGTTGATGCCGTAGCGGCAACGGTAACCCTCGTGGATGTCCAGGCGGCCGTAGGCCTGGGCAATGCGCGTGTACGGGGCCAGGCGCACGGTGTCGCTCACCTCCACCAGGGAGCAGTCCAGCGGCGTGATGACGGCGCGTTCAGCATCCGGCATTAATTCGCCGTGCTGGGCATCGGCCCAGCCGAGCACATGGCGGGCATATTCCAGCACGGCATGTTGAAAACCGCCGCAGGTACCGAGGAAAGGGCGATCTTGTTCGCGGGCAAAACGTATCGCCCGCAGGGCGCCGTCGACATAGCGATAGGGGCTGCCGGGCACGCACCAGAAACCGTCGAAGTCGCTCAGGGCAGATGTGGAGGTGAGGGTGTCGGTGGCCAGCCATTGCACTTGGACGTTCAGGCCCAGAACGTCGGCGGCCTGTTGCAGGGCCATGGGAATGGCGTGGTGGGCGGTCACATCGGGGTTGTAATCACCGATCAGGGCAAGGTGCAGCGCGGGTGTTGGCATCATGTACGTCCATGACTTGTGGTGGGGTGATACCCACTATAGATTGGCGCTCACGCAATCAATATTGGCGTTTGCCCACATGTTCAATGCAGTCACGCACTATCAAATCGACTACGCCGACCTGTCATTGATCCTGGCCCTGGTGCGCGGGGGGACCCTGGCGCGGGCGGCGGCGCTGCTGCGGGTGGATGTATCCACGGTATTCCGTGCGGTGCGGCGGCTGGAGGCTGCGCTGGGCCAGACCCTGTTTGAAAAAAGCCGTGCCGGTTATTTGCCCACCAGCCTGGCGAGCAACCTGGCACAACAGGCCGAGCGTGCGGAGCAGGCGCTGGAGGCCGCGCGCATCGGTGTGGAACAGGGCGGTGAAGTCATCAGCGGCACCGTGCGCCTGACCTGCACCGACTCGGTGTTGCAAGGCTTGCTGTTGCCGGCCCTCGCGCAGTTCATGCCGGCCTACCCGGCGTTGACCCTGGAGCTGAGCACCTCCAATGACTTCGCCAACCTCAGCCGCCGCGATGCGGATATCGCCCTGCGCCTGACCAGGACGCCGCCAGCGCATCTTGTCGGACGTTGCCTGGGGGCGGTGACCTATCAGGTGTGTGCCAGTGCCGACTATACGCGCCTGCACCCAGACCATGAGTGGGCCGACCTGGCCTGGATCGCGCCGGACGATTTTTTACCCGATCACCCCACCGTCATCTGGCGCCGTGAGCATTTGCCGGGCGTGCGTCTCCGTTATCGGTGCAACAGCATGCAGTCGGTGACCGAATTAGTGCGCGCGGGGTTGGGCGTGGCGGCGCTGCCGGATTTTCTGATGGGCGATGGCCTGCAACCGCTGGGCCCTGCGCTGGCAGGGCACGATACGGCGCTGTGGTTGTTGACGCGGCCTGATTGCCGGGCGTTACGCTCGGTGGTGACGCTATTTGATGAACTGGGGCGGCATGTGCGCTGGCTGCGAAGTTAACCTGCAGACAGCCAGCGCCAATGGCTCAGCGATTGCCCCGCTCATTGGCAAACGCGCTCACCGCTTGTACTGCTTCGCCGGTGCCTTCGCGAATCTGCAGGATCACCGTGCCGGCCTGGTTGGCCAGTTCCACACCCTGGGCAGCGCGGTCGCGGGTGGCGTCCATGCTGTCGATGGCTTGGCGGGTTTCGTCCTGGATCATGGCGATCATGCCGGAGATTTCGGCAGTGGAGCCGCTGGTGCGCGCCGCCAGTTGCCGCACTTCATCGGCCACCACGGCAAAGCCACGGCCCTGCTCGCCGGCGCGGGCGGCTTCAATGGCGGCGTTGAGGGCCAGCAGATTGGTCTGGTCGGCAATGCCGCGAATGGTATTGACGATGGCGGTGATCTGTTGCGAGCGTTCGCCGAGTTTGGCGATCAGTTGCGAAGAGGTGTCGATATCCACGGCAATTTCGCGCATGCCGCTGGCGGTTTTCTGAATCACCTCGGCGCCTTTTTCCGCCATCTCCTGGGTGTTCAACGACAGGTGGTAAGCCTGGGCGGCGCTCTGTGCGTCAGCGGCATGCTGTAGCACGCGGGCGGTGACATCCGAGGCGAACTTCACCACTTTGCACAGGCGCCCGCTGGCGTCGTACACCGGGTTGTAGTTGGCTTCCAGCCACACGACCTGGCCGTGTTTATCCACCCGCTCGAACTGGCCATTGAACAGCTCGCCCTGGTTCAAGCGCTTCCAGAACTCGCTGTAGGCCGCACTGTTGGCCAGCTCGGGCGTGCAAAACAGGCGGTGATGCTTGCCCTGGATCTGCGCCAGGCTATAACCCATGCGCTGCAGGAAATTGCCGTTGGCGGTGATGATGGTGCCGTCGAGGTTGAACTCGATCATCGCCATGGCGCGGTCGATGGCTTCGAGCTTGGCGTTGGCTTCGCTTTCGGCTTGTAGGCGCGGGGTGACGTCCATGGCGTATTTCACCACTTTGATCACATTCCCCGCCTCATCCCGTACCGGGTTATAGCTGGCTTCCAGCCACACCGAGGCGCCGTTGGCGCCTACTCGTTCAAAGGTGCCCGACTGGAATTGGCCGTTGCGCAGGTGCGTCCACAGCTGGTTGTAGTCCGCGCTGCGGGCGAACGCCGGGGTACAGAACATCCGATGGGGCTGGCCCAGGATCTGTTCGGCGCGGTAGCCCATGGTCTTGATGAAGTTGTCATTGGCGCGCAGTACGGTGCCTTGCAGGTCGAATTCGATCACGGCCATGGAGCGCTCGATGGCGTCCAGCAGGCTGGTCTGTTGGGCAAGGCTGTGTTGCAGGGTACTGATGGTTTTCTTGTGAGCGTTGAATAGCATGGTGGAGGGCTCGGGCATGCAAGCGTATTCGGGGTCCATGTATTTGCGCCTGACCCCGTAGGGCCCCTGGCCTTACGGTTGACTTGCTCATTGCCAGCTTCCTGATGCTGACAGAGGGGGGTAGAACAACGGTGTCAGAGTGATCAACCGACCTGGAAGTTCGCCCGTCAGGCAGGACTATTTTGACCAGGCGACCAATGGCGGCATTATGCTATTGCGGCAGGCCGGCGAATGAAGTTTCAGACGAGGTGTCATCAGACAACTCAGGGCGGATGGGCGACCACGCAACGGGTGGAATACGCCAAAACGCTCTGCAATAACGCGTCTTAGTGTGAGGGCGGAGTGCTGGCTTCGTAGCCGGCCAGGAACAGGTCGATGGCTGATTCGATAACACCTGCCTGGGCGGCCGGGTCGAGCGTGGGCTGGCCGAGGGTAATCTGCGGCCAGAATGCAAACGCCTTGAGCAGGCTTTGGATCTGGTGGGCGGCGAACGCCGGGTCGGTGCAGGTGAGACGGCCGTCTTCCTGGGCGGCGCGCACCCATTGGGTAAAGCCTTCTTCTCGTGCGCTGAGGCGGTTGACCATGTCTTGAGCGCGTTCCGGCGAATGAATGGTGGCAGCAATGGCTACGCGTGCCAGGTCGAGGAAGTTGGCGTCCGACATCATCTGCATTTTCGCTTCCAGCAACGTGCGCAGTTGGTCGCGCAGCGGGCGGTCGCTGGTATAGATCACGTCCAATTGGGCAACGCTGCTGGCCCATAGTTGGTGGAGGATCTCGGCGAACAGTTCTTCCTTGCTGGGGAAATGGTTGTACACCGTGCGCTTGGAAACGCCAGCAGTAGCGGCGATCTTGTCCATGCTGGTGACCTCGAAGCCGTGCTCGCGAAATTCGGCAATCGCCGCAGCCACGATGGCTTCGCGTTTACGCTCGGTGAGGCGTTTGGGGGCAGTCATGGAAGGCATTCGACTCAACAATGAAATTACACCGGGCAGTTTACTTGCTCCGGATTTTGTTGCAATCTAGAAACTACACTGTGCAGTGTAATACTTGAGCGGACCGCCGGAGTCACATCGTCATGGCCACTATTTCAACCCGTCTCGACCCGGCGCCTTCGGCGCCCAAGCCTGCCGAACAGGGCCTGGGGCATTTCAGCAACGACGCCCCGGTGCAACACGGTGGCTTGGGCAAGACCCTGCGTATTTTCTGGAACATGCTGTTCAACAAACCGCGCACGACCCGGCCGGTGGGGCAAATTCCGGTGCAGCCACTGACCCGCGAGCAGTTACTGGCCGCACCTGATCACAGCGTTTATCGCCTGGGCCATTCGACTGTACTGCTGAAAATGCGCGGTAAATTCTGGGTCACCGACCCGGTGTTTGCCGAACGCGCCTCGCCATTCAGTTGGGCCGGCCCCAAGCGTTTTCATCAGCCGCCCATCAGTCTTGATGAGCTGCCAGCGCTGGAAGCGGTGATCCTTTCCCATAATCATTACGACCATCTCGACCGTAAAACGGTAGTCCAATTGGCCGAAAAGACCCGCTACTTCCTGGCGCCCCTGGGCGTGGGTGACACGCTGGTCAAATGGGGCGTAGACGCCAGCAAAGTGCGCCAGCTGGAGTGGTGGCAGGGCATCGAAGTCGATGGCGTTCGTTTTGTCTGCACGCCGGCTCAGCACTTTTCAGGGCGCGGCCTGTTTGATGGCAACCAGACCCTGTGGTGCTCATGGGTCATGATCGACGCTACGCGACGTATATTTTTCAGTGGCGACACTGGCTATTTCGACGGTTTCAAACGCATCGGCGAGCAGTACGGGCCGTTCGACCTGACCCTGATGGAAACCGGCGCTTACAATGTCGATTGGCCCCATGTGCACATGCAGCCGGAGCAAACGCTGCAGGCGCATATCGATCTGAAAGGGCGGTGGCTGCTGCCGATTCACAACGGCACCTTCGACCTGGCCTTCCACGCCTGGCACGAGCCCTTCGACCGCATCATGGCCCTGGCCTGGGAGCGCAATGTCTCGATCACCACTCCGGCAATGGGCCAGGCGTTCCGCCTGAACCAGCCCGAGCGCGGGCAGGCCTGGTGGCTGGAAGTGGAGCCTCAACCGGTCAACGAACACGCAGCAAGCTGAGCAGGTGGCCCGCTTGGAAAAGAGTTTTTCATCGAATTTCTGCTCTGCGACAAAGGGCAAATGAGAGTGCGATGATCCCGCGGGAATTTTATTTCCGGGAGGATGTTTCGATGGACAGCCACTGTAAGAAGCTTTGGAAAATAGGGGTGCCTTGTGCCCCAGCCCAACCGCTGCCCCCGCCAATGAACGCCGCCGACGTACCCGCTTCACCACCCCATGCAGCACCCACCTCTATTGTCTTTGGCACCGAGCAGGCTGCGGGCGCCATGCTCGTCCCTGGGTATAACGCCCTGGCGCCCCATCTACGGCCGGTGCGTGACCCCGCGCTATCACTTGTCGCCCTCAGCGGCGAGGACCCTACCGAACCAGTGATGGTAGAGGTACCGCTCGTGTTGAATAACACCACGTTCACCGCCACGCGGGCGTTGACGGGCTATCGGGTCGGGTATGTCGAGCGCTATGTGCAGGGCAATCACGTTGAACGGGTCGAACACAGTGAGGCCTTGCACCGAGTCTTCGACATCCTGCGCAGGGCCGGTGTCCAATGGGTAGCGGTGGACATGCAGCGCAGCGGCGACAGTCAGCAGGCCTGTCGTGAAATCGATGAGCGGGTGGCAGGCCTTCGCCTGGATGCCTTGGTGTCGGAAGATCCAGAAGCCGCCTTTCATAACGCCTCGAGAAGCGGATACCCCACGGTGTGTGAAACCCTGGAGGATGGCTCCAGAGTCTGGTTTTACGGTGCACGCTGGGCAGGTGATCGTTTGGCGGCACTGGTACGCGCTTACCGCCAGCTACGGCCATAGAGGTTATTGAAGACTACGTCGGGCTGGGAAGAGTAGGGCGCAGCAGCAGGATTCGCCCGAAATAGTGATGGGGTGTCGGCTCTTAGACTGGTGCGGTGTTATCGACCGATAACGCTCACATCCAGTTAGACAGAGGGGAACTTCATGATCGGACCAGTTTCGGTAAGCGGATGGGCAACAGGCCTGCTTCAGGAGCTTTCAAACCCTGTGCAAGGTTTCAAGAGTGCCTGCCAAATGTCAGTGGAGATGGGCCAAGGAGGCGGCGTTACCTCAGAGTCACTGTTGAGGGACTCGCTCAAGCAGATTGCCAATATTGATCGTGGGCTACAGGGCGGCAATGCGTTTTTGGAAACCAACCCGGATGCCATGAGGGAGGCGAAGGCCCGCGACCAGGAACGTGCCAATGGCCGCGTACTCAAGCACTTGCATGGGGTGCCGATAGCGCTGAAGGATGTCTTCGAAACCAACGACCGCATGCAGACCAGTGCAGGTTCGAAGGCCTTGGTAGGCGCGCCGGCCACTAAAACCGCCAAGGTTGTCGAAAATTTGTTGAAGCACGGGGTGGTGATTGTGGGGAAAACCAATATGAGTGAGCTGTCCAACTTTCGGTCACTATTACCTGCGGATGGCTGGAGCTCTCGAGGTGGCCAGACGCTGAACCCTCATCGACTCGGAGGGCCGGTGGCTGGGTCGAGTTCAGGTTCGGCAGTGGCGGTCGCCCAAGGGCATGTGCCTGTGGCACTGGGGTTGGAAACCAACGGATCGATCATCAGCCCCGCCGCCTACAACGGTGTGTTTGGCCTGAAAACAACGACGGGCCTTGTCAGTACCGAAGGCGTCATGACCAGCACTCGCATGGATGCGGTGGGGACTTTTACCCGCAATATCTGTGATGCGGCAGAAGCGCTTAACGCAATGACCGAGACCACTGCCTACACCAAGGGCCTGCGCTCCGACGCCTTGAAGGACAAGCGAATTGGCTATACCCCTTTACCTGAGTTGTCCGCTGAGCAGGCCAAGGACCCGGCCAAGCGAGCAGACCGCAAGCACTATGAGGCGGCGCTCGACGTGATGAAGGCCCAAGGGGCGATTCTGGTGCCGGTGGCGCGGTTGGATGCTGGCGTCCCCGAACAAACCTATGACGATTATAACAACGCGCTGTTCTCGGACGTCAGGCAAGCGCTGGAAGACTACCTGGCTGGGCGAGAAGGTTTGCCGGTCAAATCACTCTCTGAGCTGATTGCTTTTATCAACCGCACCCAAAAACCTGGTGAGCCTGACCAGAAACAGCTGGAAATGATCAATGGGGTGCAGACCAGCAAGAAAGATCGCGATGCGCTGTGGAAAGCCGTTCTTCCTATATTTCAGAACACCATTGATGACCCCATGAAGGAGCACAAGCTCGACGCCATGGTGTCGAACTTCCAGTCCGACAGTTATTTTTTCAGCGCTGCGGCCGGGTACCCAGGCATATCCGTTCCGTCAGGCATGGATGAAGACGGCATGCCCACGGCACTTTACGTGTATGGCTCCGCCAACAGTGAAGCCACCTTGCTGTCAGTCGCCTATGGTTATGAACAAGCCTCACAGGCCATTCAAAAACCGGCTTTTCTCCCAGGTGCTCCCTTCACACCGACACCTGCCAGTACAGAGGACGTGGTTGAGACTACTGACACTTGAGTTTGAATCAGCCTCTGCAGACGGCTGCCTCGCAGAGGTTGTGCCAGGGTTCAATCGACCGCCACGGGTGCATTTGAAACCATTGAGGTGCCCGGAGAAACGCCTGGACTCTACGCACCATTGGGTTGAGGCGTTTGTGAGTCAATGGTTGCGGTGGTTGAACCCATCAACCGGGAAATGAGGCCTTGCGCAGAAGGTTGCGCTGCGGCGGTATCAAACCGCCGCGCACTCATCCCCCACCCCGGCGCGAACCCCGGGAAAAACACCAGCCCTTCGGCCTCCAGGCGAAACGCCAGGATCAAACGAGTTTCATCGTCCACATCGCCGTGGCCTTCCAGTTTCTCAATTGCTTGCACCGCCACGCCAGCCTGGCGAGCCAGCTCTTCGCGGCTCCAGCCAAGCATGACGCGCGCCTGCGCGCAGTGTTTGGTGGTGAATTGATGCAAGACGATCTGTTGTTCTACGAAAGAACTCATTGCCAGAGAGGACATGGGGTTTCTCCAGGTTCGACAGGGGAGGTGTAACTATACTGTGTTTTTGTACAGTTGTTTCTACCGCTCATCCACTGGCGTTGCAACCCCTTATGATTCCAGCCCTGGTGCCTCACGAATAATCAGGTGATCCAGGTTCTCGATCCTGGCGCTGAATACCCCGAACGTCTGCTCGGGTTTTTTCTGGCTGGGCACCTGCACAAGCTGCGGCGTGACTCCGTAGAAAAAGCAATACAGCGGCCGTTCGCTGCTGGCTGCCGCCTTGATCTGTTCCAGGAATGCCGTGCGCTTGCGGTAGTTTTCGATAAGCTTTTTGCTCAGGTAGACATTTACCGAATAGGGCTTTTTGTCGAGCCACACCTTCTTTTCGAAGTCGATGCGAAAACTGCTGGTGTAGTCTTTGATGGTCTTGATCTTGCCCCAGTAAATCAAACCCTGGTTGTCTTGCAGGTATTCAATCTTCTTGAAGAATGCCCAGTAGGTCGCTGTGTGCTCACCGATCTTCAAAGGCATGGCCTTGAGCTTGTCCTTGTCATCGATGTTGGACACGTAGCACTCCACTGGGTGTGCGAATACGCTGGTTTTGTCCGGGATCGAGTCATTGCTGCCAGAAGAGATGGTAGCGCGGTTTGCGGGCACTTTCGTCGGCTCCTGCAGGACGCTTCCAGCGGTGCCGACTACCGGCGTTCTAGGCTCGTACAGTCGCCGCGTCAGCACAAATTCCGATGGAAAATTTTCCTCACGCTCGTCGTCATTTTCACCCATCGCAGGTTTATGGCTGCCGGCATAGCGGCAGCCGTCGATATGCCGCGTGCCGGGTTTGTTCTTGAAGTGCGGCGTGCGCTGGTAGTTGACGTTCTTGGCGTTGAAGGTACTCAACGCATTGGCGCTATCGAACGCCGCACGGCAGGCGTCGTTGGGGCACAGGAAGCTGTCCTTGTCGGAATCGAAGGCGGTAGTTTCATCGAAATTCAGATCTCGCACGTCGTAGATCGACAGCTTGTCGTCGAGACTCAGGCTGTAGGCCGTGTCGAATTTCATGGGGCTCGGGTCCGTCAGAGGTTTGGCTATTAATAGCCGGATCTTGCGTAAATATCAGCAAGAAACTGCCACGCGTCGCCCGCTCAAGAAACACAGGGTGCCGCCCATGGCCGTGAGTGCGGCCAGGGCAAAGAACATGCTGGTGGGCGCCGCATTGATCAGCAGATAGCCACAAATCACCGGGCTCATGGCCCCGCCAAACGCGGCCAGGTTCTGTGCGCCGTAATAACTGCCCCGTAGTGCATCCGGCGCGATGGTGTCGATAAAGAGGAACTCCGAGGGGTAGATGATCATCTCGCCCAGGGTGAACACGAACATTGCCAGGCACCAGGTCAGCAGACTGTGCGCCTGGCTGAAGCCGACCAACCCGGCAATAAACAGCAGGGTGCCCAGCACGATCCAATGGCGCAGTTGCTCGCGCTTGAGAAATCGGCCGATTTGGTACTGCATCAAAATCACGGTGATGGCGTTGCAGGCGAGCACCGCAGACAGAATTTTCAGTGCCTGGTCGGGTGTGTAGGCCACTAGCAAAAACTGCGACAGATACAGGGTGTAGCGCCCATGGACGATGGTGCTCAACAGGCTGCCGCTGGTGAAGAGGATCAGCGTGCGGTCGCTGCGCAAGGTGCGCAAGGTGCTGAGGAAGCTTTGAGGCTTATGACTGTCGTCGCGCTGGGTCGGCGCAATGCCGATCATCAGGAACAGGCTGCCAAAGGCAATGGCGCTGGCGATCAAAAACGGTGCCCACGGCAATTGGCCGGCAATCACTACGCCCAACATCGGGCCCGTGGCATAGCCGACATTGGTCAGGGTGTAGCGCAGGGAAAACACCTTGGCGCGCTCACCCACCGGCAGGTTTTCGCTGATGATCGCCTTGGAGCCGATCAGGAACAGCGCTGACGCGGCTTCAGTCACAACAAGGGTCAGCGTGGTGAGGTAGAGGTTGCTGGCAAAGGTCAGCAACAAAAAACCGATGGAGCTGGAGAGCATGGCCAGGATCAACAGCTTGCGCTTTTCCAGGCGGTCGATGATGTAGCCGCCGTACAAACCCAGGAGCGTGGCGATGAACACGGCGACCCCCATCAGCAGGCCGATGTCCTGTTGGTTGAGGCCCAGGCGTGTGCTCAGCCAGAGGGCCAGCAACGGGCTGGTCATGGCACGGCTGACCACGATGGTCACCGAGCAGATCATCAGGCGACGGATTACCAGGGAGTAGGTGGCCACGGTGGGGTGCGCTCCTTGTGATTCTTACCTACACGACTCAGATCACCAGCGAACGCAGATTGAGTGTGGGAGCTGGCTTGCCTGCGATAGCGGAGTAACAGCCAACATTGTTTTAGCTGACCCACCGTTATCGCAGGCAAGCCAGCTCCCACATTCGATGGCGTTATTGGCCAGAGTTGATGGTGATTTTCTCGACCGCCCCCTGCTCCAGATCCCACTTCTTCAGGATCTTGCCGTAAGTCCCGTCATCAATCATGCCCTGCAATGCCTCACTGATCGCCGTGACCAACTCGGTATTGCTCTTCTCAATCCCAAGCCCGGTGAATTGCTTGGAAATCGCCAGCCCCACCGGCTTGTACTTGCCCTTGTCCAGCGACATCAAATAAGGAATGGTCTCGCTGCCCTGCATCGCCGCATCCAGGCGGTTCTGCTGCAACTGCGCCCGCGCATCTGCCGAGCCTTCGGTGCCGATCACCACGATTGCCGGCTTACCCGCCGCTTCGCAGTTTGCCTTGCTCCAGGCGGTAATTTCCGACGGCCAGGTGGTGCGGCGGCTGGTGCCGACTTTTTTACCGCACAGGTCGGTCAATTCCTTGATCTCTTCGCGCTTGGCCAAAGTGTAGAGCTGCGGGCCGCTGGTGAAGTAGTCGATGAAGGTCACGGCTTTCTGGCGCTCGGCGGTATCGGTCATGCCCGACAGCACGATGTCCACGCGCTTGGTGGTCAGGCCGCTGAGCATCTGTTCGAAGCCGGTTTCCTGCCATTTGATCTTCACGCCCAGTCGCTCGGCCAGGGCGTTGCCCAGGTCGAAATCGAAACCGGTGAGTTTGTTGGTGGCCGGGTCCTTGAAGTCCATCGGCGGGTAGTTCGGCACGATGGCTGCGCTGATCTCACCCTTGTCCTTGATGGCTTGCGGCAAGGCCGCGAATACACACGAGGAGGCCATCAGGCCTGCAAGCAAGGTAGGGATAAATATATTCTTCATGGGGGCGTTCTCGTTAGTTTTTTAGTTAAGTGCGAACGGCAGATATAAAGCTTTGGGTACGCGGGTTTTGTGGGCTTATTAGAATGTCTTCCGGGCTGCCGGCTTCCACAATCTGGCCGGCGTCCATAAACACCATGCGGTTGGACACTTCGCGAGCGAAGCCCAATTCATGGGTGACCACGATCATGGTCATGCCAGTGGTGGCCAAATCGCGCATCACTGACAGCACTTCGCCTACCAGCTCCGGGTCGAGCGCTGATGTGGGTTCGTCAAACAGCATCAACTTGGGGCGCATCGCCAAGGCCCGGGCAATTGCCACACGTTGTTGCTGGCCGCCGGACAACTCCACCGGGTAGGCATTGCGTTTGTCCGCCAGGCCAACGCGGGCCAGCAGTTCCAGCGCATCTTCGATGGCTTCCTTGGGCGAGCGCTTGAGCACCTGGCACGGGCCTTCGATGATGTTTTGCAACACAGTCATGTGCGGGAACAAATTGAAGCGCTGGAACACCATGCCGGTGGCCAGGCGCTGGCGGGCGATCTGCGCTTCGTTCATCTCGTGCAGCTTGTTGCCGACCACTCGATAACCAACCAATTCGCCATCGACCCACAGGCCGCCCTTGTCGATCTTTTCCAGCTGATTGACGCAACGCAGCAGGGTACTTTTGCCCGAGCCGGACGGGCCGATGATGCACATCACCTCGCCTTGCTCGACCTCTATATTGATGTCACGCAGGGCGTGATACTGGTCGTAATACTTGTTCAGGTTGACAGCCTTGACGATGCTTCTCATGGGGCAAATCTCCTCAACCCAGGCTTACGAACGCTTGCCGGCGCCGCGGGCAAAACGACGCTCGAGGCGGCTTTGACCAAATGAAAGAACAGTCACCACCGCCAGGTACCAGATGCCCGCCACAATCAGCAGCTCCATCACCCGGGCGTTGGCGTAGTAGATGTTTTGCGCGTTGTGCAGCAGTTCCGAGTACTGGATCACACTGGCCAGGCTGGTCATTTTCACCATGCTGATGAACTCGTTGCCGACGGGCGGGATGATCACGCGCATCGCCTGCGGCAGAATGATCCTGCGCAGCGCCTGCAGGCTCGGCATGCCGATGGACTTGGCCGCCTCGTATTGGCCGGTGTCCACCGACAGCAAGCCGGCACGCACCACTTCAGCGGTATAGGCGCCCTGGTTGATGCTCAAGCCGAGCAGGGCGGCCACGAATGGCGTCATCAGGTCGACGGTGTCGATGCTGAACAGGCCCGGAATCGCGATCACCGGGAAGATCAACGCCAGGTTGAACCACAGCAGCAGCTGCAAAATCAGCGGTGTACCGCGAAACAACCAGGTATAGGTGATGGCCACGTAACGCAGGATCGGGTTGGCCGACATGCGCATGATCGCCGTGATCACTCCGATCACTACGCCCAATGCCATCGCCAGGATCGACATGACGATGGTGTTCACCAGGCCCCAGAGGATGGCTTGCGACGTAAGGAACTGGCCAATGTAGGACCATTCGATCTGGCCATTGGCAAACGCGCGCAACAGCGCCGCCAACACAATCACGATCAGGGTGGCAAAAAACATCCGCCCGTAATAGCGCCGCGGCACATGCTCGTACTGGGTGATATCGAACTGGTTTTCGGACAACTTGCGCTCGGCTTCCAAGCGCTCGGCCGGGGTTTGGTTCATGCTGCTACTCCAAAACTAATGACGCTCTAACCGATGTACACGGTGTTACGGCTGAAACCCGGTCAAATGTGGGAGCTGGCTTGCCTGCGAAAGCGCCGGTGAGCTCACCACACCTACCAAGGCTTAAATCCGAAACCCCTGATAACTCTCAGCCCACTTCTGCTGTTCAGCCAAAGCAATCTTCAACCGCCCGATCTGCTCCTTCACCCGCTCCGGCGCCGTCCCACCCCACCCACTACGCGCCGCAATCGCCGCCTCCAGGGTCAGGCAGTCGCGCACGTCCGCGGTGAGTCGCCCATCCACCTCGGCCAACATTGCCGGTGAGGCTTGCCACAACTCAATCTCATGCTGCTCACAGGCCTGCACCAGCGCGCCGGTAATCTCATGCGCCTCCTTGAACGGCACACCACGGGTGGCCAGCCAGTCCGCCACCTCAGTCGCCAAGGTAAAGCCCATTGGCGCCTGGCGCCGCAACTCCTCTACCTGCACCTTCATGGTCGCCACCATGCCGGCCATCGCCGGCAACACCAGCAGCAAGGTGTCCACGCTGTCCAACACGCTGTGCTTGTCTTCACTCAAATCGCGGTTGTACGACAGCGGCAGCGACTTGAGCGTCGACATCAGCCCGGTCAGGTTGCCGATCAAACGCCCGGCCTTGCCCCGCGCCAATTCGGCAATGTCCGGGTTCTTTTTCTGCGGCATGATCGAACTGCCGGTGGCGTAGGCATCGTCCAGCACTACCCAGCAAAACTGGCGCGACGACCACAGGCAAAACTCCTCCGACAGCCGCGAAATATTCACCCCGAGCATGCCGGCCACAAACAGGAACTCCGCCACATGGTCACGGCTGGCGACGGCGTCGATGGAGTTTTCGCATGGCCCGGTGTAACCCATTTCCCTGGCCGAGTGCTCTGGCTGACGCGCTATCGCCGAACCTGCCATGGCGGCCGCGCCCAATGGCGACAGGGCCGTACGCGCATCCCAATCCACCAGGCGCTGCACATCGCGCAGCATCGACTGCGCGTGGGCCAGCAAGTGATGGGCGAACACAATGGGTTGCGCCTGCTGCAAATGGGTGAAGCCCGGGCAGATGCTCTCCACATGTTGCTCGGCCTGCTCAACCAGCGCCTGCTGCAAACCCAGCACCTCGTTGGCGATGGTGCGCGCATGGTCGCGCAGGAACAGACGCAGATCATTGGCCGTCTGGTCATTGCGCGAGCGTCCGGCACGCAACTTGCCGCCCAGGGCACCGAGGCGCTCGGTCAATACGCGTTCGATAAAGGTGTGCACGTCCTCGTCATCCAGGGTGGGATGCAGGCGACCGGCGGCGAAATCCTCACCGATACGGTCCAGGGCTTCGAGGGTGCGCAGGGTTTCCGACTCATCCAGCAAACCGGCGCGCTGCAACTCACGGGCATGGGCACGGGAGCCGGCCAGGTCGTAGGGCGTCAGGCGAAAATAGCGCTCAGGGCAACGCGACAACGCGGCCAACGCCGCAGACGGACCGGTCTTGAAACGAGCGCCCCAAAGGCGGTCGGTGGGCTGGGACATGGGTATTCCTCACGCTTGTTTTTAGAAGAGTCGGAGGCAGTTTCAACAGAAGTTTATCGGTGTAGAACCGGCATCTGACGCGCCGTATTCAAGGTTGCCAAGGGCGGATGTTTATGTTCATTATCGCCGCCTGGCTATGTTCAAGGATTGGGTTCAAGCCTGTTGAATATGGCACTCGAGGTCAACGCGCATTATGGAAACCCCACTTTCCACTTCTGGAAACCTGCCGCCAAAACCCGGCACACGAGCACCGCTGCAACTGAGTGGGCTGGACTTCAAATTGCTGCGCGTGTTCATGGCCGTGGTCGAAGCGGGCGGCTTCAGTGCCGCGCAAAACGAGCTGAACGTGGGCCTGGCGGCCATCAGCAAACAGATCTCCGACCTCGAGATTCGCATCGGCATGCGCCTGTGCACACGGGGCCGCGAAGGGTTCGGGCTGACCGAAGAAGGCAAGTTGGTGTATCAGGCATCCATCGAGTTATTTACCTCAGTGGACAGTTTTCGCGACAAGCTTAGTTCGGCGCAAAACGAACTGATCGGCGACCTGAGTGTGGGCGTTATTGATAACACCGTCTCGGATGTCAATTCCCCGCTGATTACCGCCCTGGGCAACTTACATCGCCAATCGCCAAAAATAAGATTGCGCCTACATGCCTCGCAATTGGACGAAGTTGAACGCGGAGTAGTGGAAGGGCGCCTGGTCGCCGGCATTGTCCCGGTGTACCAACGCCGTGAAGAATTCGACTACTTCCCGCTCTACGAAGAAAAGGCCCACGCCTACTGCGCCGTAGGGCATCCCTTGTTCACTGCGAGCGACATCACCCCCGATGCGCTTCGCCAATACGAAGTGGTCAACCATCGGTATGCGATCCATCGCGACAAGGCCAACTTCGTCAGCCACGACAGCCAGTCCGCCTCGGCTTCACAAGTGGAAGCCGTCGCCATCCTGATCCTCACCGGCCGCTTCCTGGGCTTTCTGCCAGAACACTACGCCACGCCACTGGTCAGGGAAGGGCGCCTGCGCGAACTGTGCCCAGAGCAGGTTCATTTAAGCACCGCGTTCAACCTGATCCTGCGCCACAACGCGCCGAGAAGCCCGATGGTAAAAGCCTTTGCCACAGCGCTGGGTGTAGACCTGAAGACCTCGGCCTAAGCCTCAACAAAACTCAAATGTGGGAGCTGTCGAGCCCCAGCGAGGCTGCGATGGGATCGCCTCGGTCTCCCCGCCAACCCCACCTACCCGCATCACCGCTGCAACCGAGCCAGCTTTTTCTTCTTCGCATGAAAATGCCGAAAATGCGCATCCTGCGCCGCCGCCAACAACTCCCGATCCCCACGCGTATCGCCCCAGGCCCTGAGCCGATACTCCCCCAGGTCGCCATAAACCGCTTCAAGGCGCAGCACCTTGTTCTCACAGCGGCAGTTATTGCCGGTGAGCTTGCCGGTCAACACACCGTCGACCACCTCAAGCTCAGTGCCAATCAACTTGATCCCAAGCCGATCCGCAAACGGCTGCAACACCAACGCAGGCGACGCCGAGCACAGCGTCACCACCGCCCCCGAGCCCAACTCCTGCTCCACTGACAACACCCCCGCAGGGCGCATCAACCGCGCCCAATTACGCTGGCAATACTCCTCGGCTTTTTGCTGCACCCAGGTCTTTTCCACACCCGTCATAAAGGTGCGAATCAACTGTGCCTTCAACTCATCCCGGCTGATCTGCCGGACCAAAAACCGCAGCCCAGGCACCGCGAGCTTGACCATCCGGCCATAAAACTCACCGGGGCCAAAGGCAAACTTGAGGAAGGGCACGAAACTGTCGTGGTGGGTGAGGGTGCCGTCGAAGTCAAAGACGGAAAGTACTTTGGCGTCTGCGGGGCCGGCTTCGAGCATGTCTGGGTTCACGGGTGGTCCTTATCAGGTAGGGCGGTTTCATAGCGTTGTGACTGGCGCTTGCCTGCCGGGGTTCAGGTTGACGGTTCAGCCTGGTCGCTGCGGGTCAGCCTCTGCGCTCTTTTGTGTGCGTGCGACGGTCCATGCGTTTATGGCGATACGAGTTTACTACCCCTGAGCCAGGAGTGGGGCTTCCGAGGTTCCGGCACGCTCATTCGAGAGCGAGTGCAGTTAGGTCTTACAAGTGTTTTGGCCGACTGATTGGAGTGTGGGTTAAATTTCCTACATACCACTCGCACCACTTAAAGCGAACTTTCCGATATTTCCTATTTGCTATTTTTCGTATGGTAAATGCCAAAAACAACAAGGCGTTAACCCTATGGCAAACCACGGCTACATGACCATCAGCGGCAAATCCCAAGGTCTGATTTCTGCAAAGTGTTCGACTCAAGACTCTATCGGCAACAAGTGGCAGGAGGGGCACTGCGACGAGATAATGGTGCTGTCCTTCCACCATAATATGGCCAACAGGGGCAACGTCAGGGCGTCGAGTCATGGGCCGATTGCCATTACCAAAAATATCGATAAATCGTCACCCTTGCTGGCGGTAGCGCTCTCCAACAGGGAAGAGCTCAACTGCGTCATCAATTTTTATCGGATCGCCCAATCGGGCTGGCATGAAAAATACTACAGCGTCGATATTCGAGGCTGCATCATCACCGACCTCACTGTCGACGTACCGCATTCTGTTTTGCATATTGATGCAGAGGCACAAGAGCATGTTGCGCTTAAATATCGTGAAATAATCTGGACTCACCATAAGGCGGGTACAAGTGGCTTCAGTACTTGGGGGACAGGTCGGTGAATAAAAAATATGAAAAACAGCAGCCCACATTTTACGATATCTGGGTGGTTAGTCAGGCTGCAGCGTATCTGACTAACCAAGCTTGTACCATCAGTGCTCGGAATATTAATGATGGGGTTGTTCGGTTACAGTTCAATCGGGAGGTGGCTTATTACGCGCGGAGTATTGTTAGGGATGTTGAGGAAGGCAGGAAAACAATTGATCAGGGGTTGAAGGAAATAAAGCGCGAACAAAAAAGCCTCATAAACCAATCCCTGGAGGTGGGGAGCAAAGGCATCGGGGTTATCGCGGGCGCACTTCAGTTTGCGACTGGGGCAGGAATTTGCTACGCCTCAGTCGGTACGCTGTGTTTGCTGGCGGGTATCCCGATCATGGCACACGGCGCTAATAATATTTATGAGAACGGTCGCAATTTAATGAATGATGTCTCAGATACAGCGGGACCAGTCAGGAGCGCATATCGCGCCGCAGCAACGTCATTTGGATATGGTGAGCGTGAAGGCGACCTAGCCTACGGTGGTACTGATATAGGATTGTCAATGTACAGTCTTGGTAGGCGTGTGATTAAACCTGACGCATGGCGATTGTTTAGATACATAAGATCAGATAAAGAACGGGCTTATAAAACTATGGGTGCCGCGCCGTTAGGGTTGGAAGCTTATACCGACTACGAGACCGGTAGGCAAATATATAAAAGGCTTAATGAATGATTGTGCTCTGGTCTGCGTTGTTTGTGATGGGTGGCGTATGGTCCGCTTATGCTCTGAAAAGGAGGTTTTCTGGGTGTGATTTGAATCATATAAAGCTGTATTCTTGTGTGGTCTATAACGGCTATTTTGTGGTGTCCTATATTGAGGTTATTAAGTATGGCGAGTTTCCTTTTTTTGGGATTAGGACTGATTTTATTATTCAATATCCCATCATCGAGTGGATTGCCTTTTTCGGCATATTGGCTCACGGATTTGCACTTCCGATGAAGTGGAAGGTCAGGCGCTGGTTCTGAACGAAAAAAGAGAGTGTAGGCTTGTCGGAGGCAGAGAGTACTCAGGCCTTAGGTTCGGCTTCGAGCATGTCTGGGTACACGGGTTGGCCTAGGTCCTATCTAATAGTATTAAGCATGCATCAGCTATGACAACAGGAGCCTACTCCCGTGCCAGTCTTCCGATCTTGGCGTAAAGCCTTTCGCTAAAAGCCTCCCGACAACTCGACCGATGACAACGCTGATGGCAATTGGGCACAAGGCTACAGCATTGGTGATGCGATCCGAGCCCTTCTGGGCCAGGTGCTTGACGTGATGGACTTCAAGAAATAGCAAATTCCTTTTTTACCGACGAAAAAAAGCCCTGAACATGCCAGGGCTTCCTTTAGCGCTTAGTCCGGATCAATCCCAGCTCAGCGCGCCGCCGGTCTGGTACTCGATCACACGGGTCTCGAAGAAGTTCTTCTCTTTCTTCAAGTCCATGATCTCGCTCATCCACGGGAACGGGTTAGTCGTGCCTGGGTACTCTTCCTTCAAGCCGATCTGCGACAGGCGACGGTTAGCTATGAACTTCAGATAGTCTTCCATCATCGCCGCGTTCATGCCGAGAACACCGCGAGGCATGGTGTCACGCGCGTATTCAATCTCCAACTGCGTACCCTGCAGAATCATCTGGGTCGCTTCTTCCTTCATCTCGGCGTCCCACAGGTGTGGGTTTTCGATTTTGATCTGGTTGATCACGTCGATACCGAAGTTCAGGTGCATCGACTCATCGCGCAGGATGTACTGGAACTGCTCGGCCACGCCGGTCATTTTGTTGCGGCGGCCCATGGACAGGATCTGGGTGAAGCCGCAGTAGAAGAAGATGCCTTCCAATACGCAGTAGTAGGCGACCAGGTTGCGCAGCAGTTCCTTGTCGGTGTCGACGGTGCCGGTTTCGAACTTCGGATCGGAGATCGAGCGGGTGTACTTCAGGCCCCAGGCGGCCTTTTTGGCGACCGATGGAATCTCGTGGTACATGTTGAAGATCTCGCCTTCATCCATGGCCAGCGATTCGATGCAGTACTGGTAGGCGTGGGTGTGGATCGCTTCTTCGAAGGCCTGGCGCAGGATGTACTGGCGGCACTCCGGGTTGGTGATCAGGCGGTACACGGCCAGCACCAGGTTGTTGGCTACCAGGGAGTCGGCGGTGGAGAAGAAGCCCAGGTTGCGCATGACGATACGGCGTTCGTCGTCGGTCAGGCCTTCGGGGTTTTTCCACAGGGCGATGTCGGCGGTCATGTTGACCTCTTGCGGCATCCAGTGGTTGGCGCAGCCGTCGAGGTACTTCTGCCAGGCCCAGTCGTACTTGAATGGCACGAGTTGGTTGAGGTCGGCGCGGCAGTTGATCATGCGCTTTTCGTCAACGGCGACGCGGGCGGAGGCGCCTTCCAGCTCGGCGAGGCCTTCGGCGACGTCGAGTTTGTCCAGGGCGGCCTTGGCGCGCACGATGGCGGCGGAGTCGTTGGCGGTGACGGCACGGGCTTCCACGGCGGCAGCGGCGCCGGCACCGTCGAGGCGGTCCATGTTGGCTTCGGTGGCGTGGCCGGCGTTGGCGCCTTTAGCGGCTACTTCGCCTTCTTCTTCTTTGTCGAATTCGTCCCAGCTCAGCATGACGTGTCGTCTCCTGCGTGAGGGCTCAAAGGTGCCCGTGTGAAACCGGATGGTTGGGTGTTCACACGGCCCTAGGGCCGCGGTGGATCTTAAGGAATCGTTTGTTGCAACAGCTCGCGCAGGCAAATAAACGGAATCAGGTTGCGGGTGCTGCATGAGGCTTGAGGGGCGCAGCGATGCGTACTTGCTGCAGCGCAGGCTCAAGGTCTGGCTCTTTATCCGTGTGTAAAGGGATATTGCAGGCCCGATTTACCCGCGCATTATAGGGAAAAATTCAGGTTTGTGTTGCGGCGGATGGTCACTTGGGAGCGCCAAAATGACGTGGGTTTCGGCCAAAGCGAGTGTTTGCAAGGCTTTGCTGGGCGTGGGGGTTTTTGATGGGCGGGGATGTTTTTTTTGGGGCAGGGGAAGGGGGCGTAAAAAGAGTGGTCGTGGCTGAAATCGCCATCGCAGGCAAGCCAGCTCCCACAATTGATGTGGGGTGTATTCAAGGGCGGGTTCTTGGCCGCAAGAACGATTTCTTGCGGCAATTAAGAATCCAACTTCAGAAGTTGTTAGCCGTTAGAGCAACCATTGCCCATTACTTGATAGTTAAGAATATGACGCTGGCCTTGAGAATCTTCATATTCCATCTTCACCGGTACAACTTCGCAGACTTCTGGAATGCTGCTCATGGACAAGACTTTGGCCACATCCAAGTGCGTGCTATAGGTGTAGTCCTCGACAATCGGGGCGTTCTGGCCGGCCAGTTCAGTCGGGGCTTCGTCCGCCAGGGCGGCGGTGGCGCACAAGCTGCTCAGGGCGATCACTAATAACGCTTTCATTTGTTCATTACCTTCTTCAGGGCGAAAGGGGGCACGGGGCCCTTGTGAGGCCGTGTGTGTCACTTAAAAGTTAGGAAGTTCGGATTAACGTTGCCTTCGTGGGGGCTGTTGCGTTGTTAATCAGAGTGCCTTGTTGGCGGAGTTGATTTTAGGCGCCTCGGTTATATTCATATACCCGTGGTTTTGATAAACACTTTTGGCGGTTTTTGTAACAATCCCTCAATCAAGATTTTTTCAGAAGCCTGCCAGCCGCCGCAGCACGCGGGCCAGAGCGGTGAAAAGGCATAGCAGGGCAATTTGTAGGGTCTTGTTACTACCATCGTCGAATGGTTCTATAGGCCCACCCCGGCTACAACAGGGGCCATACAACAACAACTATGTCACCGAGGTAAGAAAGATGAGTGCGGCTTCCCTGTACCCCGTTCGCCCCGAAGTAGCAGCCAACACGCTGACCGACGAGGCGACCTACAAGGCTATGTACCAGCAGTCGGTGGTCAACCCCGATGGCTTCTGGCGCGAGCAAGCCAAGCGCCTTGACTGGGTCAAGCCTTTCACCGCGGTGAAGCAGACCTCTTTCGACGACCACCATGTCGACATCAAATGGTTCGCCGATGGCACCCTGAACGTTTCCTACAATTGCCTGGACCGTCACCTCGCCGAGCGTGGCGACCAGATCGCAATCATCTGGGAGGGCGACGACCCTGCCGAGAGCCGCAACATCACCTACCGCGAGTTGCATGAAGAAGTCTGCAAGTTCGCCAACGCCTTGCGCGGCCAGGACGTGCACCGCGGCGATGTGGTGACTATCTATATGCCGATGATTCCCGAAGCCGTGGTCGCCATGCTGGCCTGTACCCGCATCGGCGCGATCCATTCGGTGGTGTTTGGCGGTTTCTCCCCGGAAGCCCTGGCCGGTCGCATCATCGACTGTAAGTCAAAAGTGGTGATTACTGCTGACGAAGGCATCCGTGCCGGTAAGAAAATTCCGCTTAAGGCTAACGTTGACGACGCACTGACCAACCCGGAAACCAGCAGCATCCAGAAGGTGATCGTGTGCAAGCGCACCAATGGCGCGATCAAGTGGAACCAGCATCGCGACATCTGGTACGAAGACCTGATGAAAGTGGCGGGCACCGTCTGCGCGCCAAAAGAAATGGGCGCCGAAGAAGCGCTGTTCATCCTCTATACCTCCGGCTCTACCGGCAAGCCCAAGGGTGTGCAGCACACCACCGGTGGCTACTTGCTCTATGCGGCCCTGACTCACGAGCGCGTATTCGACTATCGCCCAGGCGAAATCTACTGGTGCACCGCCGACGTCGGCTGGGTCACTGGCCACACCTACATCGTCTACGGCCCGCTGGCCAATGGCGCGACCACGCTGCTGTTCGAAGGCGTGCCGAACTACCCGGACATCACCCGAGTGGCGAAGATCGTCGACAAGCACAAGGTCAACATCCTCTACACCGCACCGACCGCGATCCGCGCCATGATGGCCTCCGGCACCGCTGCCTGTGAAGGCGCCGACGGCAGCAGCCTGCGCCTGTTGGGTTCGGTGGGTGAGCCGATCAACCCGGAAGCCTGGGACTGGTACTACAAGAACGTCGGCCAATCCCGTTGCCCGATCGTCGACACCTGGTGGCAGACCGAAACCGGTGCCACGCTGATGAGCCCACTGCCAGGCGCCCATGCGTTGAAGCCGGGTTCGGCGGCACGGCCGTTTTTCGGTGTGGTGCCGGCGCTAGTGGACAACCTGGGCAACATCATCGAAGGCGCCGCCGAAGGCAACCTGGTGATTCTGGATTCCTGGCCAGGCCAGGCGCGTACCCTGTACGGCGACCATGACCGTTTTGTCGACACCTACTTCAAGACCTTCCGCGGCATGTACTTCACCGGTGACGGCGCACGTCGCGATGAGGATGGTTACTGGTGGATCACTGGCCGTGTGGATGACGTGTTGAACGTGTCCGGCCACCGCATGGGTACTGCCGAGATCGAGAGCGCCATGGTTGCGCACCCCAAAGTCGCCGAGGCGGCGGTGGTGGGTGTGCCGCATGACATCAAGGGGCAGGGCATTTATGTGTATGTCACCTTGAAGAATGGTGAAGAGCCCAACGAAGCACTGCGCCTGGAACTGAAAAACTGGGTGCGCAAGGAAATCGGGCCGATTGCCTCGCCGGACGTAATCCAGTGGGCGCCTGGGTTGCCGAAAACGCGCTCGGGGAAAATCATGCGGCGCATTTTGCGCAAGATCGCCACGGCTGAATACGACGGGTTGGGGGATATCTCCACCCTGGCAGATCCGAGCGTGGTGGCGCATTTGATTGAAACGCACAAGACCATGAACGTCGCGTAAGCGGGGTAGGTGGGACAGAGCCCCATTCGGTGCAAGCCGGGTGGGGCTTTTTTTGGGGACTCAGAAGCACCGAGGTTCAATGTGGGAGCTGGCTTGCCTGCGATAGCTATTTATCAGTTAGCCCATCTTTGGCTGATACACCGTTATCGCAGGCAAGCCAGCTCCCACAGTTCAGATCGCATTTCATAAAGGGGGGGTGGGTGGCGGTCTAACAGGGTCGCATCACAACCAAGCCAATAAATATCGGTTTTTCCGGTAGGACATTTCTGAATGTTACCGGCCCGCTCAAATGTGTAACCACCCGCACAAAGCTGGGGCAACGGACCACGCCCACGCCCCGAAAAACCGCGTTCTAGACACCCCTAAAAATAAGATTAAACGCCAGACTTGCCGTGCTAGAAGGGTTTGCGAATAATAGGCCCGCAATTTGCAGCATCATCAGGTTTAATATCTTTTGTCTCTGCATAAATTTCAGAGGCTGTCAATGAGTTGGAACCGCTTTCTCAGTGCTTCTGTAAATTGTTGTCGCATTGAGGAAATATCGGCTTCCGGCCTGTCGTTAGAATGCCGATCACTCGCTCGTCGTCGCAGGTGTCGCCCGCGCAGGACGCAGCACCGCTATTCGGTTACACCTTCGCCGCATCGTGGGCCATGGCTCATACTGCTGTTTTTGCCCTATACCGATGGAGTCCCAAGATGAAGAAACTCGTGCTGTTGGGCGCCCTGGCGCTGTCCGTGCTGTCCATGCAGGCTTTCGCCGAAGGCAAGCCGCTGAAAATTGGTATCGAAGCGGCTTACCCTCCGTTTGCCTCGAAGGCGCCGGATGGCAGCATCGTCGGTTTTGACTACGACATCGGCAATGCGCTGTGCAAGCAGATGGACGTCAAGTGCACCTGGGTCGAGCAGGAATTCGACGGCCTGATCCCTGCGCTGAAAGTGCGCAAGATCGACGCGATTCTGTCGTCCATGTCCATCACCGAAGACCGCAAGAAATCCGTGGATTTCACCACCCGCTACTACCTGTCCCCAGCGCGCCTGGTGATGAAGGAAGGCACCACCGTCAGCGACAGCCTGGATGAATTGAAGGGCAAGAAGATCGGTGTACAGCGCGGTTCGATCCACGATCGTTTCGCCCGTGAAGTCCTGGCGCCAAAAGGTGCGGATATCAAGGGTTACAGTACCCAGAACGAAATCTACCTGGACGTGGCTGCCGGTCGTCTCGACGGTACCGTGGCTGACGCCACCCTGCTGCAAGACGGTTTCCTGAAAACTGACGCCGGCAAAGGCTACGCGTTTGTAGGGCCATCGTTCACCGAAGCCAAATACTTCGGCGACGGTATCGGCATCGCAGTGCGCAAAGGTGACAAAGAGAACCTTGAGCGCATCAATGCGGCCATCGCTGCAATCCGTGCCAACGGCGAATACAAGAAAATCCAGGACAAGTACTTCGACTTCGATATTTACGGCGCTGACGCCAAGTAACTCATCGCAGCTGTCTGTCCGAAATGGCGCAAGCAACAGTCATCCTGAAGTTTGCGCCATTTTTTCATCCCCCTTTTCGAGGACCTGAATCATGTTGAAAGGCTACGGGGCCGTCATCCTCGATGGCGCATGGTTGACGCTTCAGCTCGCCTTGTCGTCCATGGCCTTGGCCATTGTTCTGGGTCTGATCGGGGTCGCGCTACGCCTGTCGCCGGTACGCTGGCTGGCTTGGCTGGGCGACTTGTACTCCACGGTGATCCGCGGGATCCCCGACCTGGTGCTGATCCTGCTGATTTTCTACGGCGGTCAGGACTTGCTTAACCGCGTCGCGCCGTTGCTGGGCTTTGACGACTATATCGACTTGAACCCCCTGGCCGCCGGTATCGGCACCCTGGGTTTCATCTTTGGTGCCTATCTTTCGGAAACCTTCCGTGGCGCCTTCATGGCCATTCCCAAGGGGCAGGCTGAAGCCGGCCTGGCGTATGGCATGAGCAGTTTTCAGGTGTTTTTCCGGGTGATGGTGCCGCAGATGATTCGGCTGGCGATCCCCGGGTTTACCAACAACTGGCTGGTATTGACCAAGGCCACCGCGCTGATTTCGGTGGTAGGTCTGCAAGACATGATGTTCAAGGCCAAGCAGGCGGCAGACGCCACCCGCGAGCCTTTTACCTTCTTCCTCGCAGTGGCGGCGATGTACCTGGTGATCACCAGCGTGTCGTTGCTGGCCTTGCGTTACCTTGAGAAGCGCTACTCGGTAGGCGTAAGGGCGGCTGATCTATGATCTTCGACTACAACGTCATCTGGGAGGCCATGCCGCTGTACCTCGGCGGCCTGCTGACCACCCTGAAACTGCTCGCTATCTCGCTGTTCTTCGGCCTGCTCGCGGCCTTGCCCCTGGGCTTGATGCGCGTGTCCAAGCAGCCGATCGTCAACGGCGTGGCCTGGCTTTACACCTATGTGATCCGCGGCACACCGATGCTGGTGCAGCTGTTTTTGATCTACTACGGCCTGGCACAGTTCGAAGTGGTGCGCGAAAGCTTCCTGTGGCCGCTGCTGTCCAGCGCGACATTCTGTGCGTGCCTGGCGTTTGCGATCAACACCAGCGCCTACACCGCCGAAATTATCGCCGGCAGCCTCAAGGCCACGCCTAACGGTGAGATCGAAGCGGCCAAGGCCATGGGCATGTCGCGCTACAAACTGTACCGCCGCATCCTGTTGCCGTCGGCCCTGCGCCGTGCGCTGCCGCAGTACAGCAACGAAGTGATCATGATGCTGCAGACCACCAGCCTGGCGTCTATCGTTACCCTGATCGACATCACCGGTGCCGCGCGTACGGTTAATGCCCAGTATTACCTGCCGTTCGAAGCCTATATCACCGCCGGCGTGTTCTACCTGTGCCTGACCTTCATCCTGGTGCGCCTGTTCAAGTTGGCCGAGCGCCGCTGGCTGAGCTACCTGGCTCCACGGAAGCACTGATATGGAACGTATCGATCATCTGCTGCCCTGGGGGCATTTGGGCTGCGAGCGCCAACTGAGCGTGTTCCGCTTTGGCAGCGGCGAGCGCAAGGCCTATATCCAGGCCAGCTTGCACGCCGATGAGTTGCCGGGTATGCGTGCCGCGTGGGAACTGAAAAAACGCCTCACAAAGCTGGAGCAGCAGGGCGCCCTCAACGGCGTGATCGAGCTGGTGCCGGTGGCTAACCCGATGGGCCTTGGCCAGCTGTTGCAAGGCAGCCACCAGGGGCGTTTCGAAGTGGGCAGCGGCAAGAACTTCAATCGCGACTTCGTTGAGTTGAGCGAGCCGGTCGGTGCATTGTTGCAAGGCAAACTGGGTGATGACCCGCACGCCAATGTGCGCATGATTCGCCAGGCCATGAGCGATACGCTCGCCGCCTTGCCCGAGCCGAGCAGCCAGTTGCAAGGCATGCAGCGTATCCTGCTGAGCCATGCGTGCACCGCCGATGTGGTGCTGGACCTGCATTGCGACGCCGAAGCCGCACTGCACATGTATGCGCTGCCCCAACACTGGCCGCAGTGGCGGTCGCTGTCGGCACACCTGAATGTGAAGGTCGGCCTGCTGGCGGAAGATTCCGGCGGCAGTTCGTTTGACGAGGCGTGCTCGTTGCCGTGGCTGCGTTTGTCGCGCACGTTCCCGCAGGCGCAGATTCCGCTGGCCTGCCTGGCAACGACGTTGGAGTTGGGCGGCCAGGCCGACACCGGCCGTGATGAAGCCATCTTCCACGCCGAAGGCATCCTTGCGTTCCTCGCCGAACAAGGCTTGATCAAGGGCGAGTGGCCCGCGCCGCAACACGAACCTTGCGAAGGTGTGCCTTTTGAGGGCACCGAACTGCTGTTCGCGCCCCATGCCGGGGTGATCAGTTACCTGCGTAAAGCGGGCGACTGGGTAGAAACCGGCGACGAGATTTTTGAAGTGATTGACCCCCTGACCGACCGCGTAAGCACTATTTGCGCGGGCACCTCGGGGGTGTTGTTTGCCGTTGAACGGCTACGTTATGCCCAAGCGGGTTTCTGGCTGGCCAAGGTGGCGGGGCGCGAAGCGCTGCGTCACGGGCGCTTGCTCAACGACTGACCACCTGTTTTTGTGAGAACCGACCGCATGTACAAGCTTGAAGTCCAAGACCTGCATAAACGCTATGGCAGTCATGAAGTGCTCAAAGGTGTGTCCCTGGCCGCCGCCGCCGGTGATGTGATCAGCATCATCGGTTCCAGCGGTTCGGGCAAAAGTACCTTTTTGCGCTGCATCAACCTGCTGGAGCAGCCCCACGCCGGCAAGATTCTGCTCAATAACGAAGAGCTGAAACTGGTGGCCAACAAGGACGGCGCCATGAAGGCTGCCGACCCCAAGCAACTGCAACGTATGCGTTCACGCCTGTCCATGGTGTTCCAGCATTTCAACCTGTGGTCGCACATGACCGCGATTGAAAACGTGATGGAAGCCCCGGTGCACGTGTTGGGCATATCGAAGAAAGAGGCCCGTGAAAAGGCCGAGCATTACCTGGCCAAAGTTGGTGTGGGCCATCGTAAGGATGCGTTCCCGGGCCACATGTCCGGTGGCGAGCAGCAGCGCGTAGCGATTGCTCGTGCGCTGGCGATGGAACCTGAGGTGATGCTGTTCGACGAACCTACTTCGGCGCTGGATCCGGAGTTGGTGGGCGAAGTGCTCAAGGTCATGCAGGACCTGGCCCAGGAAGGCCGCACCATGGTGGTGGTGACCCACGAAATGGGCTTTGCCCGGGAAGTGTCGAACCAGTTGGTGTTTTTGCACAAAGGCATTGTTGAAGAGCGTGGCAATCCGAGGGAAGTGCTGGTGAACCCGCAGTCGGAACGGTTGCAGCAGTTCCTCTCTGGCAGTTTGAAATAATCAAGACTGCTTTTGTGCACCGGGATAGTGCATGCTCCGCAGTCTTGAGGTAAGCCCCGATTCCCTGTGGGAGCTGGCTTGCCCGCGATAGCGATGCATCAGCCAATGATGTGTTAATTGACCCACCGCCATCGCAGGCAAGCCAGCTCCCACTTTTGATCTGTGTTTGTTTTGGGATTTGTAGTTGATTACGGGCTAGCATTGGCCCACAGCTTCTTTCACCGTTTTCGCTCCGGATAGCACTCCATGACCGCCCACAAAATTGGTTTCCTGATTTGGCCCAGCACAAAAGCACTCACGCTTGCGCTGGCTGAGGAGGCCTTGCGCGTTGCTCAGCGGGTACATCCGGATGTGGTCTACGAGTTGTCGTTTCTGCAGGCCGAGCCGCAAACCGAGGGGGCCTGGCAACTGCCGGGCGAGCCGTGGGCTGGCAAGCTGGAAGGTTTTCAGAAACTGTTCCTGCTGGCGGATGAGCCGCCTGCCGCCATCGCCTCCCAGCTCAGCACAGCGCTCAAGCAGCTGGTTCGGGCTGGTTGCGTGATCGGCGGGTTATCGGCGGGCGTGTACCCATTGGCTCAGCTTGGTTTGCTGGATGGTTATCGTGCTGCCGTGCATTGGCGCTGGCAGGACGATTTCGCCGAGCGTTTCCCCAAGGTCATCGCCACCAGCCACCTGTTTGACTGGGACCGTGATCGCCTGACCGCTTGCGGCGGCATGTCGGTACTTGACCTGCTGTTGGCGGTACTGGCCCGTGACCATGGCGCCGAGTTGGCCGGTGCCGTGTCTGAAGAATTGGTGGTGGAGCGCATCCGTGAAGGCGGCGAGCGCCAGCGCATTCCGTTGCAAAACCGCCTGGGCTCCAGCCATCCGAAGCTGACCCAGGCGGTGTTGCTGATGGAAGCGAATATTGAAGAGCCGCTGACCACCGATGAAATTGCCCAGCACGTGTGCGTGTCACGACGACAGCTGGAGCGCATCTTCAAGCAGTACCTTAACCGCGTTCCCAGCCAGTATTACCTGGAACTGCGCCTGAACAAGGCGCGCCAGATGTTGATGCAAACCAGCAAGTCGATCATTCAGATCGGCCTGTCGTGCGGCTTCTCCTCGGGGCCGCATTTCTCCAGCGCCTACCGTAACTTCTTCGGCGCTACTCCCCGTGAAGACCGCAACCAACGGCGCAGCAGCAGCCCGTTCGAGTTGTCGTCGTTGCCCTCCGAGCGCGGTTGAGCGGCGGGCTATTCATCGCCCTCTGTGTCGGGTCCACCGCTGACGGAGTCCTGGTTGGGATTGATCGGCGGGGGTTGTAAAGCTTCCGGTACATCGAAGTTTACCGCCGTGCGGTTGTAGTAACGGCGCAGCATGGCGATCGTCGCGGGCGAGAACGGGTTGCCGCTGAGGTCGAAGCCCTGGGCTCTGTCTGCATCCATCTCAAGGAGGTCGCTGGGCAGCTCGCTAATCTGGTTGTTGCGCAAGCTCACTTGATCAAGCGATGGCAGGTTGAATATTCCGTTCGGCACTTGCGTGAGGCCAGCTTCTTCGATCATCAAACCTGTCAGTCCCGACATTTTGCTGATGTCGGGCGCGACGCCCAGCGGGTTATGACTCAGGTCCAGGTACTCAAGGTTTTGCAGGTCGCTCAGGGCGTCGGCGCTGGTGGTGGTCAAGCGAATATGGCTGTTTGCAAGGCTCAGTGACTTGAGTTTGGGTAGATTGAACACGGCGCCTGGGATGTCGTTCAAGGCATAGCGGTAGATCAGCAGGCTTTCCAGGTTGGGAAAGTGCTCGAGAAATCCCTGGGGAATCGACGTAGTTTCCTCTGCCCTCAATTCCAGCTTCGAAATGTGCTCGAAATCGATATTCAATGACGGTAGATCGCCTAGCGGCGCCAGCGTCACTTCCATTTCATGGGAGGCGGCTGGCGGCTCTTGGTCGGAGTCCAGAGCTGTTTCCCGTCGCCAGGCTGCTTCCAGCACTGTTTTGAGTTCGTCTCGCACCAACTGCTGCTGAGCCTGCGCTTGCTCGTCCAGTGGTGCCCTCGTAAGCGGATGCTGTGCCGGCACACTCACTATCCATTCCTGCAAATCGGCTTGAAGACGCTCGTAGTCCGCTTTCAAGCGCACCAAGTGTGCCATTGAGTCGTCCAGGCCGCCGGGCAGCCTGAAGATGAAGTTATTCGCCTGGTCGACGCTGTACTTGGGGTAAAGCGCTTGCACCATAAGCCGCTGCGCGGGGTTGGCATCAGCACCAAAATGTTCGCCGGTTGCCTGGCAATAGGCTTTGATCCTCTGCAGCGTGGCGCGTGAGAACCCGTTGCCTGACAGGTTAAAGGCTTTGGCGGCATTGCCTGGCAGCTGGAAGATCAAATCAGGCAGCCGACTCAAATAGTTGTTGCTCAGATCGGCGCTGACTAGTTGGGGGCGATTGAGCAAGTTCTCGGGAAACAGGGAGATATGGGTTCCGCTCAGGTTCAGCGTCTGTAGTTCGGGCATGTGCCCAAGGTTGGGAGACCGTGACAGCTGATTGTTGTTGGATAGGTCCAGGCTTTTGAGTCCTGTGAAGGGAGCAAGGTCTGTGTGGTTTTGCAGGGTCAGGTTGCAGTTGCGCAGCGTCAGTCTGTCAAGGTGAGAAAGTGCGATGACCTCGGGAGGAATTGTGTTGAGGGCAACGTCGCTCAGATGCAACGTACGTAGGTTGGGGAAGTGGGTGAGGAAACCTGGCGCTCCCCGGGTAGTGGGGTAACCCTTTAGCGTCAAACTGGAAATGTGATCGAAGTTTGCATTGAGTACAGGCAGTTCGCCGTGTATGGGGTAGCCAAGGTTCAGTGCGCGTCCGATTGCGTGGTCAGTATCGATCGGCGTTTCATGGCGCCAGCCGCGGAGCAGTTCTTGTGTCCATATCCAGCGGTGCAGTTCCGCTTCGGCGACGGCGGAAGAAGGTAGCGGGGCATCGGTGTTGAGAGAGGCCTGCAAGAGGGTCGAGCGCCAGGCCATCAGATCGGTTTTGAGTCGTAAAAGCTCGTTTTTCAGGTAGCGGAGCGTCTGTAAGGGAGTGCTGGGATAGCTGTTCAAAATGTCCAGTGTCTGAGCCAGCTCTTGCGGGCTCAGGCCAGGGTACAGCTCGTGTAACAACGCTAATTCGGGGGTGTTGCCGGCCTCTGGCGGTGTGGCGGGGTAGCCTTCCATGCCGCCGGGTAGGCGCATCAGCCTGGGGTCGTAGGCAGGTTTGCGCACTGGATCCTGGGCCAACAACGCGCCGAGCGCTTCACGTGTCAGGGGGCGCTGGCTCAAGGTTTGCCGCAACAACGGACCCTGGCCGATATGAATGCCCAGCGCATCGCGCTGAGTGTCAGGCAGGGCCTGCAGGACGGCAGTGTAAAAATCCGTTTCGGCAAGCAGCATGCCTTTTTCGTCTTCAGGGATGTACTCGCCTTCGATGGTACGCACCAGGGTGCGTTTGATCGGTGCTTCAGGATCGCCGATTGCATCGTGCAGCTTGCCGGTTTGCTTGAAATCGCGCACTTCCAGACGCACAGACGGCGACCAGCCCGGCAGGTTTTCCAGCGAGTGCAGGGCGAGGCGGTGGGTGTCGCTGTTTTCCAGAGCGGTCATGTACAACCCTTCATGCGCCCGGCTGATTCGAACGTGATGAGCGGCCCAGCGTGCTCGCTCAAGTACCGGTGCGGGTAGCTTGCCTTGGTCGATGTCCAGCAACTGCTGGCCGGTGGAGCCGCGTAATACCTCTTCAGCGGCACTCGTTGGCAGGCCGGGCGCGGCGTCGATGATGGTTTGCAGGCGTGCGTCAGCGGTTATCTCCAGCCCGCGATAACGCGAGTCGAACAGCGAGGTGCGGCTTTTCTGAGCTGCGCGTGCCAGTTGTTTGCGCAGTTTGGCGGTGCGTGCAGGCAGGGTGGGCGTGGGGCCGAACGGCTCTTCAAGCAAGGTTTTGCGTTCCGACTCGTTCAAGGTTTCCAGCACGATCGTCAGCAAATCGCCCTTGTTCATCTGGGCTTCGTGTATCTGTGCCACGGCGGCGTTTTTATGGCCTTTGTGCTCCCAGACGGTTTCACCTTTGGCGTTGAGAAACCGCAGGGTCTTGGATTCGGGCCATAGGCCCGTCTGGCTCAGCAGCCACAGTTGCGTTTGGGTATCAGCCTTCTGATACATCGCAGGGTCATCGCTGTTCATCTGGTCGATGAAAGTTTGCAACTGCTCATCGACCCGGATGCGCTTGAGTGTGTCGGCCAACAGCGGCGGCGGCGGTTGGTGGTCCATGTACAGTTTGCGCAGGACGTCATCATTGGTCTCGCTGATGCGACTGGCTCTTTCAAAACCGGCTTCGCTGATACCTTCGGCAGATGGGCCGAGCCGGCGCAGCAAGGTGGTGCGATTCCAGGTCAACGGGCGATCCACGGGCGTCAACCAGGCGCCCTTGCCATTGCTCAGTACGCGTGGGCGGTAGGCGTGGGGGCGCGTCGGATGTTCAAGGCTAGCGTTGCCCGAGGGTTGCTTGATGGAGAAAAATTGCCCGTCCAGCGCCAGGATCTGCTTTTGTTGATGGGCATGTAATCCCTGCGGGCCGGGGCGCGACCCTGGAACCAATTGAATGTCATGGACGTAGGGCGCCAGGTCGGGGTTCCACAGACGGGTTTTACGGTCGGTGGTCACTGGAGTGAGTCTGTCAAAGAAGTCCCATAGCGCCTTCGGTAGCGTCTGTCGCAACAGGTTTTCGGCGATCGGTGCGCCGACCGCGAACATCCCCAGTTGGACCATTTGCTCAAGGATTGACATCAGGTGCCCGAATGCCTGGCGCTTGAGCCCTTCGGCCCAGTCGAGCACGCCTTCGAACACATCGTCGAGCAGTTGATAGGCGGTATAGCCGAGCATCAGTAAGCCCAGCGGCGGAACAAAGGGTGTTGCGATGAAGGCGGCGATTTCGAGAATGGCTTCACCGATTTTCTGTACAACCTCCCAGTGCCGCCAGCGAGCATTTCTGTCAGCGTCGGCGGTGGGAATGGCCGTTACGCGAGCATCGTTGAGCAACTTATCAAGCTTGTTCTCATACAGGTGTTCGTACAGGTCGTTGGTGATTTTCGTCGCATAAAATTGCAGGTTGGGTTTGGCCACGGGTTCGTCACGCCAGACAGGGCGGGGGTCGCCCGAAACATGCTCGTGCCAGACGACCTGTGATAAGCGGCTGTTGAGATCGGCAAAGAAGTAGCCGCGCTGTTCATGCCTGACGAAACGGCTGAAAAACGCCTGATAGTCGGCGCTGCGCAGTTTGTTCGCCAGGTCCTGCATGAAGGCCTGACCGTTGGCGTAATACTTGAGCGGCGATTGCGGGTCGCCCGGAATATAGGCCACCATCGGGACGGCGCTGCGATTGGACTCCAGGTCGGCGGCGAACAGCACGATGCCGGTCAAGGGGGCGTTCATCAGGCTAAGGTCATGGCACAGCAACGGCCTGCCGTTCAGGTCGCCGATCAGGTTTTTGAGAAAGCTGCGAAGTGCATTGAACGCTTGGGGCGATACATCTTTTTTCAGCTGCGCCATATGCAAGCTGGCTTGGGCGTCGGCTTTCAGGCTGTTGATGACCTTTTGGCGCAGTTGAGCCTTGATCGCCGCGTCATTGAAGCCCAAAAGGTTCTTGAGGTAGCGCTGGTATTGCTTGCCGACATCCAGCGTGCGGCATAACCCGATGAATTGCGCGATGCTGATTTTCTCGCGTAATTGGGGCAACGTGTTGAATTGCCCGGTGGCGGAGGGCTGAGTAATGAATGTCGACTCTGGGGCATATGCCGTCGGCTTGCTTTCGTCCGCATCAAAGTTGTGCAATGCCGCCTCCACCAGTGAAACAGTCCAGGTTTTGGCGCCAGTTTCTATGGGAAGCAGCGGTGTGGTCTGTGGGATATACAAGCGCAGATAAATAGCGCTGACGTCGCAGTCGGCGTCGTACTGCTGCTTGAGTGCCTGCTGCAGCAAGGGGGCGGCAAATGCCTGCGGGGTTTGGAGCGTGGATAGGGCGCTGTCGACTTGGTTTTGTGCCTTCCAACTGTTCTCCAGGGCCTTCTTGGCGGGAGCTTGCTGGGTGCGGTTGGCATCGCCATACCAATCGGCGAATTCAATTGGGCTGTTTTTCAGGGCCTGGCGCCGGGCACTTGAGGCGTTCCCTAGCCATTTCGGTAGGCGGGGGTTGACCTCGGCGGGCACTACGGCTGCGACTTGTGCGAGGTGTTGGGAGAGCGAGGTTTGAGTTGGGGTGGGCATGGGCTGGATCTTCATTGAGTTGAGGCAGCGACATCACACCAACTTTGATGCAGGGCGGGAGCATATATAGTGATGCCCGCAACGAAACCCGCAGATCTTGCGCTTGCCTCCCTTGCTTATGAGGCCGTGCTGCCCGGAACTCGGGTAGGCGCGGTTAGATCGTCAGGGCGCGCCAACCCTTTCGCTGCATGATCCTGACGTAAACCTGCCGCAGCGTTTAAACTGCGCCATTGCGACGCTATTTGTCGCATTGGCGTAAACCCGCGAAAAACACGGGTTGGCGCTATAAGAAGTTGTCGCTTGGCGACAAGGCCCCACTGAAAACTGTCCTTACAATCCCTGCATCGCCCGCCAGTTCCAGGCAGGCGTTCCTCTTCAGGAGACTCCGATGTCCGTTGAGCAAGCCCCGGTGCAACGTGCCGATTTCGACCAGGTGATGGTGCCCAACTACGCACCTGCTGCCTTTATTCCTGTGCGTGGCCAAGGTTCGCGCGTGTGGGACCAGGCCGGTCGCGAGCTGATCGACTTTGCCGGCGGCATCGCGGTTAACGTGTTGGGCCACGCCCACCCGGCACTGGTCGGTGCCTTGACCGAACAGGCCAACAAACTCTGGCACGTCTCCAACGTGTTCACCAATGAGCCGGCGCTGCGCCTGGCCCACAAGCTGATCGACGCCACCTTTGCCGAGCGCGTGTTCTTCTGCAACTCCGGCGCCGAAGCCAACGAGGCCGCCTTCAAGCTGGCCCGTCGCGTGGCGTTCGACCGTTTTGGCAGCGAGAAGTACGAGATCATAGCCGCGCTGAACAGCTTCCATGGCCGTACCCTGTTCACCGTCAACGTCGGTGGCCAATCGAAGTACTCCGATGGTTTCGGGCCTAAAATCACCGGCATCACCCACGTTCCTTATAACGACCTGGCTGCGCTGAAAGCGGCGGTCACCGATAAGACCTGCGCCGTGGTTCTGGAACCGATCCAGGGTGAAGGCGGCGTACTGCCAGCCGAACTGGCTTACCTGCAAGGCGCCCGCGAACTGTGCGACGCGAACGACGCGCTGCTGGTGTTCGACGAAGTGCAAACCGGCATGGGCCGCAGCGGACACCTGTTTGCCTACCAGCATTACGGCGTGACCCCGGACATCCTCACCAGCGCCAAGAGCCTGGGCGGCGGCTTCCCGATTGCGGCGATGCTGACCCGTGAAGACCTGGCCAAGCACTTGGTGGTCGGCACCCACGGCACCACCTACGGCGGCAACCCGCTGGCGTGCGCGGTAGCGGAAGCGGTGATCGACGTGATCAACACTCCAGAAGTGCTGGCGGGTGTGAATGCCAAGCACGACCTGTTCAAGGCGCGCCTGGAGCAGATCGGCAAGCAGTACGGCATCTTCACCCAAGTGCGTGGCATGGGCTTGTTGATCGGTTGCGTACTCAGCGATGCCTTCAAAGGCAAGGCCAAGGACGTGTTCAACGCGGCCGAAAAAGAGAACTTGATGATCCTGCAAGCCGGCCCCGACGTGGTGCGTTTTGCGCCGAGCCTGGTGGTGGAAGAGGCGGACATCAATGAAGGCCTGGATCGTTTTGAGCGTGCTGTGAAGACGTTGACGCAAGCCTGATAGCGACACATTTTATTGGCCGGACCTGAACAAATGTGGGAGCTGGCTTGCCTGCGATAGCATCACCTCGGTGCCGTTGATATACCGAGTTGCCTGTATCGCGGGCAAGCCAGCTCCCACATGGATCTGCTTACACATTGAGACCGATGTGTATCCAGGGCCTGTGTCCGGCATTTTTTCCTCTGTGAGTTTTCGAGTTAAGGAGTGACACCATGCTGGTGATGCGCCCCGCGCAAATGGCTGATCTGGGCGAGGTACAGCGTCTGGCTGCGGACAGCCCGATTGGTGTCACCTCCTTGCCGGATGATGTGGAACGCCTGAGCGACAAGATCGCGGCCAGCGAAGCTTCTTTTGCGGCCGAGGTGAGTTTCAACGGTGAAGAGAGCTATTTCTTCGTGCTGGAAGACACCGAGACCGGCAAGCTCGCCGGCTGCTCGGCCATCGTGGCCTCGGCCGGTTACTCCGAGCCGTTCTATAGCTTTCGTAACGAGACCTTCGTGCACGCCTCCCGCGAGCTGAAGATCCACAACAAGATCCACGTGCTTTCCCAGTGCCACGACCTTACCGGCAACAGCCTGCTCACCAGTTTCTACGTGAAGCCTGCGCTGGTCGGTTCGCCGTGGTCGGAACTCAATTCCCGTGGCCGACTGCTGTTTGTCGCCAGCCATCCCGAGCGCTTTGCCGACTCGGTGGTGACCGAGATTGTCGGCTACAGCGACGAGAACGGTGACTCGCCGTTCTGGGATGCCATTGGCCGCAACTTCTTCGACCTCAACTACGCCGCCGCCGAGCGCCTGTGCGGGCTGAAAAGCCGTACCTTCCTCGCCGAGCTGATGCCGCACTATCCGATCTACGTGCCGCTGCTGCCGGACGAAGCGCAAGAAGCCATGGGCCAGGTGCACCCGCGTGCGCAAATCACCTTCGACATCCTCATGCGTGAAGGTTTCGAAACTGACCATTACATCGACATCTTCGACGGTGGCCCGACGCTGCACGCCCGGGTCTCGGGCATTCGCTCGATTGCCCAGAGCCGCGTGGTGCCAGTGAAAATCGGTGAGATGGTCAAGGGTGTTGGCCGCCAGTACCTGGTGAGCAACGCGCAGTTGCAGGATTACCGTGCGGTGATGCTGGAGCTTGACTACGCGCCCGGCAAACCAGTGACCCTGGACCTGGCGGCAGCCGAAGCGCTGGGTGTTGGCGAAGGCGCCAGTGTGCGCCTGGTTGCGGTTTAAAAAGAGAGTTTCGCGGGTGGCTGACAACAGCGGCCCGTTCGAGGAGATAGCATGATCGTTCGTCCCGTACGCAGCAGCGATTTACCGGCCCTGATAGACCTGGCGCGCAGCACTGGCACCGGCCTCACCACCTTGCCGGCCAACGAAGAGCGCCTGACCCACCGGGTGGGCTGGGCGGAAAAAACCTTTCGCGGCGAAGCCGGGCGCGGCGATGCCGATTACCTGTTCGTGCTGGAAAACGACGAAGGCCGCGTGGTGGGAATCTCCGCCATTGCTGGCGCCGTTGGCCTGCGCGAGCCGTGGTACAACTTCCGGGTTGGGCTGACTGTCAGCGCTTCCCAGGAACTGAATATCTACCGTGAGATACCGACGCTGTTCCTGGCTAACGACCTCACCGGTAATTCCGAATTGTGCTCGTTGTTTTTGCATGCCGATTACCGCAACGGCCTCAACGGTCGCATGCTGGCCAAGGCGCGCATGTTGTTTATCGCCGAGTTCCCGCAACTGTTCGGCAACAAGATCATTGCCGAGATGCGCGGTGTGTCCAACGACGCCGGGCGTTCGCCGTTCTGGGAAAGCCTTGGCCGGCACTTCTTCAAGATGGAGTTCAGCCAGGCCGACTACCTCACGGGCGTGGGCAACAAAGCTTTTATCGCCGAGCTGATGCCCAAGTTCCCGCTGTACAGCTGCTTTCTCTCCGAAGACGCGCGCAATGTGATCGGCAAGGTCCACCCGGACACCGAGCCGGCGCTGAGCATGCTCAAGAGCGAAGGCTTCAGCTACCAGGGCTATGTGGATATTTTCGACGCCGGCCCGGCGGTGGAATGTGAAACCAGCAAGATCCGTGCGGTGCGCGACAGCCAGTCACTGGTGTTGGCCATCGGCACGCCGGGGGACGACGCCACGCCGTTCCTGATCCATAACCGCAAGCGCGAAGAATGCCGTATCACCGCCGCTCCGGCCCGTCTGGCGGCAGGTACGCTGGTGGTCGATCCACAGACCGCCAAGCGCCTGCAACTGGTGGTGGGTGATCAAGTGCGTGCTGTTGCGTTGTCTGCTGCTCGGGAGTCCAAATAATGAATTCGCTGTATATCGCAGGGAGCTGGCTGGCTGGCCAGGGTGAGCTGTTTGAATCGCGCAACCCGGTGACTCAGCAAGTGCTGTGGGCTGGCAATGGTGCCAGTGCTGAACAGGTCGAATCCGCCGTGCAGGCTGCGCGTCAGGCATTCCCGGCATGGGCCAAGCGCCCGCTCGAAGAACGCATCAGCGTGCTGGAAACCTTCGCCGCTAGGCTTAAAAGCCGTGCCGATGAAATCGCCCGCTGCATTGGCGAAGAAACCGGCAAGCCACTCTGGGAGTCGGCCACTGAAGTCACCAGCATGGCCAACAAGATTGCGATCTCGGTGCAAAGCTACCGCGAGCGTACCGGCGAGAAGAGCGGCCCCCTGGGCGACGCCACCGCTGTGTTGCGCCATAAACCCCACGGTGTGGTGGCGGTGTTCGGCCCTTACAACTTCCCTGGGCACTTGCCCAATGGGCACATCGTCCCGGCGTTGCTGGCGGGCAATACCGTGCTGTTCAAACCGAGCGAGCTGACCCCCAAGGTCGCCGAGCTGACCGTACAGTGCTGGATCGAAGCCGGTTTGCCGGCGGGCGTGCTCAACCTGCTGCAAGGCGCGCGGGAAACCGGCATCGCCCTGGCGGCCAACCCAGGCATCGACGGCCTGTTCTTTACCGGCTCCAGCCGCACCGGCAACCATTTGCACCAGCAATTCTCAGGGCGCCCCGACAAGATCCTGGCCCTGGAAATGGGCGGTAATAACCCGCTGGTCGTGGACGAAGTCGCCGACGTGGATGCGGCGGTGTACACCATCATCCAGTCGGCGTTTATCTCGGCGGGCCAGCGTTGCACCTGCGCGCGCCGCTTGCTGGTACCGCAAGGTGCCTGGGGTGATGCCTTGCTGGCGCGCCTGGTGGCGGTGAGTGCGAGCATTGAAGTGGGCGCTTTCGACCAGCAACCGGCGCCGTTCATGGGCTCGGTGATCTCCCTCGCTGCGGCCAAAACCCTGATGCAAGCCCAGGAACTGATGTTGGCCAACGGCGCGGTGGCGCTGCTGGAGATGACCCAGCCTCAGGCTCAGGCCGCTTTGTTGACCCCTGGAATCATCGACGTAACCGGGGTGACGGAACGTGAAGACGAAGAGCTGTTCGGCCCGCTGCTGCAGGTGATCCGCTATGCGGATTTTGCCGGTGCCATCGCTGAGGCCAACAACACCCAGTACGGCCTGGCCGCTGGCCTGTTGTCGGACTCCGAAGCGCGTTACCAGCAATTCTGGCTGGAAAGCCGCGCCGGTATCGTCAACTGGAACAAGCAGTTGACCGGCGCTGCCAGTACCGCACCGTTCGGTGGTGTCGGGGCGTCGGGCAATCATCGCGCCAGTGCCTATTACGCGGCGGATTATTGCGCGTACCCGGTGGCGTCGCTGGAGACGCCAAGCCTGATAGTCCCGGCAACGCTCACGCCAGGTATAACGCTGATCTAAATGTGGGAGCGGGCTTGCTCGCGAATGCGGTGTTTCATTCAACATTTGAAGTGACTGAACCACCGCTTTCGCGAGCAAGCCCGCTCCCACAATGGATCTGTGGTGTATTCAAGTGATTTGATGCCTATAAAAACAGATGTTCGTGGAGCCTCGCCGATGAAATCCTGTGAAGTCAATTTTGACGGTCTAGTGGGGCCGACCCATAACTACGGCGGTTTGTCCTTCGGCAACGTCGCGTCCCAAAGCAACAGCCAGCAGTCTTCCAACCCGAAGGAAGCGGCGTTGCAGGGCCTGCAGAAAATGAAAGCCCTGATGGACATGGGGTTTGTGCAAGGTGTGTTGGCGCCCCAGGAACGCCCGGACGTGGCCGCGTTGCGCAACCTCGGTTTCAATGGCACTGACGCCCAGGTGATTCAGCAGGCGGCCAAGCAGGCCATGCCTTTGCTGGTGGCCAGTTGCTCGGCATCCAGCATGTGGGTAGCCAACGCCGCCACCGTCAGCCCAAGCGCCGACACCGCAGACGGCCGTGTGCATTTCACCGCCGCCAACCTCAATTGCAAATACCACCGCAGCATCGAGCACCCCACCACCAGCCGAGTGCTGGGGGCGATGTTCGCCGATGGCAAGCATTTCGCTCACCACGCCGCCTTGCCGGCCGTGGCGCAATTTGGCGATGAAGGCGCGGCCAACCACACGCGTTTCTGTCGTGAGTACGGCGAGGCGGGCGTCGAGTTTTTCGTCTTCGGCCGTAGTGCTTTCGACCCCCGTTACCCGGCCCCGCAGAAGTACCCGGCGCGCCAGACCCTCGAAGCCTCCCAGGCCGTTGCGCGCCTGCATGGCTTGAAGGATGACGGTGTGGTCTACGCCCAGCAGAACCCGGCGGTGATCGACGCGGGTGTGTTCCACAACGATGTGATCGCAGTGGGCAACGGCGAAGTGCTGTTCTATCACGAGGATGCGTTCCTCAACACCGAACAGATGCTTGCCGAGCTGCACGGCAAGTTGGGTAAGTTGGGCGGCAACTTCCAGTCGGTTTGTGTGCCTCGCGCGTTGGTCAGTGTCGAGGACGCGGTGCGTTCCTACCTGTTCAACAGCCAGTTGCTGACTCGTCCTGACGGTTCGATGCTGCTGATCGTGCCGGAAGAGTGCCGCGCCAATGAGCGCGTGTGGCAGTACCTGCAAGGTCTGACCGCTTCCGGCGGGCTGATCCGCGAAGTCAAGGTCTTCGACCTCAAGCAAAGCATGCAGAATGGCGGCGGGCCGGCGTGCCTGCGCCTGCGCGTGGCGTTGAATGAAACCGAGCTGGCGGCCGTGAACCCAGGGGTTATCATGACCGCGCCGTTGTACGAAACCCTGACCCAATGGGTGGGCAAGCACTACCGCGACAGCCTGCGCGAAACCGACTTGGCTGACCCGCAGTTGCTGCTTGAGTGCCGGACGGCACTGGATGAACTGACGCAAATCCTTAAACTGGGCTCGGTTTATCCTTTCCAGATCAATTAATGCCACACGGCTGAGATATTTTATTTATGACCGACACCCTGAAACTCATCCTTGAAGACACCGACGGCACCCAGCTGGAAACCTCCTGCACCCGCGTCGCCGTGGTCTGGCAGGGCAAGGAGATCTGGATCCAGCACGATGGCCGCGGCCAACTGCTGATTGGCGTAGACGTAGAGGAGGGCGACGCCGAGTACGCCAACCTGCTGATGCGCCCATTGGCCACCAACCTGATGAGCCTGCAACTGGAAATGGAACCGGCCGACGTTGAAGGTGACGACGACGATCACGTCCATGGCCCAGGCTGCAACCACTAAGGAAGCTGCTTATGCTCGCCCTCGGCAAACTGCTTGAACTGACCCTCGCCGGTCGTGAACCGGCGCAAAAAATTCAACTGACTGTCGACGGCGTGCAGATGCGCTGGCTCAGCGAAGGCGCGCTTGAAGTGCGTCCTCCTGAAGCTCTGGACAACGGCAGCGACTTGCTGCTGTCGTCCGGCATCCATGGCAACGAAACCGCGCCGATCGAATTGCTCGACCGCCTGTTGCATGGCATTGCCCGCGGGGAGATCAAACCCCGCACCCGTATTCTGTTCCTGTTCGGTAATACCGAGGCCATGCGCCGCGGTGAGCGTTACCTCGAGCTGGACGTCAACCGGCTGTTCAATGGCCGTCATGAACAAAACATCGGCCCCGAAGCCATGCGCGCCGCCGAGCTTGAGCAATTGGCCCGCAGCTTTTTCAGCCTGCCTGGCCGCTCGCGCCTGCATTACGACCTGCATACCGCGATTCGTGGTTCGAAAATCGAGCAGTTCGCGTTGTATCCCTGGAAGGAAGGGCGCCAGCATTCGCGCCACGAGCTGGCACGCCTGCGCGCTGCCGGTATACAAGCGGTGTTGCTGCAGAATAAAACCTCGATCACCTTCACCGCGTTTACCTATGAACAGTTGGGCGCCGAGGCCTTCACCCTTGAATTGGGCAAGGCGCGACCATTCGGGCACAACGAGGGTGTAGACGTGCGTCTCCTGGAGGCTCGCCTCACGCAGATCATCGAAGGCACCGAGCCTGTGACCGAGAGCCTGGACGGCCTGCAGCTGTTTGCCGTGTCCCGTGAAGTGATCAAGCATAGCGACGCGTTCCTGTTGCACCTGCCGGCGGATGTGGAAAACTTCTCGCCGTTGGCCAAGGGCTACCTGTTGGCCGAAGACGTGGCCAAGACCCGTTGGGTGATCGAGGAGGAGGGCGCGCATATCATTTTCCCCAACCCGAAGGTCAAGAATGGCCTACGGGCGGGGATATTAATTGTGCCGACCTCAGAAGACGCCGCGGAGCTTAAATAGGGTTAAAGGAATACTGTTTGCGCGGCGGCATGTTCAGTTCTTCGCGGATACCATTCTCACTGAATGACACCGGGTTGGAATTGGTGGGTGGAGTCGACGGGTCGTTGTCGAAGTCGAAAGGGGCGGCGTCTGTAGGCAGGCCCACCGCCTGCAGTTCGCTGTTGCGGATGAGCGGACGGGCCTTGTCGCCGTCGACACCGTCCTCGCTGTATCCTGGCAGGGTGGTTCCGGTGACCGCGTTGTACGCATGGCACAGCTCGTGATAAAGCAACGGTATGTTGGTCATTCGATTGCCGATGAACGTCGGATTGTAGTAGATCGAACCACCGTAGGCCGGTATGCCCCGTTGATTATTCTCAATGAATGACCTGGGTTCCGATTCGTTGCTCGGCGCAAACAGCCCGTTGCTCTCATCTTGCAACTCATAGATATTGATTGGGGTGCCGCCTATCAATTGCGCGGCGTACAGCGCTTGCAGCAATTGTTGCCCGTTCGGCGATTGGGCCAGCAGCGAGAGGTCATCGTTTACTCGTTGTTGAAACTGGAGGCTACCGACTACTCGAACGCCGCTGTGGATCAGAGGGTAGTAATTGATATCGGTCACCCGCGCTTGCTGGACATCTATTGGCGAGCTGTTCCCTGATGTGGAAGCGGGCACGCTGAACTGCTGCGCAGCAACAAGGATGGTGTTGGAGTCTTTGAAGACTATGTCCCTCGGCTTGAGCTGAAGTGCCAGATCCATGCCGTGTCCGGCATACATCACATTGCTGTGCGGGCCTGCCTGTAAAATATCATCGCCTGGCCCACCCACCAGGATGTTGTGCTTGCCTCCCCCTGTCAGATGATCATGGCCCTCTCCGCCATTGATAAAGGCCTGCCCTTGGGCGCCAATGACGGTATCGTCCCCGGCGCCGGAGTAGACCGTCATGTCACCGTCGGCGAGGGCAACAACCCTGTCGTTTCCATCACCTGCCTCGATATAGCAGGCGCCTCGCCGAGTCAGGATCATATCTTCGCCGGGGCCGGCGAAAATGCGCGAGTAGCCGCCTCCGGCCCAGATGCGATCACTGCCTTCACCGGCGTCGATCAGGATGGGGTGGGTGACATCGTCGGCAACATTAATAAGGTCATCACCGCCCTGTGTCCGGAACACCACGAACTGATTGAGCCCGTTCAGGGTGACATGGAAACGTTGCGTATTGACTATGACGCTGAGGCCTTCACCTTCGCCTTGCGCGGGGAGGTCGACGCAGATTCGGTCGGCTTTATCGGTGGTTGTGAACACAAGGTAATCGTGCAGCTCATCGGCCAATTCGCGCTCGACAAGCACGGTATTATCGGCATGCAGCGTGATGAACGCTAACGGCAGTTGGGCGTGCGGGCCCCTTTGGAGGTTTTTGGTGCGGTTGATGGGGTCGCTGATTCGTCCGTCAATCATCCAGACGTTATCGGGAGCGCGCGGAGCGCTTGGAAGGGTAATCTCAGACATGCTGACTCCGTTGATGATGGGAACTCTTTTGAGGTAAGCCTCAAAACCATTACATCGTCGGTACATCAATCACTGGTTTTACTTATATATATGCCCTGTCGATCCAAAGAAACTCGGCTGGACAGGGCTCGGATGCAATCAGCTAACGCGCTTTTGCGGCTCGCTTTGATAGATCGCCCGCACTTTGTGCAGGGTATCGGCGCAGGTACGCGCAGCTTCCTGACCCTTGTGCACGAAGTGCTCATAGAAGAACGTGGTGTGCTCGCTGCCGGCATGGAAGTGGTGCGGCGTCAGGGACACCGAGAACACCGGCACTTCAGTTTCCAACTGCACCTGCATCAGGCCGCTGACCACTGATTGCGCGACGAATTCGTGACGGTAGATGCCACCGTCCACCACCAGCGCGGCAGCGACGATCCCGGCGTAACGGCCGGTCTTGGCCAGCAACTTGGCGTGTAGGGGCATTTCAAAGGCGCCGCCGACTTCGAAGAAGTCGATGTCCGATTCCTGATAACCCTGGGCGATCATTTCGGCGAGGAAGCCTTTGCGCGATTGGTCGACAATATCCTTGTGCCAGCAGGCCTGGATAAACGCGACGCGCTCGCCGTGATGGTTTTTGCTTTTGCTGTCGATTGCGGTGGGTTGCATGTTCTGACTCCTGTTTAAGAAAAAAACAGGGCGTTATGAATCGAATGGGATTTAAGGGTACGCATGCGCAAACAGGCGCGCGGCCCTTAGGTGCCAATCCCGTTCTCTCTTCATCCGGACTATGACCGTCGGCCCCGGGATCACACCGGGTCTGCTGACCTTGTCGCCGTCCTGCCTGAGCAGTTCAAGGCGCCAAGCGCTCGCGGGCTATGCACATTGCGTGCAATTACCGCCGGTGGGGAATTGCACCCCGCCCTGAGAACGTTGCCGCCAGAACCCTGGCGGCGGAGAGTTTTTAACATGGTTTTTCGAAAACTGCACGGCTGCCGTCTCGATAACTTATATCGGTTTGATTGGTTGGTATTCGAATGAATGCAATAGGGGCTTGATATTCCGTGGCTTTGCCCGCAGTAATCACACACAAAAGGACTTATCCACTCCGTTAGAGGCCCCCTTCATGACCGTGATCGACCTGCGCAGCGACACAGTGACCCAACCTACCCCCGGCATGCTCGACGCAATGGCCAGCGCCGTCAGCGGCGATGATGTTTATGGTGAAGACCCCAGCGTCAACCGCTTGGAGGCTGAGTTGGCCAAGCGCCTGGGCTTTGCCGCGGCGCTGTTCGTACCCACCGGCACCATGAGCAACCTGCTGGCGTTGATGGCTCACTGTGAGCGCGGCGAGGAATATATCGTCGGCCAGCAAGCCCACACCTACAAATATGAAGGTGGCGGTGCGGCGGTGCTGGGGTCGATCCAGCCGCAGCCCCTGGAAGTGCAAGCTGATGGCTCCCTTGATCTGAACCAGGTGCTTGCAGCCATCAAGCCCGACGACTTCCACTTCGCGCGCACGCGCCTGCTGGCGCTGGAAAACACCATGCAGGGCAAAGTGCTGCCGCTGGATTACCTGGCCAAGGCCCGTGCATTTACCCACGAGCACGGCTTGGCCCTGCACTTGGATGGCGCCCGTCTCTACAACGCGGCAGTCAAGCTGGGCGTGGATGCGCGAGAAATCGCCCAGCATTTCGATTCGGTGTCGGTGTGCCTGTCCAAGGGCCTTGGCGCGCCGGTCGGTTCGGTGCTGTGTGGCTCGGCGGCGCTGATCGCCAAGGCTCGGCGCTTGCGCAAGATGGTCGGCGGCGGCATGCGCCAGGCCGGCTCACTGGCGGCGGCGGGGTTGTATGCTCTGGATCATCAGGTGCAGCGCCTGGCTGACGACCATGCCAACGCGCAATGGCTGGGCGATGAGTTACGCAAGGCCGGCTACAGCGTCGAGCCGGTGCAGACCAATATGGTGTATGTGCAGGTAGGCGATCAGGCGCAGGCGCTGAAGGCCTTTGCGGCCGAGCGTGGGGTCAAGTTGAGTGCCGCACCGCGCCTGCGCATGGTCACCCATCTGGACGTCAGCCGGGCGCAGATCGAGCAAGTGCTGCAGACATTCGTCGCGTTTTCGCAGAAATGACAGTGCAGGCCGTCTAATTGACTGTTTCTATCACATAAACACGCTGTACCACCGGCAAAGGGCCGATATAATGCGGCCCTTTGCCGTCGCTCCGTCTGATGATGTTGCGCACTGGCCTTTGGCCGCAGCCTCCGTGGAAGAACCTAATGAAAAGCGCAGAAATCCGTGAAGCCTTCCTTCGCTTCTTCGAAGAGCAAGGTCACACCCGTGTAGCCTCCAGCTCCTTGATCCCAGGCAATGACCCAACCCTGCTGTTCACTAACGCGGGGATGAACCAGTTCAAGGACTGCTTCCTGGGCCAGGAAAAGCGCGCCTACACCCGCGCTACCAGCAGCCAGAAGTGCGTACGCGCCGGCGGCAAGAACAGTGACCTGGAAAACGTCGGCTACACCGCTCGTCACCACACCTTTTTCGAGATGCTGGGTAACTTCAGCTTCGGCGACTATTTCAAGAAAGACGCGATCACGTTCGCCTGGACCTTCCTCACCGGCGTGCTGAAGCTGCCCAAGGAAAAGCTCTGGGTCACCGTGTACGCGACGGACGATGAAGCGTATGACATCTGGACCCAGGAAATCGGTGTACCTGCCGAGCGCATGATCCGTATCGGTGACAACAAAGGCGCGCCCTACGCGTCCGATAACTTCTGGACCATGGGCGATACCGGCCCGTGCGGCCCGTGCACCGAGATTTTCTACGATCACGGCGACGATATCTGGGGTGGCCCGCCAGGCTCGCCGGAAGAAGACGGCGACCGTTACATCGAGATCTGGAACAACGTGTTCATGCAGTTCAACCGCACCGCCGATGGCGTGTTGCATCCGCTGCCGGCACCGTCGGTGGACACCGGCATGGGCCTGGAGCGGATCAGTGCGGTGATGCAGCACGTTCACTCCAACTACGAAATCGACCTGTTCACCAACCTGCTGAGCGCCTCGGCGGCGGCCATTGGCTGCGCCAATGAAGGCCAGTCTTCGCTCAAGGTGGTGTCGGACCACATCCGTTCCTGCGGTTTTCTTATCGCCGACGGCGTGCTGCCGTCCAACGAAGGCCGTGGCTACGTGCTGCGTCGCATCATCCGTCGCGCGTGCCGCCACGGTAACAAGCTGGGCGCTACCGGCAGCTTCTTTTACAAGATCGTGGCCGCGCTGGTTGCCGAGATGGGCGATGCCTTCCCGGAACTCAAGCAACAGCAAAGCAACATCGAGCGGGTACTCAAGGCTGAAGAGGAGCAATTCTCCAAGACCCTGGAGCATGGCCTGAAGATTCTGGAACAGGACCTGGCTGAGCTCAAAGGCACCGTGGTGCCGGGTGATGTGGTGTTCAAGTTGTACGACACCTATGGTTTCCCGATGGACCTGACTGCCGACATCGCCCGCGAGCGTGAGTTGACCGTCGACGAAGCCGGTTTCGAGCGTGAGATGGAAGCCCAGCGCGTGCGCGCACGTTCGGCCAGCTCCTTTGGCCTGGACTACAACACCCTGGTCAAGGTTGACGTACCGACCGAGTTCACCGGCTACAAGGCGACTGCGGGCTCGGCCAAGATCGTCGCCATCTATAAAGACGGTAAGTCGGTCGACGTGTTGAGCGAAGGTGAAGAGGCGGTTGTGGTACTGGACCAGACGCCTTTCTATGCCGAGTCGGGTGGCCAGATTGGCGATTGCGGTTTCCTGAGCTCGACATCCGGTCGTTTTGATGTGCGCGACACCACCAAGACCGGCGGGGCTTTCCTGCATCACGGTGTGCTGGTGCTGGGCAACTTGACCGTGGGCGCACCGGTAGACACCCAGGTCGATGCCGACGTACGGCATGCCACGGCGTTGAACCACTCGGCCACTCACTTGCTGCACGCCGCGCTGCGCCAGGTGCTGGGCGAGCACGTGCAGCAAAAAGGTTCGTTGGTGGACAGCCAGCGCCTGCGTTTTGACTTCAGCCACTTTGAAGCGATCAAGCCTGAGCAGATCAAGGCGCTGGAAGACATCGTCAACGCCGAGATTCGCAAGAACACCCCGGTTGAAACCGAAGAAACCGATATCGAGACCGCCAGGAATAAAGGCGCCATGGCGCTGTTTGGCGAGAAGTACGGCGACGAAGTCCGCGTACTGAGCATGGGCGGCAGCTTCTCGGTAGAGCTCTGTGGTGGCATCCACGCCAACCGCACCGGCGATATCGGCCTGCTCAAGATCATCAGCGAAGGTGGTGTGGCCTCGGGCGTACGTCGTATTGAAGCGGTAACCGGTGCTGCGGCCCTGGCTTACCTCAATGCAGCCGAAGAACAACTCAAGGAAGCGGCCGGCCTGGTCAAGGGCAGCCGCGACAACCTGATCGACAAGCTGTCCGCCGTGCTGGAGCGCAATCGTGCGCTGGAGAAACAGCTGGAGCAGTTGCAGGCCAAGGCGGCGAGCGCTGCGGGCGATGACCTATCGGCCGCGGCGGTTGACGTCAAGGACGTAAAAGTCCTGGCTGCGCGCCTGGACGGCCAGGATGGCAAGGCGCTGTTGGCCTTGGTCGATCAGTTGAAGAACAAGCTCGGTCGCGCAGTGATCCTGCTCGGCAGTGTCCATGAGGATAAGGTCGTTCTGGTTGCTGGTGTAACCAAGGACCTGACTGGCCAACTCAAAGCCGGTGATTTGATGAAGCAAGCCGCTGCGACAGTGGGCGGCAAGGGCGGTGGTCGTCCGGACATGGCGCAGGGCGGTGGTGTCGATGCCGCAGCCTTGGACGCGGCGCTGGCCTTGACCGTGCCATTTGTCGAGGCAGGTATTTAAAGCACTGTTAACCGGCCCGTGGTCTAGTCACGGGCTTGTTCAGTGCGGGTGGATTGGAAATTAGGCGCCCCTTTACGGGCTGAGGCGGCTTGGAAATGGCTTTGATCGTACAGAAATTTGGAGGCACCTCGGTCGGTTCTGTCGAAAGAATCGAGCAGGTCGCCGACAAGGTTAAGAAGTTCCGCGATGCTGGCGATGACCTGGTAGTGGTGCTGTCGGCCATGAGTGGCGAGACCAATCGCCTGATCGATCTGGCCAAGGCCATCAGCGGTGATCAACAGCCGCTGCCGCGCGAGCTGGATGTGATCGTCTCCACGGGCGAGCAGGTAACCATTGCGCTGTTGGCCATGGCGCTGAACAAGCGTGGCGTGCCAGCGGTGTCCTACACTGGTAGCCAGGTGCGCATTCTTACAGACAGCGCACATACCAAGGCGCGGATCCTGCAGATTGATGATCAGAAAATTCGCACTGATCTGAAAGCAGGGCGCGTGGTAGTTGTAGCGGGTTTCCAGGGCGTGGATGAGCACGGCAACATCACCACGCTGGGTCGTGGCGGTTCGGACACCACCGGTGTGGCCCTGGCGGCAGCGCTCAAGGCTGACGAATGCCAGATCTATACCGATGTGGATGGCGTCTACACCACTGACCCACGCGTCGTGCCAGTGGCCCAGCGCCTTGACAAGATTACCTTTGAAGAAATGCTGGAAATGGCCAGCCTTGGTTCCAAGGTGTTGCAGATTCGCGCGGTGGAGTTCGCCGGCAAGTACAACGTTCCGCTGCGCGTATTGCACAGCTTCAAGGAGGGTCCGGGCACCCTCATTACTATTGATGAAGAGGAATCCATGGAACAGCCGATCATTTCCGGCATCGCTTTCAATCGCGATGAAGCCAAGCTGACGATCCGTGGCGTGCCAGACACCCCAGGCGTGGCTTTCAAGATTCTGGGGCCTGTCAGCGATGCGAATGTTGAAGTCGACATGATCGTGCAGAACGTTTCGCACGACAACACCACCGATTTCACCTTCACCGTGCACCGCAATGAATACGATGCAGCATTGAAAATCCTGCAGAACACTGCGAGCGAGATTGGCGCCCGTGAAGTGGTCGGCGATACCAAGATTGCCAAGGTGTCGATCGTCGGGGTGGGCATGCGTTCCCATGCTGGCGTTGCCAGCCGTATGTTCGGGGCTCTTGCCAAAGAAGGTATCAACATCCAGATGATTTCCACCTCGGAAATCAAAGTATCGGTCGTCCTCGAAGAGAAGTACCTGGAGCTGGCTGTACGCGCGCTGCATACGGCTTTTGAGTTGGATGCTCCGGCCCGACAGGGCGAGTGATGCGTTGCCAGGAAGGCGCGGTTTACCGCGCCTTTCATTTTTTTGTGGGGTACATGGTCTTTTGCATGGGCTCGACAATACTTAGCGAGTAGGGCTACGACCTTTTGGTTGTAGGTCGAATGCTTTTTTTTTGCAGACTGTTGTTCCTGAACTGAAATGCGTGAGGTGAAAGGTATGCTGATTCTGACTCGTCGTTGCGCAGAAAGCCTGATTATCGGTGATGGCGAAATCACTGTGACCGTGCTCGGCGTCAAAGGCAATCAAGTACGTATTGGGGTTAACGCTCCGAAAGAGGTGGCGGTCCACCGCGAGGAAATCTACCTGCGGATCAAGAAAGAGAAGGACGAAGAACCAAGCCTTTAATTTTTATCGTTTTTTATGTTTGCAAACGGGGAGGAACGTGGTTAATATACGCCCCGTGTTGCGGAGAGCTGGCCGAGTGGCCGAAGGCGCTCCCCTGCTAAGGGAGTACACCTCAAAAGGGTGTCGGGGGTTCGAATCCCCCGTTCTCCGCCATTATTTGCTTAGTACGTTGCAATCTGGTTTTTTCGGTAAGTTGTTGAAAATACTCGAAAAAATAGCTTTACATAGAGATTGAACGGCCTATAATGCGCGGCAACAAATGCACTCGTAGCTCAGCTGGATAGAGTACTCGGCTACGAACCGAGCGGTCACAGGTTCGAATCCTGTCGAGTGCACCATTTAAGAGTTAGTTGCAGCGATGCAGGTAGCTTGGCTTTAACCAGTTGTGATCTGGTCTAAAAACACAATCTGCACTCGTAGCTCAGCTGGATAGAGTACTCGGCTACGAACCGAGCGGTCACAGGTTCGAATCCTGTCGAGTGCACCATACAAACAAAAAGCCCGCCTAGTGCGGGCTTTTTGCCGTCTGGCGTTTGTATAGGTTTTATTTGGCACGCTCCTTTTTCTCCCTTCTCATGTGTTTTCCCTCGCGCCTGCGTCGTCGCATTTCATAGATGCAGCCAATACTGAGCTTTGGCGTGCAAGCGCTTGTTCTTTCCAGTTTTTTAACGTTTAAAACGTCCGGGCGGTGTATCATGCGCCCGTCAGCCCCGCCGGGGCTTGTGGAATACCTCCATGGACTTACCCAGTAGTTACTCAGTACCCCGTTTTACCAATCATGAATTGACTGATTGATCCTTCCGGCGTGCCCCGCTGCTGGGAGTGGAGTTCGCCTATGACCGAAGTAGAAGTAAAGAAAACACAAGAAAGCCTGCAGGATCGTCTGGCTCAAGTTATCGAGCTGCTGCAGCGCCAGCGCGTGGTCGAAGACCTCACGCACCGCCAGGAAGGTCCGAACCACGACCGCGTCGAAAACCTGGTTCACCGGCAAAACCTCGTCGAGTTGCAACGCAAGCTCGATGACCTGCACTCCGCCGACGTCGCTTATATTCTTGAAGCCTTGCCGCTGGATGATCGACTGACCCTGTGGCAGTTGGTGAAGGCTGATCGCGACGGTGACATCCTTCTGGAAGTGTCGGACTCGGTGCGTGAGACGCTCATCGCCGACATGGATGACCACGAACTCCTGGCTGCTGCCAAGGAGATGGATGCGGACGAGCTTGCTGACCTGGCCCCTGAGCTGCCCCGTGATGTTGTCCATGAGTTGATGGAAGCGCTCGACACGCAGCAGCGTGAGCGTGTGCGTTCCGCGCTGTCGTACGACGAGGATCAGGTCGGCGCCCTGATGGACTTCGAGATGGTCACCATCCGCGAAGACGTCAGCCTGGAAGTGGTGTTGCGTTACCTGCGCCGCCTCAAAGAGTTGCCCGGCCACACCGACAAATTGTTTGTGGTCGACTATGAGGGCATCCTCAAAGGCGTTTTGCCGATCAAGCGCCTGCTGGTCAATGATCCGGAGAAAAAAGTTGCTGACCTGATGGCCAGCGATACCGTGAGCTTCCACCCGGACGAAGATGCCTACGACGCGGCCCAGGCATTCGAGCGTTACGACTTGATCTCGGCTCCCGTGGTGGATAAGAACGGCAAGTTGATCGGTCGTCTGACCATCGATGAAATCGTCGACTTGATCCGTGAGGAAAGTGAAACCGAAGTCCTCAACATGGCGGGTTTGCGTGAAGAGGAAGATATTTTCGCGTCGGTCTGGCGTTCACTGCATAACCGCTGGGCCTGGCTGGCTATCAATCTGATTACCGCGTTTATCGCTTCTCGCGTGATCGGATTGTTTGAAGGCTCCATCGAGAAGCTGGTTGCCTTGGCGGCGTTGATGCCGATTGTGGCGGGCATTGGCGGCAACTCCGGGAACCAGACCATCACCATGATCGTGCGCGCCATGGCGCTGGACCAGGTCAGTACCGCCAATTCCTCACGGCTGTTGCGCAAGGAACTGGCTGTAGGCCTCATAAACGGATTGGTGTGGGGTGGCGTGATTGGCGTGGTGGCCTACTTGCTCTACGGCAGTTGGTCTCTGGGTGTGGTAATGACTGCGGCCATGACCCTTAACCTGTTGCTGGCGGCCTTGATGGGGGTATTGATCCCCATGACCCTGGCGCGTCTAGGTCGCGATCCCGCCATGGGTGCCAGTGTGATGATCACGGCCATGACTGACAGTGGTGGTTTCTTCATCTTCCTGGGCCTGGCAACGATCTTCCTGCTCTGATCCTTCCCGCGGGGGCAAACCTGCCCTCGCTTTGTTTCTTATTCCCAAACTCCCAGCAAAAAAAAGCCAGCACAGGGCTGGCTTCGGCTTTCAGGTGTCAATCAATTGGCTTCTGCGGCCGCCTCCACGTCGTGCGCGATCAGCGAGACGAGAGCATTTTGCTGGCGGTGGGAGAGCTGACGAAAACGCTGCAGCAGTTCGCGTTCGTGCAGTGACAGCTCGGGGCTGTCCAGGCGCATGCTCAGCTCTTCACCCAAGGCACCTTCCTGAATAAGGCTTTGTTCCAGGCGTGCGATGATTTCGGAGTTCATGCTGCGGTGATGATTGCGAGCCACCTCGGCAATGCGTTCCCGCATTCCGTCTGGCAGACGTACGACGAATTTGTCAGCCGTACGGCTGGAATAAATTGCCTGTTTCAATGGGCGCATATATTTAACCGGTTAGTTCAGGGGAGCGGTTTCTGGAATTGGCCGCAAGATGAGTGTTAAGACAAGGCTCACGACCAAAGTTCAACCCGAATTGCAAAGAGGCCGCATCATGCCTCAGATTTGCCATTTCATTGGCGTCAATTCTGTGACAAATATTGAACCGCCTACAGGCTTTATGCCAGTACTGATTTGCGTTTTTGCGGACTGGTTGGAAAAATTTCCCGCAGCTGCAGCGAAGCTCGGCAATCTTCGTCCAGGCCTGCGCGGAATCTGAGTCGAAGGGCGCCCTTCCTATAGGGATATGGCCTTTTGCCCTCAAGCTTAAGGTTAGTAGCTGTTCGGCTATTTACGAGTGTCAGGCGACATAAGGTAGGGAGGAGGGCGGCTGGGTAGGGCTAGCGAAGGAGTGGATCGAATTTGATTCGGCGACCCTTGATGAGTGCCATTATCAGTAGGCTGCCCAGCACGGCGCTTGCGACGAAGGCTAGGGTTTGAGCTTGTTGTGAGGTGGCTCCCAGGCCTAGTGCGGCGGACATGAGGGTCAGGCACAGAAATAACCAGGCAGATTTGGACATGAATAATTTTCTCAGAAAACCCAATGCTCGGCCGCTGGGGCAGATTGGGTATCTTGGGTCAGGCGGATGGGGGACTGGGGGTTGGCAGTCATCAGTGCCAGTTGAGGGCGCTGTTGCAGATGGTGGGGAATGGCTTGGCTGATTTGCGCGCCGTCTTCAGTAGTGGTCGGCTGAAAATGAAACGTCACCACCGCGGCCAGTGCCACAGCGTTCAGTGCTAATAGAAGGGCGCTGTTCATAGTCATGGTCTCCACGGTGCCTGGAACGATTGGTTTTGTATGTATGACTTTGCAGATGTCGTGCCAACCTATTAGGCCAATAAAAACAAAGGGTTAGATTTAATTCGTGGGGGTTTGAGGTTGCAGTTTGCAATGATGGCATATTGGCGCAGTGCAATTTGCACGATGCATCTGAAGGCTTTAGTCTGCAGCGAGAGGCTTTGAATGCATTCGCAGGTATCGGCCTACATTCAAAATGCCAACGGACGACATGACAAAACCAGCCTCGGCCGTTAAGATGCACGCCGTCTGTCGCTAGCCCTTCCGGGTAAGCATTTGGCATTTGTCCCAGTAGCTCAATTGGATAGAGCATCCCCCTCCTAAGGGGAAGGTTGGCCGTTCGAACCGGCCCTGGGACACCATCTCTGTTGAGTTTTCCCTTTCCGGTATTCGCCGGTCTAAACAACACTCTTTCTCGCTCCTCGCTTTCGCAGGTCTCGGCCGGGCTTCTTCCGGTTGGAGCTCGATGCATTTGTGTTGGGGGGTATTCACGCCCCAGGGCTATACGCTTCTTCTTATATAGAAGAGGCGGCGAGGCATCCTGATTTTATAGGCGAATGGGTTTTTAGCTTTTTTGCGGATAAGGGGTTGACGTTCATGGCGATCCCTGTAGAATTCGCCTCCCGCTTACGAGAGATCGCAAGCGCAAGTGGTTGAAGTTGTTGAAGAAATCTTCGAAAACTTCTGAAAATAACCACTTGACAGCAAATGAGGCTGCTGTAGAATGCGCGCCT